>NC_022600.1:314986-629972 GCF_000484535.1 Gloeobacter kilaueensis JS1 | reverse complement strand
ATAGAGGTTGTTGAGGGCAGCGAAGACGACCGAGATGGCGATCGCCGATTCGACCAGCCGGGACGGCAGTTGCACCACTCCTAGGGTGGCGAGGCTGAGGGTGAGCGAGTGGGCGAGGGTAAAGGCGGTGACGACTTTCAGAACGTTTGCAAAGATCTGGCGCAGGCTACTGGCTCCCTGCCAGTGCCCGCCCTTGCGGGTGAGCACCGCCGGCAACAAAAGCGTCAGCAAAAAGAGAATGTGGTCGTAGCCCAGCCAGATGTGCCAGACGCCCTCGCGGACGAAATCGAGAAATTGGGCGATTGGGTGAGAGGTGAGGGTGAGCCGCTGGCTGGCCTGGGCAGGGCTGAAGATCGCTGTCTGGGTCTGGCCGCCGGTCCGCAGGTTCAGTAATCCCCGGTGCTGGGGATCGAGGTCAAAAAAGAGCTGATACTTTAATTCGACCGCCGTGACCGGTCTGGGGCAGTTGCCTGCGAAGCGCAGCACCGCGTAGGTGCCGTCGGTGTGGTTATCTACCAGGAGGTTCACAGGCTGGAGCGGACACGCTTTCCCATCGGCGCGCACCTGCAGTCGAGAAAGCGCATAGGCTTCGATCGCCCTGCGCCGAGCGCGCAGTTCACCCCAGGTGATTGCTCCGTCGTCGTTGTCATCGAGCCCGATCCCATAGTCGAGGTCCCGCAGGGCGATGTCCCACTGCCCGCCGATGTGCGCCCGCTCGATATTCATACTCAGATAGCTGTCGCTGGGCTTGTGGGCGGTGGCGGGCAGGGCCGGAACAATCCCCACCAGAGCAATGGCCCAAAGAAAAAGCAGTACGAACCTTTTCACGCTGGCGACCTCCTCAGCGGCCCAGTTGTCTATCGAGTGCCGCAAGGCGCGCATCTTCCAGGTGGTTGCGGCGCAGCCACGCCTGTACAGGCCGGGCGGCTTCGCGGTCCTGGGCGGCGAGGGCAGCAGCGAGCAATACGCGGGCATCCGCCGGTTCGCGCTGCACCTGCCAGTTAGCCAGGGCGAGGGCGAGAGCCTGGGCGGGCTGGCGCTCCAGTTCCAGGGCAAAACGGGCCTCCTCCCGTCGGTGAACGGTATCCCCCCGCAGGCGGGCAGCGGCGAAGCGGGCAGCGAGCGCCTGGCGGTGGTTGGCCGCCTCCGGTGCCCCCACCGCCGCCTCGGCAATCGCCAGGCGCAACAGCAGCGCATCGACCCGCGTGTGGTCTTTAAGCAGAGCGATCGCCTCCTGGGGGCGATTCTCGTCGAGCAGAAAATCTGCGTAGGCAGCGAGCAGGTAGCTGTCGGGCCCAGTGGCAAGGGCGCGCTTAAAAAGCGGCGCGGCCAGCCCAGGGTGGCGGAGCCGCACGGCCATTTCTGCCAGCACCGTCTGGGCCCAGAGTTTTTCAGCCGCGCTGGCGGTGCTGCTTCTGGCGAGCACCCGCTCCAGCAGGGCAAAACTTTCGGCGGCCTGGCCGTTCAGGCTCGCCACGCTACCCAGGCAGGTAATGGCGACCAGTTCCGTCGAAAGGTGCAGCAGCGGCAGGCAATCGCGCTTGGCCTCGGCATATTCGCCGCGCACCTGCCGCACCAGCGCCAGCGTCACCCAGACCTGGGGATCGGCGGGGGCAACTTTCCGGGCCTGTTCCAGATCGGCCACGGCACCGTCAAAGTCGTGGTTGCTCTGGCGGAGGGTGGCGCGCAGAACAAGCACCGGCGGCTGGGGATGGGGAGCGTTCCACCAGGGGGCGAGGGCCGCCTGGGCGTAGCCGTTGTAGCGCGGGTCCGCTTCGAGGCGGCCCTGCTCGATGTAGCGCTTCGCCAGACCTGTAGCCAGTTGCAGATCGCGGGGCTTTTGGGCCAGTCGATTGCGCAGTGCCCTCAGTTCGCGCGCTGCCGGATCGGCGGGCCGGGTGCGCAGCCGTTCGAGCACCTGATTGTCGCTTGCAGGCAAATAAGGTGTAGCCTGGACAGCCCCGGCCCAGACCAGGCCGATGAACCACCAGACCACACCGGCAAACAGAGGACGCATCGGCTCAGGGGGTGTTGTTGGGAGAACCGGGGATGGGTGTCTTCAGATACGGGAAGCTCTGGTCAAAGAAGCTCGCATCGACGAAGGCACCGTCGGTAAAGGGCAACTGGCCGGAGGGAGCTTTGTCGGCGGGCAGCAACTTGCCCATCGCCACCCGCAGCGAGATATCGACGACATCGTCCCCCGGACGCCGCCCGTTCGGGTAACCGGCATTGTCGCCGCCGATTACCCCGAGGTTGTTCTGCTGGGAGGCCGGGACAGCCGCGATGCTCGTATTGAGGCGCATCAGCTCGGCGGGGGCGACTCTGGGGGGCCGGTTGAGGCCAGGAACGCCGGTGAGAAACACCTGAACCAGGTCGGTGCGCGGCAGGAGCGTCGGTGCCTGGACACCGGCGCTGCCGAAGAGCAACTGCAGCACTGCCGGTAGGGTCGGGTGGGTGACGTAGGGCAAAAACTGGGCATCCTGGACGGGCTGGCTGCTGTTGAAGGTGTCCTTGTCCTTGAGACCGACCACCAGTTCGTTCACCAGCGGATTCGCCAGCCGCGACTGCTGCCCTCGGGCGTTGCTGGAGGTGGTCCAACCGCCGATAATCGGGCTGCTGGCGGAGGCGAGGCAACTGGTGGGCACCTCCAGGATGAGGGAGGTGATGTTCTTGTCCGCCAGATCGTCCGCCTCGGCGTTCGTTGCCCCCAGTGGATTGCTGACGTTGACCAGATCGAAGACCTCGCCCAGGTTGACGACGAAGGGATCCTTGCGCTGGCCGACGAACAGCCTGCCTGCCGTCCCACAACCGGGTATGTTGATGTTGTAGATATAGTTTGCTGCGTAGCTCGGATAGTCCGGGAAGGACTTGGTGCCGATGTAGTCGGCGGGTTTGGTGAAGGTGGTCGAGCCGTCGGCGGCGTTGCGCACCGGCTGGCTGATGCCGCTGCGCACGACGTTGAGTTTGTAGGTCTCGACGACGTTGAGGGCAGACTGATCGGCGGTCGTGATCGGCCCGACGTTGATGAAGGGGACAGCTACGGTCCGCCTGCCAATCGGCAAAGAAAGGTTCTGGTTGGTGTTGGTGAACTTGAAATTAAAAGAAATGTCTGCCTTCGCATCGCCGTTGTTGTCGATGTGGATGCTGTAGGTCGCCTGCGGGTCGAGCTGGAAGTAGTTCGGGCCACCGTAGGGATCTTGCAGGGGCAGGTAGTTGGCGATCAGCGTCACAAAGCCCGAACGGCCCGTCTCGTAGCTGTTGAACAGATAAAAATCGGTGCCGTCCAGTTTCGGCTGGGTGGTGATGAAGGGTGCCTCGCGGTGGCTGGAGGCGTTTACCTGGGCAGCGGCCAGCCCCACACCCACTCCGCCCAGAACCAGAAAGCCTACTACCAGCCGTCTTTTCGATGTCCAGATATCCATCACCATCTCCCAGCTACTGTTGTCGTCTCCAACAGCAGCCTCCTCCCGCACCGGCGGAAGTGCCAGACCAAAATCTGCTCATTTTTTGTCCAGTCTGCTCGCCCCCGGTGGAGTGACTTTTGGTAACAAAGACTACAAGAAACCGGCGAGCCGTCCTATGCTGAGGTTCTAGTAACAAAGGCTACAAAAATGGAAAAAATCGAAGCGATTATTCAGCCTGGACGGTTGGAGGCGGTGAAATCGGCCCTCGTCGAGCTGGGAGTGAGCGGCATGACGGTGACGCGGGTGGCCGGTTTCGGCCACCAGAAAGGCAGCACGATGAGCTATCGCGGCACGCGCTATACGGCGACTTTTGTAGACAAAGTAAAGATCGAGACGGTGGTTGCGAGCGACATGACGGCGCTGGTGGTCGATGTGATCGTGCGCACGGCCAGAACCGGCACGATCGGCGACGGCAAGATCTTTGTCTCGCCGGTGAGCCGGGTGGTGCGCATCCGCACCGGCGAACAGGACGAGGCAGCCCTGCACTCAGAAGCGGCGGCGATCGGTTGAACTTTTACTCGCGGTGGCGGTGGCGACACCGCACCGTGAGGACGTCGGCCATTTTGCCCATCTGAGCGGTGACCTGATCGAGTTGCTGCTTGCCGGTGATGTCGATTTTAAGATCGACGATCGCTGTCGAGTTGGGATAGGTGCTCACCCGTGCGTCGCGGACGTTGATCCGCTCGCTGGCGAGGCGATCGAGCAGGTCTTTGAGCATCCCGATCCGGTCGATCACCTCTACCTGGATTTCGACCGGGTAGGTGTGGGGACGGCCCGGCTGGGAGTAGCTGCGGTTCCAGGCGACGGGAATGAGCTGGTCGGGATCGACTTTGGTGGCGTTCGGGCAGCCGTGGTGGTGGATGGTGATCGAGCGGTTGACGCGGGTGACGACGCCGATAATCGGTTCTCCTGGCAGCGGATTGCAGCACCTGGCCAGGTGGTAGGGCATCCCTTCGATGCCCAAAATCGGCTTGTCGCTCGGGGCGGGCACACCGGCGGTCTTTTGCTGCGGCAGCTCGATCGCCTCGGCTGCGCTCGGCGTATTTTCTGGCAGTTTGTTGAGGACGCTCGCCAGCGTCACCTCCCCGTAGCCCAGAGCGGCGAGCATGTCCTCGACGCTGCTGTAGTTGAGGCGCTGGGCGATCTTGAGCACCCGGTCGGATCTGAGGAGATTTTCGAGGTTGCTCTTGCCCAGTTCACGGGCGAGCATCTCGCGGCCCTGGTCGATATTTTGATCGCGGTGGGCGCGCTTGAACCACTGGCGGATGCGGTTTTTGGCGGAACTGGTGACGACAAAGTTGATCCAGTCGAGGCTCGGGTGCGAGCTTTTGGAGGTGAGGATCTCGACGATGTCGCCGTTTTTAAGCTGCGAGTCGAGGGGCACCATTCGGTCGTTGACTTTCGCTCCGACGCAGCGGTTGCCGACTTCGGTGTGGATGCGGTAGGCAAAATCGACTGGCGTCGCTCCACGCGGCAGCTCGACCACGTCGCCCTTTGGCGTGAAGACGTAGACCTCGGAGTAAAAAAGGTCTTCTCTGAGGGTTTCGAGGTACTCGCCGCCGTCTTTGAGGTCGTTCTGCCAGTCCAGTAGCTGCCTGAGCCAGGTAAACTTTTCTTCCTGGCTGCTCACAGCGACCGAGCCCGCTTCTTTATATTTCCAGTGGGCGGCGATGCCGTACTCGGCGGTGCGGTGCATGTCGAGGGTCCGAATCTGCACCTCCAGCGGCTTGCCCTCCGGACCGACGACGGCGGTGTGCAGCGACTGGTAGCGGTTGGGCTTGGGCAGGCCGATGTAGTCCTTGAAGCGCCCAGGGATCGGGCGGAACTTGTTATGGACGATCGACAGCGCCCGGTAGCACTCCTCCTGCTCGCTGACGATGATCCGGATCGCTGAGACGTCGTAGATCTCGTGGAATTCTTTTTGCTGGCGCTGCATCTTTTGATAGATGCCCCAGAGGTGCTTGGGCCGCCCGGTGATCTCGCCCTGGATGTGCTGGCGTTCGATCTCCCGGCGCAGGGTCTTGACGACGACATCGATAAATTCTTCGCGCTCGGCCCGCTTCTGGGAGACGAGCTTTTGCATGTTGCGGTAAGCTTCGGGGTCGAGGTACTTGAACGAGAGATCCTCAAGCTCCCACTTGAAGCGCCAGATACCGAGGCGGTTGGCGAGGGGCGCAAAGATCTCCATCGTCTCGCGGGCAATGCGCCGCTGCTTGTGCTCGGGCAAAAAGTCGAGCGTGCGCATGTTGTGCAGGCGGTCGGCGAGCTTGACGACGATCACCCGGATATCCTGGGCCATCGCGAGGAACATCCGCCGAAAATTTTCGGCCTGGCGCTCTTCTTTGCTGTCGAAGGTGAACTTGGAGAGTTTGGTCACTCCCTCGACCAGTTGCCTGACCGGCGCACCGAAGAGCTTTTCTAACTCCTCAAGGGTGGTGTCGGTGTCCTCGATGATGTCGTGCAAAAACCCTGCCGCCACCATCGCGCTGTCGCTGCCCAGCTCCCGCAGCATCCCGGCCACCAGCACCGGATGGATGATATAGGGCTCACCGGAGGCGCGGCGCTGACCGGCGTGCAGCCGGTAGGCAAATTCAAAGGCGCGGGCCACCAGAGCGCGATCGAGGCTCACCGTCCGACCACCGCTGGTCAAGATCGGCTCACCCCCCGCCGTACTGGCTTCCTGCGTACCGTGTGGATGTTCCAGGCAATCTTTGAGCCAGTCCGGCAATTCGAGTGCTGCAAGCTCAGCCGTTACCAGGGTCATACTGCCACCACCCCCTTCCCACTTAGTAAGAGACCAGAGCAACTGCCGGAGTACCCTCCGGCAGCCTTGCACGCCCATTGAGAAAGGTTAACTCTATGATAAAACCGAATCCCACAACTGTGCCGCCTGCCCGGTGAATCAGTTGGGCTGTCGCTGCCGCCGTGCCGCCGGTGGCAAGCAGATCATCGACGACGAGCACCCGGCTTGCTGTCCCCAGAGCATCCTGGTGGATCTCAAGGACGTTCTTGCCGTATTCGAGGGTGTACTCTTCGCGAAAAACCGCCGCCGGTAGCTTACCCGGCTTGCGCACCGGCACAAAGCCGCAGCCGAGGGCGAGAGCCAGGGGGGTGCCAAAGATAAAACCCCGCGATTCGATCCCTGCTACATAATCGGGGGCCAGACCCGCTACTTTGTCTGCCAGCGCATCGATCGCGTAGCGCAGCGCTCCCGGTTCCGCCAGCAGGGTCGTGATGTCGCGAAAGAGAATGCCCGGTTCTGGAAAGTCGGGAACATCGCGAATGTAGTCTTTCAGGTCCATAGCCACCAGGACAGGATTGAGGCTCATCGTAGCACCAGAGCACCGGCGCGCCGGGAAATTCGTCGAGATTGCCTCTGCCGCACCGCTGCAAGAACACAGTAAAATCGCTCAGGACGTGCCCTCGTAGCTCAGGGGATAGAGCAGAGGTTTCCTAAACCTTGTGCGCAGGTTCAAGTCCTGCCGGGGGCATCGTGCTTCGTTCTCAAAAACCAGTCGTCCGACAAAAAAGCGCTCCCCTCCGGCTGTGTATAAAGCCCGGTCAAAGGCAACGTCAAGATTGTTGTGCGTTGCGTGCATAGCGCCCCAGGCGCTGCCCTAATGTAGGGTTGAGAGCGCTCAAGCGGTGTCTTGACTGAATCTTGCGCCTCAAAGCACCTTCTTCGATCTGGCTCCCCTAAAGGCCACTGCCAGGATGCCTACAGAGGGGAACCTGATGAACAGGCGGTTTGAAAACATTACCCCAACGGTGAGTTAGTTATGGACGAAGAATTTCCGCTCGACAACGAACAAGATTACGGCGGCGAAGGCGGCGAAGAGGACGATGCCTACGCCGAGACTGAGCAGAGCGACAGCGGCGAAGAAGGCACTGAGGGCGAACCTGCCGGGGCCGAATCGGGTGATCTGCCTCTGGGCCTGCTGGACACCGAGAGCACGGACTATGATCCAAATTTAGTATATACTGCTTTTGATGAACAGGATCCCGCTGCCGGGGGGCAAGACTTCGACTGGCAGGGCCAGGACGGCGGTAATCCGTTCGGCGACAGCTTCGATCAAGAGATGGGCGGCCTCAACTTTGGTCTGGAGGACGCTCCCTTCAGTACGGGCGATCAGGATCTGAACGCAGAGGCTCCAGCACTGGACATCGATCAGCCCTTCAGCACCGGCGATCAAGATCTCAATGGGGATGCTCCGGCCCTGGATATGGACCTGCCGACTTTTGTACCGGATACTTCCCCAGACGACGCTACCGTCGCTTCGACCCCCACCGCTCCCCTGGGCGCGGCACCAGCTGGGCCTTCTTTTAGCGAGACCCGCGACGCGAAGGGCAACATCACCCTCGCAGGCGGCGATCGCAACGACACCTTCAACGTCACCTCCCACTGCGACCACGACGGCAACATCGATGGCGTCACCGTCCGCGATGGCCGGGGCCGGGGGCACGACTACCTGGGGGCCGACGCCGATCACCTCACGATCGACGGCGGTAAGGGCGATGACACGATCCGGGTAGACGCGAGCGTGCACAACGCCATGCACCTGGTGGGCGGCGACGGCAACGACCGGATCAGCGGCGGCTCGGGCGATGACCGCATCGAGGGCGGTGCGGGCAACGACGACATCAGCGGCGGTGCGGGCAAGGACTTTATCGACGGCGGCCAGGGCAACGATTACCTGCGGGGCGGCGCGGGCAAAGACCGGCTCATCGGCGGCGACGGCAACGATCTGATCTCTGGGGGAGCCGACCGCGACTACATCGATGGCGGCAAAGGCGACGACGAACTCTACGGCAACGACGGCGACGACACGATCTACGGCGGCCAGGGCAAAGATCTGGTCTCCGGCGATGCTGGCAACGATTATCTCGAAGGCGGCAAAGGCGACGACACCGTGAGCGGCGGCACCGGCGATGATTTTGTCTCCGGCGGTCGGGGCAACGACGCCGTTCTGGGGGGCGAAGGCAACGATACCCTCAACGGCGGCGAAGGCAAGGACCGACTCGTGGGCAGCAGCGGCGACGATACGCTCTACGCCGACAGCAGCGATCGCACCGACGGCGGGGCGGGCACCAACCGCACGGTGGCGGTGGAGTTCGACTCTACCCTGGGCAGCAACATCTCCTTTGACACCAACGCCGACGTCGATGGCAACCCGGACACCCCCGACGCACGGGCGCTCTCGGGCGACGAGCAGGCGGCCTTCCGCGACCGGGTCGAAGACGACCTCGATCTGATGCGCTCGTCGGTGAACGGCCAGCAGCTTCTGCGCGACATCGACAACACCGGCCAGAACGTCACCTTCCGGCAGATCGACGTAGACAACGGCTACGCCGACTGGGCAGGCCGGGGGGTGGGCAACAATCCCTTCCTCGATGCGAGCGGCAACCCCGCCGCCGGTCAGGATGTGACGATCGGCTACAACCCCAACATCAACGTCGAGATCGGCGGCAAGGAGGAGACGCCCTTCGAGGTGCTCTACCACGAGATGTCCCACGGTTGGAACATCACCTCCGGCACCCTGCAGTCCGGCACCTACACCGGCGCGGACGAACCGGCAGGCTCGGCCAACAACGACGAGCGGCAGGCGGTCGGTCTGCCCAACCAGGGTGTGCCCTTCGACAACGACAACAACCCGGCCACCCCGGCCTCGCGCGACAACCCGACCTACGCGACCGAGCGGGGCATCAGCGACGAATTGGGGCGGCAACAGCGGCCCAACTACACCGGTCCTCTGACGTAATCGCCGGAGTTTATCTGCTGTGAGAATCGCACAAACCTCCCTCTGCTCGGCAGCGATCGTCGCCGGGCTCCTCTGCGCCCAGGCTCTCGCTGCCTGCCAGTCATCGACATCAGCCAACCGCACTCAGCAAGGAAGTGTGTCAACCATGCAAGATCCTTCTACCGTTCTGGCCGAGGGGACAGGTGTCCCTGCCGGCAAGCCGAACGCCGCCGAATTTGCCCTGACGGTGCAGAACCACACTGCCACCAAAGAGCGCCTCGAAGTCAGCTTCGAGATCGTAAACCGCTCAAAAGAAAAAGTGGTCCTGATCAACGCTGTGAGCAGCGACGCCACCAAGACGCCGGACGACCTCAATCCGGGGCGCATCGCGGTCCTGCCGGGCGATCGCATCCGCGTCGGACAATTTGGCCTTGGCCTGCTCTCGCCCACCTTCCCGCCGCTCTATAGCTTTACGCTCCTTTCGCCGGGCAAAAGCTACAGCACCAGAGTGAGCATCAACCTGCCCCCCCAGGCGGTGGGCAAACCGGCAGAATTGTGCGTCGGCCTGGTGGCGGCCTCCGTCGTCGCCCCGATCAAAGACCTGCAGTTGCAGGAGGGCAAACCGGTGGTCCACCGCACCGGCAGTACCTTCGGCAGCGAAGAGGTCTTTGTCTGCAAGGCGCTCTAAGGGCAGTTTTTGGGCAGCGGGCGCAGCGGGAAGGCCGACAATTTGGTTACACTTCCCTCATGCGCCCGATACTCTCGATGGTCCTGGTCTGCTCCTGCCTGCTGGGCGGGAGCAGCCTCGGTTTGTCTGCCCCTGTACCAAAGATCGCCTCGACCTTGAATACGCCAAATTTTTTGAGCGACTACGCGGTGACGCGCGGCTTCAGCCTCGGGCGGCCCCTGCGCGCCCGCCCGCTCCCCGGCGGCCAGGGGGTGCTGTTTTTGCGCTCCGAGGCGCGCTCGCCCCGGCTGAGCCTCTACGAATTTGATCCGGTGAGCGGCACGGCCCGCGAGGTGCTCTCTCCCGAAAAGCTCTCAGGGAGCAGCGACGAGCAGCTCTCGCCCGAGGAGAAGGCCCGGCGCGAGCGGATGCGGGTGAGCACCACCGGCATCACCAGCTTCGATCTAAGCGAGGACGGTTCCAAGGTGCTGGTGAGCCTCTCGGGGCAACTGTTCGTCTACACCCGCAACCGTGGCAGCGTCCAGAAGCTCGCCACCAGCCCCGGCACCCTGCTCGATCCGCGCTTTTCACCCGACGGTACCCAGGTGGCCTACGTCCTCGAAGGCGATCTCTACGCCTTCGATCTGGCGGGGGGCAAAGAGCGGCGACTCACCGAAGGGGCCAGCGACGAACTGACCCACGGCCTGGCCGAATTTGTCGCCCAGGAGGAGATGGACCGCTTTACAGGCTACTGGTGGTCGCCCGACAGCCGCTTCATCGCCTACGAGGAGGCGGACGCCAGCGGCGTCGAGGCGTGGCATCCGAGCGATCCGGCCAAGCCCGGCGCTGAAATTTATGCCCAGCGCTATCCGCGCCCCGGCAAGGCCAACGTCTCAGTCAGGCTTGGAATTCTACCGGCTGGGGGGGGCCGGACCACCTGGGTAAGCTGGGAGCGGGCACGCTTTCCCTATCTGGCCACCGTCAAGTGGGAGCAGGGCGGGCCGCTCACCCTGGTCGTCCAGGACCGGCACCAGCGCCAGGAACAGGTGCTGGCGGTGGACACAACCACTGGCCAGAGCGAATTGCTGCTGAGCGAGAGCGATCCGGCCTGGCTGAACCTCGATCAGCAGACGCCGCGCTGGCTTGTGGACGGCTCGGGATTTTTGTGGACCAGCGAGCGCGAGGGCGGCCCGCAACTGGAATTGCGGGACCGGCGGGGGCAGTTGGTGCGGGTGCTGCTGCCCGCCACGAGCGGCTATATTCCCGAAAAGAACGCTCTGGCAGTCGATGAGCGGACCCGCCAGGTCTACTATCAATTTGGTCCGGATCCGACTACCACCCAGATTTCTCGCGTCCCGCTGGATGGCGGGAAGCCGGAGGCGCTCACCAGCGGCCAGGGGCAACACCTTGCCCTCTTTGCAAAGGACTTTTCGCTCTCGGTGCGCAGTGAGAGCAATCCGCGAACGCTGACGAACTGGAGTGTCTATGACCGCGAGGGCAGGCGGATCGGGGCTCTGCCTTCGGTCGCCCTCGAATCGCCTTTTATTCCCCATAGCGAAATCGTTCAGGTCACCACCCCGGAGCAGTTGACGTTCTATTGCAGCCTGGTGCGGCCCCAGAACTTCGATCCGGCCCGGCGCTATCCGGTGATCGTCGATGTCTACGGCGGACCCGGTGCCCAGAAGGTGAGTGCGACGATGGTCAACTACCTGCGCCCCCAGTGGCTGGCTGACCAGGGCTTCATCGTCGTCTCGATCGATGGACGCGGCACGCCCGGTCGGGGCCGGGACTGGGAGCGGGCGATCGCCGGTAACTTCGCAGCTATCCCCCTGGACGATCAGGTAAGTGCGTTGAAGGCCCTGGGCAAGCGCCTTCACGAGCTGGATCTCAGCCGGGTCGGGATCACCGGCTGGTCCTTCGGCGGCTACATGTCTGCCCTCGCCGTGCTGCGCCGCCCGGACATCTTCAAGGCGGCGGTGGCCGGCGCGCCGGTGGTCGATTGGCTCGACTACGATACCCACTACACCGAGCGCTACCTGGGCCTGCCTGCGGACAACCCGCAAGGCTACGAGCAAAGTTCGCTGCTCACCTACGCCGCCAAGTTGGAGCGGCCCCTGCTCATCGTCCATGGCACCAGCGACGACAACGTGTTCTTCTTGCACTCGCTGAAGCTCTCCGACGCCCTGTTCCGTGCCGGGCGCGACCATCAAATCCTCCCCTTGAGCGGTCTTACCCACATGGTTCCCGACCCGCAGGTGCGCATCCGGCTCGAAGAGCGCACCGCCCGCTTCTTTCAAGAGCACCTTTAAGCAAACCAGGACGGCAGAAGATTCTACCGCCCCGGTCCGGTGCCAGGCGCACTTTAATTTTTGCGGTTGAAGCAGCGGTAGTCGCGCGCCTTGAGCTGGGGATCGTAGCAGTTGGGAACCGCCGGGGTGGTGACCGCCAGTAGCTGAATGGCTGTAGTCGGCTCCTCCGCCGGAATCAGTGCCAGCTCTGCGTCGGCGGGTTGGGTCTGCTCCGGTTCACCGCCGGGGGGTGCTGCAACTTTTTGCGGGTTTTGGCCGGTGGCGAGGGGTGCTGAGCGTCTGGCCTCAGCCCGCTGCGCCGCTGGTGCAGGCGGCGCACTTCTTTGGGGAAGCGCCGCCACTATATCCCGTCCTGGTTCGCGGAAGGTGTGGGCTGCCAGCGGCGGATGCTCCGGTGTGCCGGCAACCGCCGTGGCAATGCGCGGCTGAATTTGTGCTGTCGTTGCAGGCCGCGCCTTTTGGACCGGTAGGGCGGTTCTTGCAGGCTGGTTAGCGGGTGCCTGCAGGCCCAGGGCGACCAGCGCCGCCGCTGCCACCCCACCCAGGGCAGAGCCTGCCAGAGCCCGGCCCGACAGCTGCCAGGCGGGCCGCCGGACAACCAGTGGCCTGTGGGCCTTCTGGATCTCGCCCTCGGCGATAAGGGCAAGCAGCGGAGCCGGTAGATAAGCAAAGCTCTGGAGGATAAAGCCCAGACCGAGCATGTGAGCCAGGCTGCCCGGACGCTGGTGGAGCGCGAGGACACAGCCCAGACCGAGGCAGCCCAGACCCAACAGCAACTCAGCTTTGACGGAGGCGAGCGCCTGCAGGCCGCTGGGCAGCGACTTGAACTTGTTGGTCCGCCGCCAGGGAATGCGGTCGGTAAAAAGCCCCCGCACGCTCGCCATGATCATCGTGTGGCTGAGGGCCTGCTTGGCAAGCATCGCCCCCAGCGCATCGCGCAGCGAACATCCCATCTCGCTGCGGTAGATGAGCCAGCTTAAAAGCCAGCTTCCCACCAGGGACGTGCTCGAAGCGAGCCACAGAGTCGGCGGCGCGGCGATCACTTCATGATGGATGACCATCGAGGCCACCACCGCCAGCATCACCGGCAACAGCAAAAAGTTGAGGCCGGTGGTGAAGGGGCCGAGGCCGTGGTTCATGTGGTGCAGCTTCTGGAGGGGCCGGAGGGCAGAAGGCTCTGCCCAGCGCCCCGGCAAAAAGAGCTTGAGGTGGTGCTTGAACTCCTGCACCGGGCCATAGGTCCAGCGGAAGCGCTGCTTTTTGTAACCGGCGAAGGTCTCAGGAATCAGCCCCCGGCCAAAGGTCTGGGGCACGTAGACCGAAGTGTAACCGGCGGCGTGGATGCGGATGGCCAGCTCCGAATCTTCGGTCTGGCACCACTCCGACCAGCCCCCTGCCTCTTCGAGCGCCCGGCGGCGAATCAGGCACATCGTGCCGACGGTGAGCCCGGCATCCTTTTCGTTGAGGCTGGGCATCGTCGTCGCAAAAAAGGTCTTGTACTCCCAGTAGCACAGGCGCTGGTAGGGGCTTCTTTGCCAGTCGCGGTAGTCGTGGGGCGTCTGGACGAAGCCCATGCGCGGATCGTCGAAGTGCCCCAGAAGGGCGCTGAGAAAATCGGCCTCGGCATGATAGTCCGCGTCGATTACACCGACAATCTCGACCTCGCTCGGCGTGTGGCGCAGGGCAAAATTGAGCGCTCCTGCCTTTGCCCCAGCCAGCGGATCGACGTGGAAGAAGCGAAAGCGCTCGCCCAACCGCTCACAGTGGGCCTCAAGAGGCTTCCACAACTCGGGATCTTTGGTGTTGTTGTCGATCACCATGACCTCGAAGTTGGGATAATCGAGGGCCGCCAGCCGATCGAGCGTCTGGATCACGACCTCCGGCGGCTCGGCGTAGCAGGGCACCTGCAGGCAGACGCGCGGATACTCCTCGCGCTGGCCTAGCGGTCGAATCGTGCGCGGACGCAGCCAGTGCTCCCGCGCCAGCACTTCCCACTGCTCGATCATCGCCACGACGCCGATGGGCAGACTGAGGATCAAGAGCGGATAGCTGGCGAACAGCAAGAGTCTCGTGGGCAGACTGATTTCAAGCCCGGCGGCAAAGGCGATGCCCCAGGCGAGAGAACTGACGATGAACAGAGTGTTGGTGAGGAACAACAATCGCCCGGAGGGTCGAAAGGGGCGCATCAGGGGCCGCACCAGCAGATAGGCGACGGCATTGACGCCGAGGGGCACCAGAAACTCCCAGCCGTGAGTGGCAAAAAAGCGGCTGAGGGCCGCCGCCGGAAGGTGGACGGCGAGGAGGGCGGGCCATTCACCGAGCGCCGCTTTGCGCTTGACGGTCCGGTCAAAGATCGTCAGAAGAACGGCCAGCAGAAAGGCGAAGGAAAAAAAGTGAAGGCTGTCTGTTAACACGTCAAGAATGACCGGCATGTTGGTTGACCCCCTGTCACCTACAGGCAAGAACTTCGGTTGAAAAATGCACAGCGCCAAATAAAATAATAGGTAAAGCGTTACTAATGTGCCCAGAAATTCACCCAAGTAAAGGGATTGTGGAACGATTTTGAATAGCCAGAGATCTATAGAATCCTCTGCAGGTCTTTTCTAAAACGAAATGTACCATTCTCTTGAGACGCGACTCTCTATCTCAAGAGAGATACAGCCAGAAGCGCTTCTCAACCTCAGTTGCTGCAAGAATATTTTCACAAATCGCTCCATCTGGTCTGGAAGTTGCCTCTACCAGACTCCGGGTCGTTGTTGCCGATTCTACCCAACGCTGGCGCAGGCAGCGTTCAGCCAGAAAATTGTTTGCTGTGAACTTAGCCGGTTAGCAAAAACCCCTCCCCCTCGCCCGATATTTCACTCAAACAGGGGGGCATAAAAGCTTTTACTGGGTTTTCGGTTTTTCGTCGAGGTTTTCAAGATAGTAGCGGGCAAATTCCGCGACGTTCTTGTCGTCATCGCGGCTGAGGTAGGACAGGGGAGCGCGGCACTGTTCGGTGGCGATGAGGCCGAGCGCCTGGGCCACCCGGCGGCGCACCTCCGGATCGCTGTTGGAGACGAGGGGCAGGAGCACGTCGAGGGCACGGCTGTCGCTGAGTTCACCGAGGGCACTGATCGCGGCGTCGCGGATCATGTCGGTGGCGCTGGTGAGGGCGTCGCGCAGCACCGTATAACCCCGCTCGTCGCGCAGCTGACCGAGGGAGACGACGGCGCTGTAGCGCACGATCCAGTCGATGTCCTCGTAGTAGGCCCGCAGCAGATAATCGACGGCGCGCAGATCGCCCAGCGATCCTAGAGAACCCGCCGCCTCTGCCCGCACCGAGGGATCTCTGTCGTTGTTCAATAGCTGGGTGAGCAGATCGAAGTTGTCCTTGCCCTTCTTTTTGCCCAGGCCGATGGCCGCATAGACGCGCACCAGCGGTATCGGATCCTGAATCGCCTGGTAGAGCAGCGGTACCGCCTCCTCGTCGCTAAAAAAGCGCAGAGCCACCAGCGCCCGCATCCGCTGACTGGGATCGGTACTGGCCAGCTGTTCGCGCACGGTCTCCAGGGACGTGTCCATTACACAAAAGCTCACAATTCTTTACAAGCCTTAATTCTAGCAGAGCAAGAGTGCCCGGCCCTCTCTCCAATTACGGAAGCTCGCCCGGATCAGCTAGTTTTAAGGGGAATAGACGGGAGCGGCGATGGCTGAATATACCGGGATGACCCCGACGGTGATCATTGGCATCGGCGGCACTGGCAAAGAAATCATGATCAAAATCCGGCGGATGATCGTCGAGTCCTACGGGACGCTCGACGCGCTGCCGATCGTCTCGTTTTTGCACCTCGACACCGAGCAGAACGCAAAAGTTTCTGAGCCCCAGACCGTGCTCAAGCAGGACATCTCGCTGAGACCCGTCGAGCAGGTCTGGACAAAAGTCGAAGACGCCAAGTCGATCCTAAGCCGGATCGGTTCCTATCCGTACCTGGCGGAGTGGTTTCCAACCCAGCTTAAAGGCACCGATTCGATCCTGGCGGGAGCCGGTCAGATCCGGGCTCTGGGCCGCTTCGCGTTTGCGGTCAACTACCAGCAGATCAAGGGGGCTTTTGCGGCGGCGCGCAGCCGGATTCGGGGCTACGAGAAGTACATGCTCGATACCTGGAAGGTGCAGCTCGACCAGGGCATCAATATCTTTGTGGTCGGCTCGCTCTCCGGCGGTACGGGCTCAGGAATGCTGCTGGACCTGGCCTACAACCTGCGCGACTGGGTGCCGCCTTCGGACTTGCCGCAGTCGTCGGCCTACCTGGTGCTGCCGGGAGCGTTCTCGGGGCTGGGGGACCGGGTAGTGGCCAACGCCTACGCCGCTTTGATGGAACTGGATTATTACAGCCGAAACGACACGCGCTTCGAGGCCCAGTACAGCACCTCGCCCTCCGACCGCATCGGCGATCAAGCGAGCCGCGACGTGCCTTTTAACTTCTGCTACCTGGTCGGCAATTCCAACAACAAGGTCACCTTCGCCACCCTCGAAGCGGTGCTCGAGATGGTGGCCCAAAATATCTTTCTTGATTTTTCTTCTGGTTTCAGCCAGTACAAGAAGCTGGTGCGCGACAACATCCGCAAGCACTGGTCGAGCCCGGACCCGCTGGGCTATCCCCAGAGCTTCATCACCTTTGGCCTGTCGAGCATCCAGTTTCCGGTGGAGCGGGTGATCAACGCCTGCGCTTCCAGATTGGCAGGCCAGGTGGTGCGCTGGTGGCAGAATCCGACCCCTTCGCCCACGGCGATGCGCGATCTCATTAAGACCGAGGTGCTGCCGGGGTTGATGCTCGCCGAATCGGACAACCAGCACCAGCTGCTCGACTCGCTTGCGATGGGCGACAACTCCAAGCCCTACAGCAAAGAAGTCGCCGACTGGATAGCCGGCCTGCGCAAGCGCCGCAACGACCTGCAGATCCCGTTTGAGAACCTGCAGCGCTTTGTGCTGGTCGAACAAGAAAAATACGCCGTTCACTTCAACGACGGCGACACCGACCCGCGCCGCTGGAGCGATTTTTTTCAAAAGATGTGGGACAACTTCAGCCGCCTCAATATCCAAAAGCGCAGCGAACTGCGCGAGACGGTGGCAAAGATGATCGAGGACCGCTTCCGGGGGCCAAAGTTTGCCCGCCAGTTTCTCGAGGTGCTCCAGGAAGTCTTCAACGACTACAAGAGCCGCTTCGACCAGGACCGTCAGAAAGACTGGATTCCCCGCGAGCGCTCGGCGGCGAACGCCCTGCAGACACTCACCAAACAAATCGACGATCAGGCCCGCCAGTTTTTGCTGCTCGATCGCAAGCGGCGGATCGACGAGACGTTTAACGGCATTCTGCAGGCCCTCGAGACGACCTACGTCTCGAAGGTTGAAGTCAAAAGCCGCACCCTGGGCGTGCAACTGGTCGATGCCCTGCGCGAGGAAGTGGGCAGGTTGCTCGCCGAGCTGACGAGCTTCGAGCGCCTGCTCGAAAACCTCGTCGCCCAGCTCAAAGACAAAGAAAACACCTACCTGCGCGAGACGCGCACGCTCACGGTCAACGGCATCCTGCTCTACGACGAAAAAGACGTCGATTCGATCTACCGCAGCACGGTGGGCGAGCGCGAGGATGGGCTCTCAGCCTTGATCTCCGAAAAAGTGCTCGCCAACAGCAACGCCCGGCTCTTCGATCTAGCCAGCTTCGACACGTTTCGAGCCCGCGATCTATTTATGCGCCTCATCGACGCGAGCCTCGACGAATTCGTGGGCCGGGCCGGTTCGACCCGCGTCTCCGCCGCCCGCAAGTTTCTGGAGCGCTATCCAACGGTCGAGCAGCAGGAAGCGCAGATCAAGACGACCTTTGAAAAATCGGAGCCGTTTTTGCGCTTTTCTCAAGATCAAGCGCGCCTGGGCTGGGACGACCGGCCCGAAAAACGCCAGACGCTGGTGGGCATCGAGGGAGGCAACAAACCCGACGATCCGGCGGTGGCGACCTTGCTGCCCTACATCCGTAAGACCAGCACCATTACCGACAAGGACATCCGGCCCCTGGGCGAACCACAGCGGATCTTCTTTGTCCAGGAAGTGGGAGCCTTTCCGCTGCGCCTCATCGAAGGGATGGCCCGGATGCGCAGCGTCTACCGGGCAGTTAAAGACGCCGATCGCAACCCGCTCCATACCGCGAGCGACGAGAACCGCTTCCGCGACATCATGCCCGCCACCGAAGACGAGGTCCAGGTGCGCCGCAACGTGCTGCTCGGCCAGGCTCTCGGGCTGTTGTTTTCGATCGAGAACAAGCTCACCGGCTACGACGAGATTCGCCTGCGCTACAGCGACCGCCAGTCGGGCCTCGAAAAGACCGAGGTGGTGGGCACCGACTGGCGGACGGCGACCGATTATCTGCTCAACGACGCCAACCGCCGCCTCAAAGATGTCCTGGCGGACGAACTGGCCCGCCTGGGCACCGCTCCGGCCACCCGAGCGGCCAAGCAAGAATTTTATCAGCGCCTGATGCAGTGGCTGAACGACTACCGCAGCACCGTCGAGGGCGGCGAGGACAACCCCGCCTACCGCACGGCCCAAGAAGCGATCGAGGATTTTATCAAGACCTACAACCTCTATCTGCCTGCTGCTGCAGGCGAAGCGGTTTCTCAAAAACCAGCCTGGGTGCCGCCGTCGCGGCCTGCCAGTGGCGAGACAAAAGCCCCGGCAGGCGACTGGCGGCTCAATCCGACGGTGCTGCTGGAGAGCGATTCGGCCCTCGACAGCAACATCGATCGCTACCGCAAGCTGGTCGAAAGCTGTGTCAAAGACGGTGCAATCACCCCGACTGAGCAGGCATTGCTCGATCGCTTCCGCACCCGCTACGGCATCTCCGAAGAACAATCTAAGCAGCTCATCGAGCAGCTGATGCCCAAACCCCAAAACAAAGAAGCCGTGCTCGAGTACGGCCTGATGTTCCGGGCGTTTCTTGAAAACGACCGGCAGATCGACCCGGAGGAGCAGGCGCAGTTGCTCGAATTGCAGGAGGAATTGCACCTGTCCGACGAGCAGATCCGGATTATCGAAGCGAACGTCAAAGAAGAGCTTGGTCTGAGCTAGGAGTATACCGCCGTGGTTTCTGACGTTACCTATGTGACCTGCCCCAAGTGTGGCCACGATCGCAACCCGAGCACAGCCACCAACTGCGAGATCTGCGGCCAGCGCCTCAAAGGCGGCGGTGGCATCCCGCCTATCGCCTGGCTCGCCCTGGCAGCCCTGCTGCTTTTAGGGGGTGGTGGCTTCTTGTTCTGGAAAAACAGCACCGCAAAATCTTCTAGCCGCGACACGCTCACCGCCCAGCCCGACAGCAGCGGCACAGATACCCTCCCCAGGCGCTCCAATCTCGTCAAAGCGCCCAACGTCAAGCTCTACGACACGATGGCGGCGGTCGAGCAGGTACCGGCTGGTCTGTTTAACTACGGCGGCTCGACCACCTTTGCTCCCCTGCGCTCGGCGCAGGTGGTAGACGCTATCGCCCAGGCCCACCCCGACTTCAAGTTGCGCTATACCGAGCCCGTCAACGGCAAGCCCGGCTCCGGCTCCGGCATCGCCATGCTGATTAGCGGCGAGTTGAGCATCGCCCAATCGAGCCGCCCGCTCAAAGATGCCGAATACAGCCAGGCAAAGGGACGGGGCATCGCCCTTGAGCAGGTGCCGGTCGCCATCGACGGCATCGCCTTTTTTGTCAACCCGGCCATCAAGGTAACGGGCCTCTCTACTGACCAAGTCTCCGGCATCTTCACCGGCAAGCTCACCAACTGGAGACAGGTGGGCGGCCCGAATCTGCCTATCGTTCCCTTTAGCCGCGACGCCAGGGCCGGGGGGACGGTCGATTTTGTCAAAGAAGAAGTGCTGGGCGGCTCAGAGTTGGGCCCGGACGTGCGCACTGTCCGCGACACCACCGAGGCCCTGCGCAAGGTCGCAGCCACCGGCGGCGGCATCGGCTTTGCCACCGCCGCTGAGGTGATTGGCCAGAAGACCGTGCGGGTATTGTCCCTGGCGCGGGGCGGCTCCCGCGACTACGAAGCGCCGTTTTTAAGCAACGGCCAGGTCAACGAATCGGCCTTCCGCGACAGCAGCTACCCGGTCACCCGGCGGCTATTTGTCGTCATCCGCCGCGACGGCAAGCTCGACGAGCAGGCCGGGGCCGCCTACGCCAACTTGCTCCTTTCAGGCGAGGGGCAGCAACTGGTCGAGAAGGCAGGTTTTGTGCCGATCCGCTGAGATCAGGCGGGCTCAGCCGCGCTTTTTAAGCTCAGCTCCACCAGCAGCTCCGACTCCGCCGCCCCGGCGGGCAACGGCAAAAAATCAAGTCCGACGGCCACGCCCCTGCCAAAGAAGGTCCTGAGCTTCGGTAGACAGCTTTCCCAGCGCTGGCGGCTCACCCTGGGCGATTCAAAGCGCAGCACCAGGGCGTAGATGCCGTCGTCCGCTTCCTCGCGGTAGCCCACCAGCGTCGGCAGCTCGTCGTCGCGGCGGCTGAGGCCGATGCGCTTGAGGGCGTCGGCCATGTGCTTTGACTTAAAGTAGGCGCGTCCGGTGATGTCGGTGAGCACCTGTTTTTGAATCTCCGTCGCCTGGGCGGCGCGCAGCGCGTCGATGGCGGCAGGGGGTGCCGCAAGCTGGGGAGCGGGTTGCACCTGGGCAAAGCGCAGCGTAATGCCGCCAATCAGCGGAAACAAAAAGTAGTTTAAGCCCACAAAGCTCAGATTTGCCCCCAGATCGGCCATCCCCGGCTGGGTCTGCAGGATGTAGCCCGCGACAAAAAGACCGAACAGGGCGATCCCCAGTCCGGTGAGCAGCGTGGGCAGACTGAATAGACCGGATTTTTCAGAACGGGCGGCAGCACTCATCGTCACATTCCAGGCAACACTTCTTCCAGAATGCCTGAAAACACCCTCGTTGCCCCTCAGGTGCGTGGCTTGCAGTGGCCACTACGGATCAAACCAACGCGGCGGGCAATTGCTGTTTGCTGATCGGCGAACGGTCCCCAGCTTCTTTCGACTGTCTCGCGCTTTGCTGCCTGGCTGATCTCACAACTGCCATCCGGGAGTTTGTAGATAAACCAGGACTGGGGCGCTTCCATTCGACCCGATACAGCGTAGGTAAGTAGGAAATAGGACCCGGCAACTCCTGCTTTCTTCCCCCCAAGCCGAATCCTGTCTACCTAAAAGACTAACTTACCCAGGGGGGCTGTTGGCGGAAAATTACACTGAATTTAGTAGGACTGAAATTAGACGACGCTGCCTGCTTAACTTTTCGCTACAATCTGTATCGATGGGGCACGAAGGAAAGCCGGGTTTGATGGGAATTGTGGGCGCAGGGGGACAGCCGCTGGGTCTCGGACACAGCTGGCATGTAAGGAGGGCTGTCCGGCACAGACGGCTGGAGTCCAGCCACGATCTCTGCCTCTCAGCCGATTTCATCGCCTGGTTCTTTGCGAGCAGTATGGAGAGGGCGATCCACTCCGCTAAACTATGGGCTGGTACGACCGCCGATTTTCTCTCCATTCGCTTTGATGCCGTACATGCTTGCTAGCGACAAGTACACGGACGCTTACGAGGTCTGCCGTCAACTGACCGCAGAGTACTCCAAGACGTTTTACTTTGCCTCACTGCTGTTTCCGCCGGCCAAACGGCGGGCAATCTGGGCAATCTATGCCTGGTGCCGCCGCACCGACGAACTGGTGGACGATCTCAGTTCGACAGCCGATCTGAGCGTGCTCGATCGCTGGCAGGAGCGGGTGAGCAAGATTTTTGCCGGTCGAGCCGAGGACGCCTACGATCAGGCGCTCGTGGACACGGTGCGCAACTTTCCGCTGGAGATCGAGCCCTTCCTCGACATGGTCGAGGGAATGCGCATGGACGTGCGCCAGGACCGCTACGAGAGCTGGGAGGAGCTGCACCTCTATTGCTACCGGGTGGCAGGGACGGTGGGGCTGATGTCCTGTGCGGTGATGGGCCTGGCCGAGGACAGTCCCGAGGCGCGCCGGCGGGCAGTGGCCCTCGGGGTGGCCAAGCAGCTCACCAATATCCTGCGCGATGTCGGCGAAGATGCCCGGCGGGGCCGCATCTACCTGCCCCTTGAGGATCTGCGGCGCTTTGGTTACGACGAGAGCGATCTATTCGCTTACGTCGTCGATGAGCGCTGGGCAAACTTGATGGAATTTCAGATCGCCCGCGCTGAATCTTTTTATCGCGAAGCCGAGCGGGGCATCGCCTACTTGATCCCGGATGCGCGCTGGCCGGTGTGGGCCTCGCTCATTCTCTACCGCCGCATCCTTGCCAAGTTGCGCGCCAACGGTTACCAGAACTTCTTGCAGCGCGCCTACGTGCCACGGGCAGAAAAGTTTTTATTGCTGCCGGTCGCCTGGGCCAAGGCTGCCCAGCCATGAGCGCCAACCGGGCGCTCACCTTGAGTCCCTCGACGCTCAAGACCTACGCCCGCTGCCGTTACGCCTACGCCCTCGACAAGATTGTAAAGGTGCCCCGTTCCCGGCGGGTGATCGCCGCCCAACTGCACACGGGCCGGGCCGTGCATACGGTGCTCGAACAACTGCTGCAACAGGAGCAGCTGCAGCCCGAGGCGGCAGCCCAGGCGCTTGAGCGCACCTTCAGCTGGAATGCCTACGAGGACCGCGAGGTTGCCGAGGACGCTTACCTCACCGCCCGCGAGCGCCTCTCAGACTGGCTGGGCAAGCCCTACGGCTGGGGAGAAGGCGAACAGCTGGCGATCGAAAAGATGCTGCGCACGAAGACGCACGCCCTGACCGGCGAGCCGTCCGCTCCCGGCTGGGTGTTGATGGGCAAACCCGACCTCGTGCGCGTCCATCCGGACGGTGCCCTCGAAGTGATCGATCACAAATCCGGCAGCCACATCCCCGATGCCGAAGCCTTGAAGTGGGATTTTCAGGCGGGCGTCTATCGACTGCTCGCCCAGGAGCGCTGGCCCACCTACCCGGCTTACCGGATCAGCTTCAGCTACCTTGCCACCGGTACCGTCATCCCCCTCACCTACGAAGCGGCGGAAGTCGAGCAGTGGTGGGACATCCTCCAGGGGATCGCGGGCAACATCGCTCACGCTCGCCGGGCCGTCGAAAACAACATTGCCCTCGAGGACGCCTTCGTGCCCAACCCTGGTCCGCAGTGCCCACATTGCACCTTTCAGCGGGTCTGCCGTTTTCGGGCTTACCCGCCGTAACCACAACTTTTGTATAAAACTTCGCTAGAAGCAGACAGATATAGCAGCAGTTGCGCTGCTCTGTGGGCGCAACTGCCTGATCGCAACAGCATCCGCAAGAGAATTACTTCGGGGTGCTGGTGGTGGTGGTGGTAGTTGACGTGGAGCTGGTGGGAGTACTTGTGGTGCTGGTAGTGGTCGATTCGCTCGTCGTGCTGGAGGGGCTGGAGCAGGCGGCCAGCAAAGCTCCCAGGGCGAGGACGATCAGGTATTTTTTCATTTAGGTGTGCTCTCCGTGGTAGTCGTAGTCGTGGTTGTGGACGTGCTGGCAGCCGGTGCCGACTCGGTGGTCGTCGTCGTTGTTGTCGAAGAAGAGGAACTGGATTCGGTAGTTGGACTGGAGCAGCCAATCAGCAATCCCGCCAGCGCCAGAACAATCGCAAACTGTCTCATCGGACTCAACACCTCTAAACTATACAACTGCAACACGAACCATCGGCTCTCAAAAACCGGTGTTTCGCACTGCGATTTTGTCCAAAACGGATCATACCAGAAAGCCCAAGTGGGACAATCCTCCAGAAGCAGTTGCACCTGTCCGACAGGGCACCCTTGGCGGCGATGGCCGGTCGGGCTATGATGTTGTCTACCCACAGGCGGGTATAGTTTAGTGGCAAAACGAAAGCTTCCCAAGCTTTAGTTGCGGGTTCGATTCCCGCTACCCGCTTTTTAGATATTTACCGCTACCTCCTGGCTCCTCGCTTTTAAGACGGAGCCTATCCAGCCTCTGCATATGTTCAGCCTGTGCCAACTATGGGTACTGGGGCGAGGAGGCTCACAGGATGACTCCTGAGCGCTTGCGACAGATCGGGGAGTTATTTGAGATCGCTCGCAAATGGCCTGCTGAACAGCGCCGACGGCGATTAGCGCGCAGATGCGCGGGCGATCTCGAACTTTACTGGTGGGTGCAAACGCTGATCGAGTGTCACGAGCACCTGGGAGGCTGCCACAATCCGCCCATTTTTGAATGGCTGGACAAAAGCCCGGTAACGACATTTTCTGAACAGCCAGCGAGTTTGTACCGGGTGAGCGCTTCGCTGAACGCTCAGCTGGCTAATCGCGTGTTCCTGGCCGAGCGGGTGGACGGCGGATACGACAGGCAGGTGGCACTTCTTATCCTGGACGACGGCAGTGGGCAGGCGGGGCTGGTGCGAATTGTGACCGACCGGGCTCAGCCCACCGGCGGGTAGCCAGCGGCAGCGCGATTTTCGCTCAGCATGTTGCAGAAGAGGGCTCCCTGCTCGATCGCGTCCTCAAGGGCAATGTGGGTGTGAGGCAGCGGATCGAACCAACGGCCCGGCATCTTGTTTTTGACCGTTGAGCGAAAATCGGTCTTGAGCATCGCCATCGCGAAGCTCTTGATGTCGAGCGCCGCAAAGGAGAAGGGATTGTCGCCCGTAAAGCGGTACAGGTACCAGGAGATAAACGTAAAGTCGAAACCTGCCGGATAGGCGACGAAGACGGGTTTGCCCGGCAGTGCCTTCAGCCAATCGCTGTAGGCGCGCATCGCCTGCTCGGGGGGCTGGAGATCGCTGCGGCAGGCTTCCCAGGCTACCGGTTGGGTCTGCCACCAGGCCATCGTCTTGGGATGGCCGCTTGCTCCTTCGAGCAGTTCGAGATTGGCGCTGAAGGTATCGACGAGGGTCTTGTCCGCCTGGTAAGCGGCGCTGGCGAAGCTGAGCATCGAGTGTGGTCCAGGAATCGGACCATCTGCTTCGATATCGGTTGAGACGTAAATTTCTGCCATAAAAACCTGGGAGACGCATTGAACCTTCACCAGCCTGCCCCATTTGAGCCCGATCTGGCCTCTCCTCCCACTGCAGGGGAGGGGTGAAAAGACCTTTGGCTTATTGTCCCAATGCGCAGCACAGTTGATACCCATGCATTCAATACTTGGGCAGTTTTGAGTGTGAAGTTGATCTGTAACTGTAAATAGTTGGGAGTTTAAGGAGCTTTTTCCCCACCCCTCCACACCCCCCCTGCCCCCCGCTCTCCTCCCCTGCCCCGCCGGGCAGAGGAGAAGAGATACGGTATTGAGAGTCAAGCAGCCTCCTCCTTTCTTCTCTTCCTCCGCCCTACTGCAAGCAAACCAACCTGCCGTGCTCTGCATCGAAAGGCGTGTCTGTTTTCACAACCGCCCAGGCAATGTGTAAGAGTTTGCGAGCCGCAGCGCAAAGCGCTACCTTTGCCGGTTTACCGGCTGCTCGTAGCCGCTGGTAAAAGCTTTTAATCTGCTGATTGCAGCGGATCGCACTCAAGCTCGCCATATACAGCGCCGTGCGTAAGCGGGCATTGCCTGCATGGCCGATGCGCTCTGGTCTATGAAGGCTGGTGCCGCTACGGTGGGAGCGGGGAGCGAGACCCGCGTAGGCCACCGCCGCTTCCACCGTTGCACAGCAGCCGAAGTTGAGGGTACTCACCAACACCCACCCAGCGGTGACAGACCCAATGCCTTTGATAGTGCGCAGCTTGGTTGCAGCTTGATGCCAAAGCGAGTCTTGGGCGAGCAGCGCTTCTAGCTGAGCTTCCATCTGCGCAATCTGCTCATCGAAGGTGTGGCTCAACTGCTCCAGACTCGCTTGTACCGCCGCCACCACCAACGGAAATTGCCGCAGAGCGTGCAACTGGTTGTGCAGTTGTTGGCGTTGCTGCAGCAAGGCATCGCGATGCTGCAGGCGCTGTTGGAGTTGGTAATAAATCTCAGGCGGCGGCTGCCAAAGACCAGGTTGCAGGGCGGCAGCGAGTTGGGCAAGCGTCTGGGCATCAAGCGCATCGCTTTTGGAACGCTTGAGCAGTGCCCTGGCAAAGTAATGAGACTGAGCGGGGTTGACCACACTGACGGCAAAACCTTTGAGCGCCAGAAATGTGGCCAGTCGCATCCAGTAGGAGCCTGTGGCTTCGATGACCACTAACACCTCAGCGGCGGTGGGACAGACGGCGAGTAAGCGTTCGGCCAATTGGCAGTGTCCTTCGGGGGTTTGGGGCAGTGTGATGGCAGCGGTAGGCTTTGCGTGGGTGAGCAGCCAGGCGGCAGTGACAGTGAGTGCCGCCACATCAATACCGACAAATAGCTGATAGTCGTTTTGTGAACCGTCTCGCTGCATGAGTGTCTCCAGTTGAAGCTTCAGAGGAGGTAGGCAAGTTCCGCAGGACGGCAAAAGTCTAGCCTCGTGATACGTGGTCAGTGCCACTCGATACGGTTCAGCTTTGCCGGTCCTTGATAGCGGGGGACAATCTCTTCCACGCGGTCAAAGCCGCAAGGGGGGGCACAGTCCTCACCGCTACCTTGGAACCAATAGCAATATACGAGGGGGGGTTCACTGTAACTGGGCTGCAGAGGGGCTAAGTGAAGTCAGTTGCAGGCTTGTCTTCCTTGGAGGGAAGGGGATTAGACCTTCCCATACTCAATCGAGCGAAAAGGTAATGGGCACCCGCACCCAGGTAGCGACGGCCTCCTCGCTCCGGTGGGCGGGCTCGAAGCGCGTCCGCCTCACCGCTTCGAGTGCCGCCTCATCGAGTTCGTCATGACCGGAGGAGCGGGCCACCCGCACCTCGCCTACGCTGCCGTCGGCGTTGATGTATGCCTTGACGATCACCTTGCCTTCCCAGTTGTTTTGCAGGGCGATCTCGGGATAGTCCGGCTGCACCGCTCCTTTGGGCCTCGCATTCACTAACGGCGGCGGCGCTGGAGGCGCTTCTACCGGAGTAACGCTGCCGGTACCGTCATCCACTCCGATTGGACTGGCGCTGCCGTTGTCGTTGCCGACCTCTCTGCCGAAACCGGTGCCCCGTGAACCGGCCAGGGCTTTTTCGGAGAGGGTTGATTCGCTCGGAGTGGTTGCCTTCGTACTCAGGATGGGACGGGAGGCTTTTGCCTTCTGGGGGACATCGGTGCGAACGATGTGCGGGCGTGGCTCCGACTTGGGAGGGAGGGGTTTTGGGGCAATTTTGGGGGAAGGGGCAGATTCGACCAGTAGCACTTTTGGGGCGGTGGGCAGTGGGGGTGCCTCGGGAACCGGAAGTTTCAGTGCCATGAGCAGGGCGTGCAGGGTGATCGAGCCTACGAAGCTGACGAGAATGGCGCGCTGCCAGGGGTTGTCGCCGGCTGGTTGCCAGGGCAAAAAGCTTTGAGATAGAGGCCGGGCGACTCGCAGGTTTCTAAGAACACCCGGCAGGGTGCGGGCGGCGCTGATGTTCGCCCGCTGCTCAGCGTAGAGGGCAGCAATCGCTTCAGGTGTCATCTCGACGAGTTCCTGCCACTGTTCACACCAGTACGCTTCGAGGGTCTGCTCGTAGGAGTAGCTCCGGGAGCGCAACTGGCGGCGCAGGCGCATCTCGAACGGGTCAAAGTTAGTCATCGCCTGGATCTCCTAAGGTTCGCAGTCGGCGGCGCTCAGGGCCGAGCGCAGCTGGGCAAGGGCTTTTGCCTTGGTCTGGTTGACGGCAGCGGGGGTGATCCCCAATTCGGCTGCCAGTTCCTTCTGTTTTTTGGGCACCTCGCAGTAATACAGTCCGAGCACGATCGCCCGCCAGCGGACCGGCAGGGCGGCCAGGGTGGTGTGCAGAATTTTGGCGCACTCGGCAGGAAAGTCCAGGCGCTCGCAGCCACAGGCGTCCGATAGCTCCGAGTCCGCCAGGGGGCGCAGGCGCGTTCCCTGGCGGGCATTTTCACGTTTGGCCCGTCCCAGCACCAGTAGCACGACGTAGCTGTAAAACCAGGCGCTGAACGTTCCACGCTCAGGATCGAAGCCACCGATGCGATCGAGCAGCGCCAGCCAGATCTGATTGCGCAGATCCTCGACGCTGCCGCTGCGGCTGAACTGCCAGCGCCGGACGCGCAGAAAATGCTCCAGCGGCGGGTTGATCTGGGTGTAGAGCGTCTGCAGGGCTGCGGAGCGGGCCGCGAGCAGGGTTGTACGCTCTTTGGTCTGCGACGACCAGCCGGGCAGACGGTGGGAGGAATGTTCTGCCTCCCAGACCGCCAGCCGGTGCTGGGCGCTTTGCAGTGCGAGGGCGAGAGAATCGAGCGACTGTTCGCGGTGGGGAGCCAGGGAACCGGCCATAGATGTCGAAGTGGTGGGTGAAACAACAGCGGCTCGAAAGCCTCGTCTTTTTATGTCGCTGGTTGTCTAAAAATTAAGTACCCTCCAGTACCGGCAGCGGCACCGCCGGCAAAAAACCGTCAGACTCTGCCATCTCCAGCAAACTCTCGATCACCAGAAGACCGCCGCCGGCGAGGAAGCGGTACGGCAGATGCACCGGCCTCGCCCAACCCTTGCGCTCCCAAAGCTGAGCCGCCTCACCAAAAAAATGCACCATCAGGCCGTTACTGGTCATCGCCAGCGGCAACGGTACGGGCATCATGTCGCCGGGGTGCTCAAAACCCCAGATCCGTCCGTTGATTACCGAAAATTCTTCGTTCATCGCTGTTGCTCCCAGAACCAACGACTCGGGCACCGGAACACCTGCCTGCGGCACTGCTTCGTATATATGATTTCATTAATCGTACTCTCCTTTGAGGCTTTCTTAGGGGTGAACTTGAAAATTCATGCTACCCGCCGCAATGCAGGGCAACGAAGGACAGTGCTTCAGTAAAATAGCTGCAAGTCGCAAAAAAATGTACCTGCCAGGTTGTCCAGCTGTTATTCTCAAGGGCAGTGCGTTAGCTTCGAGAGCAAAGACAGCACTTACGACCTGGGGGAGAAGGACAGCCATGCATGAGGTGGAACTGATACTGGGTCTGTTGTTGGTCGTCTCGGTGCTTTTTTTACTGGCCAGGAAGCTCGCCATTTCCTATCCGATCTTGCTGGTACTGGGCGGGCTGGCTTTGAGTTTGATTCCGGGGCTGCCCCGCGTCGAGCTGGAGCCGGAACTGGTATTTGTGCTCTTTTTGCCGCCCCTGCTGTGCGCTGGAGCCTGGCGCACCTCCTGGCGCGACTTTAAGGCCAACCTGCGGCCAATCTCTTTGCTTGCCATCAATCTGGTGTTTCTCACCACGGCAGTCGTCGCCGTGATCGCCCACGCGCTGATTCCGCAGATGCCCTGGGCGGCAGCCTTTGCCCTGGGAGCGATTATCTCGCCCCCGGATGCGGTGGCAGCGGCGGCAGTTACCCAGTCGCTTGGGGTGCCCCGGCGGATCACGACGATCCTCGAAGGCGAGAGTCTGGTCAACGACGCTTCGGGGCTGGTGGCCTACCGCTTTGCGGTCGCCGCCGCCGTCACCGGTAGCTTTTCGCTCGTCGAGGCCGGACTGCAGTTTGTGCTCTTGATCGCAGGCGGTATCGCCGTGGGCTTTGCGGTGGGCTGGATAGAAGCGTGGCTGCAAAAGCAGATCGACGACGCGCCGATCGAGATCTGCATGACCCTGCTGAGCGCCTTCGGTGCCTACTTGATCGCAGAACAACTGCACGTCTCCGGCGTGCTGGCGGTGGTGACGGTGGGACTCTACCACCGCTGGCGCAGCCCCGAAATTATGAGCCCGGCCACCCGCATCCAGGCGATCGCTGTCTGGGAGATGGTCGAATTTATCCTCAACGGCCTCGCCTTTATCCTGATCGGCCTGCAGCTCCCGGCGGTGGTCAAAGAAGATCTGGCCCAGTATTCGGCTGCAAACTTGATCACCTACGCCGCCGCGATCTGCGGCGCGACGATCGTTCTCAGGTTGCTCTGGGTCTTCCCGGCGGCCTACCTGCCCCGGCTACTGATACCGGGACTGGCCAAGCGCGATCCCCTCCCCTCCTGGCAGGGGCTCTTTATGATCGGCTGGACGGGAATGCGCGGCGTCGTCTCCCTCGCTGCCGCCCTCGCCCTACCAGAATTAACCGCCAGCAATCAGCCCTTTCCCCAGCGGGAGCTGATTATCTTCCTGTCCTTCAGCGCGATCCTGGTCACCCTGGTGCTGCAGGGGTTGAGCCTGCCTTTTTTGATCCACTGGCTGGGGTTGGCCGACGATGGGCTGAGCGAACGGGAAGAATTTACCGCCCGCCGCCTCGCCGCTGAGGCGGCTCTGGTCCGGATCGAGGCACTCATCGCTGCCCAGCCGGAGGACTACGAAGATTCGGCGATCGTCCGGAGGCTGCGCGAACAGTACACCTTCCGCCTGCGCTGCCTGGAGAGCATCGTCGCCGAGGAGGAGGGCAGGGGTTCCTACGCCGAATTCAGCCGCCGCTTCCGGGCCGACGTTCAGATGCAGCAGGCCGCCCTCACCGCCGAGCGCCAGATCGTCGTCAAGCTGCGCAACGAGGGCACGATCAACGAGGAGGTGCTCTTGCGCATCGAGCACGACCTCGACCTCGAAGAAGTGCGCCTCAGAGTATAGAGGATGTTTGTAAATCATGTTTTTGCTAGCCTTCCGAGCCTGAGTCGGCTCATAGCCAGATATAAGGATCTTAAAGACTGCCTGTCATCCTCTCATTCTAGAATCTGATTTACAAACCCCCTCTTACTGAAGGCCCGCGAGAACACGGGTGAAGAAGGCAACTGCATCAGTGTTCAGCCTGGTATGAATGGCCCGGCGATCCACACCAGGCGGATCGCTACATAGATTGGGGATGAACGCCGCCTGCTCGGAGGTACAGGGAGCGAGGAAGACATAGTGGCCCGCACCGGCTACCTGTTTGTATTCGGGTGGATGGGGCAAATCCTTTCGGATGCGATCGGCGTTCTCGCTGGGAAGCAGTACCGCGTCTTTTTGGGCAGCGTAGAGGTACACCGGAATGGTCACAGGGGCGAGACTGGCTCTGTCAAAGAACACCCCGACCGGAGCGATGGCGAAGACGGCCCGCACCCGAGCGTCCGCTTGAACAGTCAGGCCCGCTCGGGCAGTGCGGCGCTGGCGCGGACCGCAAAAATTGCGATCTGTTGGATATTTGCGGCAGTACTGGCTCAACAGCCCAAACTCAGGTTTCGCCCCTGCCAGAGTGAGCACCGTGAAGCCCCCCGCTGAGAAGCCCGCCGCCCCGATCTGCTCAGCCTGGATGTGGGGAGCGAATACAGAGTCTGCGAGCAGGGCATCGATGAGGGCCGACAGCTGCCTTGGGCGAGCGATCAGCATCGATGAGGGCCGACAGCTGCCTTGGGCGAGCGATCAGCACCGCAGCGGTGCCGGAGCCGCTCTGGTCGTGGTAGTTGTCCCGTGGATGCTCCACTGCCGCCACGATGAACCCCCTGTGGGCCAGCGCTGTGGCCAGGTCGTGGTGGCCGAGGGCACCGCCGCCGCTGCCATGGGAGAGCACGATCAGTCCATGCTTGCCTCCAAGCAGAGCGGTTTCAGGGGAGGCATCGACCAGATACAGTCCCACGGTTGTGGGCTTGGTGCGCCCGCTCGCAGGATAGAAGACCACGGCCTGCATCGACCCGCCGCCCACTGGATCTTTAAGCTGGAGCTGCCGAAAACCCACTCCCAGTGGCTCAGCTTGAACTGCCCCAAGCCCATTCGCGATGATCCCTATAGCTATCGCCAATAGCCGCCGCATCGCATCCCCAACACTTCTGCAGTACATTCTGACGTAATGGACGGTCTGGTAGGTGACGATGCCGCGCTCAAGCATCCAACCAAAGGATGCGGCAGGGGGGTTTACTGGCTGCGGCTATAGTACTGAGTCAACGTGAAAACCGCTCCAACCCTGATTTGTCAAGCCGGGGTGAAACGCTGATTTCTCGTGACCTGAAACGCACTGCCCGCGTTGAAACACCTACGAGTGCAGATCAGGGCTCAAGCGTGTTGCAAGCATCTGGCAGAAAGTACTGGCGAAAACAGGCCGTCAGCGCGACCAGCAATTTTCGAGCCAGTCGATCATCTCACCGCGCCGACCGCGAAAGCGAAACAACACCAGCTGCAACTGGCGCGCCTGCTGAATGCCGGCTTCGCCTGGGTCCAGCAGAGCCAGTAACTGGCCGTCCGGCGAGAGGCGCGTCGGAATGCCCAAATCTTCGAGACGTTGCTGGACCATCGTTCGCTCCCAGGGATGCACGGCGACCAGTTGGGAACATTCGGAGGGGATCTGCGTGAATTCCATAGCTTGGCGGGCTTTCCTCGGGGCGCTACTTGCTGCAACTAATTCTCAACTACCCTCAATCTAATATTCGCTCTGCGCGATGTCAACCAGGTACTGGCCCGATCGGGCCGGTGACTTCTGGAGTGGGGGATTCTCCCCTGCAGGCACCGGGCGGTCCCCCAGGGGCGAGGGAAATTGCGCTTTCTCGCAGCCTCTGGCGGCGAAGAGTTGATATAGTAATTGAAAATTTTGGCAACGCGTGTGAGGAACAACAGGGTTGGGCGGTGGTCTGTGGCCGGTCTTCTGGCTTCGACCTTTTATCTGGCAGGCTCAGGTGTTGTCCTGGCAATGCCGCAGTTGACCGGCTGGCGATTCGATTCTCAGGCCCAGCGGCTCTCCTTATTTACCGACGGTGCCGTACAGCCCCGCGTACAGATTGTCGAGAATCCCCGGCGGGTGGTAGTCGATCTGCCGGGCACCGACCTGGCTGCCCCGGCAAATCAGCCGGTGCCGAGCGGCCCGGTGCGGATCGTGCGCGCCGGGCAGTTCGATCCGCAGACCGCCCGGATGGTGATCGAGATGGCCGATGGCGCACCGGCATTGCAGCCCGCCCAGGTCCGCCTGCGGCGGGTCGCCCCTGAGCAGTGGCTGGTGCAGCTGTTGCCGAACGTGCCACCGCCGCCCGTGCCCGCGAGTCCGTCCCCGCCTGTGTCGCCTGTCTATCCGCCCACGATCACACCGCTGCCGGGGACGGCGGCCCGCAGCGTCGAGGTAAGCGGTATGGAGGTGCGCCCGGAGGGCTTTTTGATCAAGACTGCAGGAGCGGTGCGGGCGGATGCCCGTCGCCTTGAGGAGTTGCCGCCGCGCATCGTCGTCGATATCGACAGCGCTGAGCTGAGTACAGGTTTTACCAACCGCAGCATCGCCACCAATCAGCAAAACGTCACCCGCCTGCGCATCGGACAATTTCAGGACAACCCGCCCGTAGCGCGGGCGGTGCTTGAGCTGACGCCCAACGATACCACCTCGCTCTGGGAAGCGAGTTACCGGCCCGATCTCGGGGGCGTGCTCGTCCGGCCCACCGGCAGCGCCAATCTGCCCACCGCTCCCCAGGGTGAGAAAGCCACGCTGCAGTCGGCGCAGCTCACCCCCGAGGGCATCGTCTTCAATACCGATAGGCCCCCCCAGCTTTCGACCAACTGGGAAAACCCGAACGAATATCGCCTCGTCTTTGAGCCCGCCCAACTGCCCGATAATTTCTCCGGCCCGACGATCAGCGCCACCAGCCCGATCGACAGCCTGCGGCTCAAGCAGACGGACGATCGCACGGTCGTCGCCCTCATCCGGGTGCTGCCGGGAACGCGCGTGGGCGACCCGCGTCCCCTCGATGCGGACCGCCGCCGGATCTTGCTGCCGCTCATCACCAAGGACCAGTTGCCGCCGCCGTCCTCCTCGGCCACCTACGACCCGCTTCCGAACAATCCCAACGGCCTCAAGGTTGTGCTCGACGCCGGCCACGGCGGCAAAGATCCCGGTGCCCAGCGCAGCGGCGTAGACGAAAAAGACCTGACCCTGAGCATCATTCGCCACGTGAGCGACAAACTGCGCAAGGCAGGCTTCAACACGATCCTCTCGCGGCCCGACGACACGTTCATCTCATTGCAGGGGCGGGTCGATGTCACCAACAACACCAGCGCCCGGCTCTTCATCAGCGTCCACATCAACATGATGCCGGGCCGCGACGACATCCAGGGCATCGAAACTTACTACACCAACCAGCGCAGCGCCCGCCTCGCCTACGCCCTGCACCGGCGGATCGTCGAATATACCGGCAAGCCCGACCGGGGGGTGCGGGTGCGCGGCCTCTACGTCACCCGCCACAACGCCGTACCGGCGGTGCTGCTGGAGGTCGGCTTTATCTCCAACGATCAAGAGCGCGCCCAACTGCTGCAGTCAGATTATCAAGACCGGATCGCCGAGGCGATCTTGCAGGGGCTCAGGGATTACCTGCAGTAATCGCCTCAGCCCAGGCGACGAGTTGCCGGTTCACCTCCTCCGGCGCTTCGTCCTGGGGGCAGTGACCGGCTCGGTCGATGCCGCAAAAGGCCCGGACGGCAGCAAAGGCCGGGAGCGTTCGGGCCGCAAGGTCGTAGGGTTCCCAGGGGTCGTCCTTGCCCCAGAGGATGTAGACCGGACAGCGCACCTGAGGAAGCAGATCCTCCGGTAGCGGCCCACTGGCGTAGTTGATAAAGGACTGAAAGACCGCGAAGGCTCCGGGATCGGCGGCGGGACGGGTGAGAATTTCGACGAGTTCAGGGGTGATCGCCTCGGGGCGGACGTAGGCTTGCTTTAAGATCTTGCGCACCGTCTCGGGGCGGCGCAACCGCTCGAAAAAAAAGTGGCCGATCGCCGGCACCGAGAGGAGCCGCTGCAACAGCGGAGCCCCGGCGCGGCGAATCCAGGGGAGGGTGGAGCGCTTGCGCTCGTGCAACAGCCTGAGCGAGCAGTTGATTAAAATTGCTCCTCGGGCACAGTCGGGCACACTCGCCGCCGCCTCCAGGGCGACGATCGCCCCGATCGAGTTGCCGACCAGGATCGCCGGTTCGCCCACCACTTCCTTTACAAAGTCGCTTATCTGCTCGCCCCAGGTCTCGAAGGTGTAGGGCACCTGCCGGGGATCGGGCTTGGCGCTGGCACCGAAGCCCAACAGGTCGATGGCCCAGACGGGCCGGGTCTGGGCGAGCACCGGCAGGTTTTTGCGCCAGTGGCCCGCCGAAGCGCCGAAGCCGTGAACGAGCACCAGGGGCGGTTGCTTGCCCCGGTGGGCCTCCCCGGCGGCCTGGAAGGCGATGGGCTGGTCTCGCCAGCGCCAGTTTGTAACAGAAAGTTGCATGATCCTTTATCTAACACTCCTCGCCACGCTCTGCAAAGTGCAATGTGCTACAGTATGAGGCGCTACAAGCGCAGTGGGAGAGCGTGGATGCAGATCGCGGTCATTGGGTTGAGCCACCGAACTGCACCAGTCGAAATCCGAGAAAAAGTCAGCATTCCTGAGCAACAGGTAGCTGAATATGTTTCGCGGTTGCGCAGTTGTTCCCAGATTGCCGAGTGCGCAATCTTGAGCACCTGCAACCGGCTTGAAATTTACGCGGTGCTCCGCGACAGCGAGCACGGCCTGCGGGAAGTGACCCAGTTTTTAGCCGAGAGCAAGGGGGTGGCGCTGCCGATGCTGCAGCGGCACCTGTTTACCCTGCTCCATCAAGATGCGGTGATGCACCTGATGCGGGTGGCCGCCGGGCTCGATTCGATTGTGCTGGGCGAAGGGCAGATCCTCGCTCAAATCAAGGTGACCCACAAGCTGGCCCAGCAAGGAAAAGGCGTCGATCGCATTCTCAACCAGCTCTTCAAGGCGGCGATCACCGGCGGCAAGCGGGTGCGCGAGGAGACCGACATCGGCAAAGGGGCGATCTCCGTCTCCTCGGCGGCGGTCGAGATGGCGATGCGCAAAAAGAACCGCCGCTCGCTGCAGGACCAGCGCTGCCTGGTGGTGGGAGCGGGCAAGATGGGCGAACTGGTGCTGCGCCACTTGATCTCCAAGGGAGCGCGCCAGATCATCGTGCTCAACCGCTCCCTCGAAAAGGCGGCCCAGATGGTCGAGCAGTTTGGCCTGATGCTGCCGGTGGCCACGATCGACGAGTTGGGCAATCACCTGGGCGCTGCCGACTTGATCTTTACCTGCACCTCGGCGAGCGAGCCGCTCATCAACTACGAGCGACTGAGCCAGGTGCGCCGCGAACAGCCCTTGATGATCTTCGACATCGCCGTGCCGCGCAACGTCGCCGTCGATGTCGAGGAGCTGTCGAATGTACATCTATTCAACGTCGATCACCTCAAGCAGGTGGTCGAGGAGAACCGCGCCTACCGCCAGCTGATGGTCCAGCAGTGCGAAGACATTCTTCTTCAGCAACTCGACGAATTTCTCGACTGGTGGCGCAACCTCGAGGCGGTGCCGACGATCAACTCCCTGCGCCAAAAAGTCGAGACCATCCGCGAGCAGGAACTCGAAAAAGCGCTCTCGCGCCTGGGCACCGAGTTTGGCGAAAAGCACCAGGGCATCATCGATTCGCTCACCCGTGCCATCGTCAACAAGATCCTCCACGATCCGATGGTGCAGCTGCGCGCCCAGCGCGATGTCGAGGCGCGCCGCCGGGCGCTGCAGACGCTGCAGACGCTCTTCAACCTCGAACCGCTGGGCAGCAACCCCGAGCCACCGGTCCTCTAGCTTCTTGCCAGTCCGATGGGCAAAGCCAGGGGATTTGGCGGGGCTCAAAAACCGCCGCCGGACGAGGCTCTCGTGCGCGAAGCCCTCGAAGTTGCAGCAGCCAACCTGGAGGCAGGCCGCCACACCCGCGCCGCTGGGATATACCGGCAGATTCTCGAGCGCTGGCCGGAGCGGGCGGAGGCTCTGCACGGCCTCGGGGTGGTCCATCACCTGGAGGGCGACCACGAGCAGGCTGCTCTCCTCGTCGAGCAGGCAACCCAGCGACTACCCGGTTACGCCCAGGCTCACCACAACCTGGGCCATATCCGGGTGGCTCAGGGGCGCTTCAAAGAAGCGATCCGCTGCTACGAACGGGCAATCGCCCTCAAGCCCGGCAACGCAGAAGCCCACCTGGCACTGGGCTACGCCCTCGAAGCCGATCGCCGGTTCCTAGAAGCGCTGGGGCAGTACGAGCGGGCGACTGCCCTTGCTCCCGATCTAGCCGAGGCCCACTACAACCTGGGCAACGTCCTCGATCAACTGGGCCAACCCCAGCGGGCCGAAACTGCCTACCGGGCGGCCCTCGCCCTCCAGCCGGATCATGGGCTGAGCCACAACAACCTGGGCCACCTGCTGCAGGAGCGGGGCGATCTGGCGGAGGCCGAGGCGTGCTACCGCCGCGCCCTCACCCTCGCCCCGGACCAAGCCCGCATCCACACCAACCTGGGCACCGTCCTCGAAGCCCAGGGCCAGATGCAGGAGGCGCTTTTTAGCTACGAGCAGGCCCTTGCGATCGATCCACTGGACACCGCCGCCCGCTGGCGGGTCCGGCTCGCCCTGCCGCCCATCTATCGCAGCGAAACCGAGATCGCCTTCTGGCGCGAGCGCTTCGCAGCCGGCCTCGAAGCGTTATGCGCGAACACGCCCCTTGCCACGGCGGCGGAGCGGGAGCGGGCACTGGCAGCGAGCGGGAGCCAGGTCAATTTTTATCTGCAGTACCAGGGCCTCGACGATACAGATTTGCAAGGCGGCTACGGCAATCTGGTCGCCCGCGTGCTGGCGGCCAGTTATCCGCAGTGGGCGGGCGATCTGCCGGTTCGCCCACCAAAGCCGGGCGAGAAGATCCGCGTCGGCTACGCTTCGGCCCACCTCCTGGGCCACAGCGGCACCCGCTGGCTGCTGGGCTGGTTGCGCCACCACGATCGCAGCCGATTTGAGATCTTTTGCTACCACAGTGGCCCTGAGACCGACGCCGTAACCGCCGCCTTCAAAAGCGCCGCCGACCACTTCCACCACCTGCCCGGTGCTCTCGAACCCGTCTGCGGGCAGGTTTTCTCCGACCGGCTGCACGTTCTTGTCTATCCAGACATCGGCATGGAGCCGCTTACGACCCAGATGGCCGCTCTGCGCCTTGCCCCTGTGCAGTGCGCCGCCTGGGGCCATCCGGTCACCACCGGCCTGCCCACCATCGACTACTATCTTTCTGGCGAAGCGATGGAGCCACCGGACAATCCCCAGCGCCACTACAGCGAAACCCTCGTTCGGCTGCCGCGCCTCGGGGTCTGCTACCCTCGCCCCGCCCCGCCGCCCCCCAATCCCACGAGAAACCGCGCCTTCTTTGGGCTCGAAGACGAGCAGGTGCTCTACCTGTGCTGCCAGTCGCTCTTTAAGTACCTGCCCCAGCACGACGGCATCTTTGCCCAGATTGCCTGCCAGTTGCCCGCTGCCCGCTTTGTTTTTATTGCCCACCCGAGCGAGAAGATCACCGCCGTCTTCCGCGAGCGCCTGAAGCGCGCCTTTGCCGCCAGGAGCCTTGAATGGAGCGACTTTTGCCACCTCCTGCCCCGCCAGAACTACACCGACTACCTGCACCTTGTCCAGCTAGCGGACGTGTTTCTCGATAGCTTCGCCTTCTCCGGGGGCAACACGAGCCTGGAAGCCCTGGCCCTCGGTTTGCCGGTCGTCACCTGTCCTGGCTTCCTGATGCGCAGCAGACTCGCCGCCGCCGCCCTGCAGGGGCTGGGCCTGAAGGAAACCATCGCGAGGGATGGAGAGCACTACGTCGAGATTGCCCTGCGCCTTGGAATCGATCCGCTCTGGCGGCAGCAGATCCAGGCCCGCATCGACCAGAACCTGGCGGCGCTTTTTGAGGACACTGCCTGCGTGAGCGCTCTAGAAAAGTTTCTGGAGCAGGTGGTCTCTGGCCCAGAGTAACTGGTTGTCGTCGGGACCGGGCCAGACACAGCAGCCCTCAAATTCTCATCAAACGATTACCTTTTCTTAATCAGGCGACCCTATTATTTACTTGCATTTTCTAAAGGGCACCCCCAGCGGTCTTTGCCGCACGTTCGTCCTGCAGCGTTCGTTCATGGCAGCAGGCGGTTTTGAATCGGCCCAGGTAATCGCCACCTGCTGAACCCTGCCGCTACTGAGCAACAACCTGCACCCCAGCTACAACGAGGAGTTTTGTATGACAAGAAAGATCAAGTCTCGTCACCGTTCGGTATGGGCATTTTCTCTGTCCGTGGCCGCTCTCAGTGCCTCTGGCCTGCTCGCCGTCTCGCAACCGTCCCAGGCACAATCGCTGTCCTGCGTCTCTGCGGATAGCCGGGCCAACGCTTCCGGCGGTTTTACGATTCCAGGTAACTGCACCCAGTACTTCGGCAACGGTGCCACTTTCCCTGGTTTGTTCTACCGGCGCTTCGCAGACTACTTCGGCATTGCCATCCCGGCCAATACCGGTGGCCAGACCGGCGCTGTCGGCACGCAACCGACCACCCCGACCGGCTCTCCCCGCGCCAACACCGTTCAGTACAACTATTGTCTGACCGGCAGCGGCAACGGTCGCGCCGTTTTTGTCGGCACCGCCTCGGCTTCTGCCACCTGCTCGTACACGGCGAGTTTCTCCGGCGGCATCGTCACTCCCGGCAACGGCACCGCCGCCCCGGCGGTTTTTCCTACCACCTCGACAGCCAACCCTCCGCTCTTTGCCGGCAGCGACGTGCCCCTCAGCTCCAGCGAACTCAGCAGCTACGCCGCAAACCGCCAGGGTAGCCGTGGGCTGCCCATCCAGGTGCCCACCGTCTTTGGCGCGGTCGCCCTCGCCTACAACAACAACCTGACTTCGACCCTCAGCCTCAGCACCAGTGACCTGTGCGGTATCTTCGACGGCAGCCTGACCGACTGGAGCCAGATCCAGGGCACCGGCGGTCTGAGCGGGCCCATCAACGTCATCATCCGCTCCGACAGCAGCGGCACCACCAACATCTTCACCTCCTACCTGGCAGCGGCCTGCGGCTCCGGTTACTACCTGAGTGGCGGGGTCAACACCTTCCCGACCGGCCTGCCCCAGACAGCCCGCTTCGTGCGCGTCGCGGGCAACGACGGCATCGTCAATACCGTAGCGAGCACCAGCTTCGCCGTCGGCTACGCAGAAGCTTCCTTTACAGCACCTTTTTCGACAAACACCCCCAGCGGTCAACCGGCTCCCCGCTCGGCCCTGGTGCAGAACCCCGCTTCGGGGGGCGGATTTGTCGCTCCGGTGGTCTCGACGATCCGCTCCAGCCTGGGCAGTGTCGCTCTGCAGGCGACCAACTCCTCCTACCCCTGCGTGCTGCAGGTCAATCCCTCCAGCCTGCCGGTGCTGCCCACCAACCCCGCCGCCTACCCGATCGTCGGTGCCACCTACGCCCTGCTGTATAGCCGCTATCCCAGTGCCGATCAGGCAGATGCGGCCCGTGGCCTGTTTCTCAACATTCTGGGGAACGCTCCCTTCGGTCGCCTCGGTGCCAACGATCAGGTCGCCCAGGGCCTTGGCTTTGTCGTGCTGACCACCGGCAGCACGATCCAGCAGCGAAACGACCTGCGCGCCCAGGCCCGCGCCTGCGTAAGCGCCATCACCTCCCCTTAAATAGCAGCCGTCCGGGGTTCGAGCGAACCCCGGACGGCTACTCATTCGTATGTGCTCTTTAGCTGCGGGGCCGCCAGCGACGGCGCAGGGCAGCTCCACCCAGCAAAAGAAGCAGCCCGGAGGATATTCCCACCGTGGGTTCGGGAACGTAGTTCACCGTATCGATGCCGACGGCAGGAAAGGTCGTGCTGGCGGTGCCACCCTCGGGGGTGGTGAACTGAAAGGCGATGCGGCTTGCTTCGCCGTTTGCCTGGGCAGCAATATCGACCGAGAAGTTCTCAAAGGCGTCGCTGGAAGCAAGCGAACCGGGATAGAAAGAACCCTGGGCTTGATTGTTGGAGAGGCTGAGCAGCGAGGTGTTGAAGTTGGCCGTGTTGCTGCAGTCGGTGGTACACAGCAGCACGTTGAGCGAAAAGTTTCCCTCAGCGCCTACGAAAGTCCGGGTGGAGAAGGAGAAGGCTCCCCCCTGGCTGATGTCGAGTTCTGGGGTGATGAGGTAGTTGTTGACCGTGCCCACGCCGGTAAACGGATCGCCGGGGGTGCTGCTGAAATCTGCCGCGATGTAGGAATTGGAGGGTCCGTCGCTGGTGGTAAACAAGTCGGAAGTGCCCTGAAACCAGCCCTGCAGCGGATCGGTGGGGTCATCGAAGGCCGGGTTGCTCTGATTGACAAGCGACCAACCCTCGCCCGGTAGAGCACTGACATCCTCGAAACCCTCGCTCAGGGTCTCGACCCCAATCGCCTGGGCTGGATGACTTGCGATCGTAAGCAAGGCAGCCAATGACAGAAACAGGACGATTCTGCGCATGATCTACTCCCGACAAAACACTACACGGTCTTGACACTCTTGAAGACAGACCGCAGGCACATAAATTTTTGAACAGACACAAAAATTTTGAGCCCCGGACTGAATACTGATCCAAACTGTACCCCATACAGCGCAAACAAGTAAAGTCAGAAAATTGAAAAATGCGCGCCACAGAGAAACAATTAAAATCAGTTGGCTTTCTTGGGTAGAAAGGCTGAGAAGCCCCACCTTCGTGGATACAGCGGTGCTGGGCTGGCCACAAGAATGAGTTTTATGAGAAATTCATGAGAAATTCATGAGAAGGTTAATGTCAGGTTAAAGACGATTAAATCCAGGTTAAAACGACAGCAACTCACAAGTCGAGCAATAATGTTTCTGTGTCTTTGATAGTGTTGTGAGCGAGTGTCAATTGTGGTAGTGGTATGTGCGTTGAGGAGTTAGTCACGATGGGAAATCTTGTGCAAGGAAGGCGGGGGGTAAAAAAGCGATGGCCGCTGGGACTGCTGCTTCTGGTGCTCAGCCCGGCAGCCTGGGCAGAGGAGACTCCTTCAGGGGTGGTTCGCCTGGAGCAGTTGCGCAGGGGGGCGGCAGGCAGCGCAGGAGATCTGAATATGCCGGCAAGACCGCTCATCGACGTTGGTGAGCTGGCACTGCTTGCCGCCCAGGGCGATCCGGCCCAGCAGCGCACGCCATCTGCCCCGCAGGCAGAAGAAGAGGGGGAGGAGTTGGCGGAGGTCGAGGTGACCGGCACCCGCCGGACCCGGCCCCAGCGGCGGGAGACGGTGACGCGCTACGAGATTAAAAAAGAGCAAATTGAGGCGAGCGGAGCGGTGACAATCTCCGACGCCCTCACCAAGCTCTCCCCTGGTTTTTTTGCCACCAACTCTCTAGGCGGCATCGATACCGAGCGGGGCACCTTCTTGCGGGGTCTGGACTCGCGGCGTTTTCTGGTGCTGGTGGATGGCCGCCCGACCACCCGTCCGGGCAACAACCGCTCCATCGACCTCGGTCGGGTTGGGGTGACCAATATCGAGCGCATCGAGGTGATCACCGGCGGAGCCGGGCTGCTCTACAGCGCGGACGCGGTGGGCGGAGCGATCAACATCATCACCCGCGTGCCCCAGGGACCGGCGCGGGTCCGGCTGCGCAGCGAACAGGGCAGCTACGGCTTCAGCCGCTACACCTTCAACCTCACCGGCAGCAACGAACTTGCTCCGACCACGGCGGGTTTTTTTGGTTATGAGTTCAACTACGAGCGGCGCAGCGCTTATAACAACTACTTCGGCACCTACTACCAGGAGCCGGTGGGCGAGGGGATCGCCCTGCAGGGAACCGGTGTCGAAGCGCTGGTGCCGCCGGACGCGCCTTCGACGCCCACCTCGGCTGCAGCCTTAAACAACGTTCTCTACCAGATACCGATTTCTTTTAGTAAGCCCTTTCGCTCCGGGTACACCTTCAACGACGATTTTCTGGCTAAGTTCGTCTACCAGCCGGGCAGCGATCATACGCTGACGCTGACGTTTTTGAAGCTTTCTTCCCGCACCGGCGACCAGTTTGCCGCTCCCAACCTGGTGCCGCGCTGCCGCATCGTGCCCGAGAACTACGGCATCTCGCTGGAACTGTTCGACGGGGGCCGGTTGCTGCCCCCCATCGATCCGTTCTCGGACAACCCCGAGCGGCGTACCTACACCCGCTGCGATGTCAACGTCACCCCGACCCCGGCGGACCAGGCGCTCAGTGGCCGGGGGGACCAGGCTCTCGACGAATTTACAGCGGCGCTCAACTACGACTGGAAGCCTTCGCCCAGCAGCCGTCTGAACCTCCAGGGTTCCTGGGCGAGCAGCTTTGCGGACAACCCTTCTTCCCCCGGTACGCGCCTGGTCTCCGCCAATCTGGTGGACGCCCAACTGCGCTACACCCTGGATGTGTCGCCCGCCAACACGTTCAACACGGGCCTGCAGTACAACTACGCCCGCTACACGGCGACGCCGGTGGTAGGGGCCGGGGGAAACCAGCAACCGCTTACCTCCTTCAACCGGTTCTTCCAGCCACTGCCGCAGCCGGTGGTTTCGCCTTATTTCGCCGTCGATTTTTATAAAAACAGCTGGTCGGCTTACCTGACCGACCAGTGGCGCTTCTTCGATGAGGCGGTCGTGCTCGATCTGGGCACGCGCATCACCACCGACGACTTTTTTGGCACCTTTACCACGCCGGGGGCGGGCCTGCGCTGGAACATCGGTCCCAAAGAACAGGAGATCCTGGCGCTGCGGGCCAGCTGGTTCGAGAGCTTCAAAGCGCCGGGGCTATCCCAGCTTTTTGGCTACGGCGGCTACAGCTTCACCCAGGTGTCCGATCTGGGAGGCCAGGTAGATTACGTGCGCAACCAGCTTTTGCGCCCCGAGACCGGTGTGAGCTACGACTTTGGCTTCGATCTCAACCTTGGCCCTTCCGCCCAGTTTCGCCTGACCTACTACCGCACCCAACTGACCAACGGCATCGTCGAGAACGTGCCCATCAGCCTGCAACCGCTCCAGATCAGCACCCTCGAAGGGGTAATCGACAACCCGGCCTATGCCAACTTCACCCCGGAGCAGCTGGCACAGCTGCAGTTTACGCCCTGCTTCGGCGTGGGCTCGATTCCGGCGACAGTCAACGGTGTGCCGGCCTGCCAGAACCTGATCACCAACGTCAACGCCCAGTCGTACCTGAGCACCGGCTGGGATTTTTCTTTTAACTGGCAGGTAACGCCCCAGTTCGAGATCTTTGCCTCCCACTCGATCGTCGATGCCCGCCCCGTCGGCAACCCGGTGCTCAACACCTTCCCCGACATCACCACCGGGCTGAACCTGCCGCTCGGCTCCGGGGGCATTCAGGGGGGCTACTTCTACAACTACCAGTCTCTGGACGTCCCGTTCAATACGACCAACGTGCTTTTGCGCTACAACTCGCCCGGCGGGTTCCGCGTCGCGCTGACAGGACAATTCGTGGGTCTCAGGCCGCGCCCTGACGGTGGTCCGCACTACTACCTGCCCTACAACCGCTGGGATCTGACCTTCGGTGTGCCGCTGGTGCCCGGTTTGACCCTCACCGGCGGGGTGTTCAACCTCTTCAACGACCGCAGCATTCTGGCGGACGGCACCCTGGCTATCGGCGGCGGTGTGCTCTCGCCTCCTACCACCTTTCGAGCCGGTGTCGAGGTCGTGTTCTAGGGCTTTTTGTATGAAGCGGGCCAGAGGTTTCGGTAAACCGTCGCCGTCGCGCACTCCCCCTCTGGACCGGTGGCTGCGCACTGCCGATGCGCACTACCGCTCCTGCGAGCTGGATGCCGCTCGCGCACTCTACTGCCAGATCCTCGACGCTGCACCGCAGCATCCGGACGCCCTGCATCGGCTGGGTCTTCTTTTGTACTTGCAGGGCGATCCCTTCAGCGCCGAGGCACCGCTCAGCCAACTGGTCGCCCTGCACCCGGTCGATGCCAGTGCCCACAACAATCTGGGGGTGGTTCTGGAGGCCCAGGGCCGGGCCGAGGAAGCGGAGGCCGGCTATCGGCGGGCGATTGCCCTCGATCCGCAGTTGAGCGCTGCCCACAACGGCCTGGGTAATGCGCTCTTAGAACAGGGCGACGCGCCGGGGGCGGAGGCCAGCTACCGGCAGGCGATTGCCCTGGACCCCGGTTACGCCGAGGCCCACAACGGCCTCGGTAACGCGCTATTAGAGCAGGGCGACCCGCAGGCTGCCCTCGTTGCCTACGAACAGGCCGTGCAACTGCAGCCCGATCTGGCGGACGCCCAGGCCAACTGCGCCTACCTCCGCCTGCTATTGGGCGATTTTGAGCGGGGATGGCAAGCCTACGAGTGGCGGTGGCGCACCGGTTGGGCCGCTAGGCCGGAGACAATCCTGGGCCGTCCGCGCTGGGACGGCAGCGATCTGGCGGGCAGGGCGGTGCTGCTGGTAGCAGAGCAGGGTTTTGGCGACACCATCCAGTTTGTCCGCTACGCGCCTTTAGTCAGTGGGCGGGGAGCGAGCCGCGTCTTCTTGCTCTGTCGCCCGGCAGAGCGGCGGTTGCTTTCTACCTGCGGGGGCATCGACGGGCTGCTGGTGCAGGGAGAATCGCTGCCGGATTTTGATCTCTGCGCCCCCCTCGGCAGTCTGCCCGGTCTTTTTGGTCCGGAGCTGCCGGCCCAGGTGCCCTACCTGCGCCCTCCCGCCGCTCCCGCTGATCCGTCCTGGATTGGGCGGGTGAGCGCTACCGGCGCTTTGCGCGTTGGCCTGGTCTGGTCTGCCACCCGGCTGCGCTACCACGACCGCAAGCGCTGCTGTCCCCTGCAACTATTGGCACCCCTGCTGGAGTGGCCGGAGCTTGCGTGGTTCAGCCTCTATAAAGGCGAGGCAGGTAAAGCAGAACTGGAGCCTTACCGGGCGCACATCGTCGATCTCGGACCCTATCTGCAGGATTTTGCCGACACAGCCTGGGCGATGACCCAGCTGGATCTCATCATCACTGTCGATACAGCTACTGCCCATCTGGCGGGGGCGCTGGGCCTGCCGGTGTGGATCTTGTTGCCCTGTGTACCGGACTGGCGGTGGATGCTGCAGCGCTCCGACAGCCCCTGGTATCCGAGTGCGCGGCTGTTTCGCCAGTCCACCCCCGGCGACTGGCAGGGGGTGATCCAGCAGCTCGCCGTCGCCCTGGGACAGTGGTGCGGCAAAGAGCCGGCCTACGTCCCTGCCCCTGCTGTGTCGGCTACCGGCAGTCAAAATTTGTCACCGATCGCAATAGCGATCCCCCGTGCGGTGCAACTGGCGGCGCGCCACCACGAGGCGGGTCGGCGGCAACAGGCAAAAGACATCTACGCCTGGATACTGCGCCACGATCCGGACCACCCCGATGCCACAGCAGGAATCGGGATGCTCGCCCTGGAGGCTGGAGACACCCAGACTGCCCAGGCCGCCCTGCGCCGGGTCATCGCCCTCAAACCCCAGGACGCACTGGCCCACTACCAGCTCGCCCAGGTGTACCTGTCGCTGGATAAGACCGCCCAGGCGGAGGTCCACTGTGAGCGGGCGCTTACCCTCGATCCGGCCCTGGCCGAGGCGCACGTCACCCTGGCCCACCTGCTGGCGGTACGGGGAGCCCTGGCGGAGGCGCAGAAACATCTGGAATGCTCCCTCAAGCTCCGCCCCGACTTTGCCGGTGCCCGCAACAACCTGGGCAACCTCCTGCAGCAACAGGGACGCCTGGAAGAAGCGCTCGAGTGCTATCGGCAGGCGCTCGCCAGCAAACCGGACCTGGAGGCAGCCTGGCTCAACTACGACCGCTTGCTGTCCGATTTAGCTGCCACCCGGCAAAAGGCAGATTAGGTGTGCCAAAGTCATTGCAGTAAGCTTGAACTACCATTGGGAAACTCGGGCAGTGGAGTTCTGAACCGAACAGGCGGATGAAACCGGACAATGGCTGTGCAGCTTCAACTTACACAACTCGAACTGGTGCCTGGACAGAGAATTGTCCTGCGAAAGGTGAACTGGCAGCAGTTTGAGGACATCCTGGAAGAACTGAGCGACCACCGGAGCAGCCGTCTGGTTTACTTTAAAGGAACGTTAGAAATTGTGGCTCCTCTGCCGAAACACGAGCAGGTAAAAGTTGTTATCTCCTACCTGCTCACGACATTACTGGACGAACTTGACAGGGATTGGGAATCGTTAGGATCAACTACCCTCAAGCGGCAAGCGATGCAGGTGGGCGTTGAGCCAGATGATTGTTTCTATATTCAAAATCATGCCCTGATGATTGGCAGAGACCGGATTGATCTGAGTGTGGACCCGCCACCGGATCTGGCATTGGAAATTGATCTCACTTCTAGAACGCAACTGAGTGCCTACGAAGCATTGCAGGTGCCAGAGATTTGGCGATATGAACAGGGTGGGCTACAAATCAACGTGCTACGCGACGGTCATTACGTCGAGTCCCCAGTCAGTTTGACGTTCCCCGACTTCCCTGTGATCGAGGGAATTTCGAGGTTTTTAGAAATGAGTCGAACTACAGGAACACGTCCGGCGCTGAAAGCCTTCCGTCAGTGGGTAAGGGAGCAGCTTCCGAAGTGACTTCTCCGTGTATTCGTATCGACAAACTAAAGATTAGTGGGCTCTGCGACATAGACCCAGCCCTGCAGTGCCAGCCCCAGGCAGATAAAAAAGCCCAAGATCTTGAGCGGCGGGCTGAATTTGCCGGTCTGAAAGGCCCGAAAGGGCAGGGCAAAGAAGACGACAGCTCCAAGGATTGCCGCCACCATCTGCCAACTGACGCCAGGGTTATCGCTCGGAATCTGTCTGCAAATATCAAAGGAGGGCACGATCATCTCCAGCCTGATCACTCGCCGCTTCTCAAGTGCGTGTTCTTAGCTTCACTTCGGCCTCACCAGTCCTGGCTATTAAATTGCGGATGAGTGTACCAAACACCCTCCAGCCAACCAGACTTAGGCTGCCATAACGGGTTGCCATTTGCAGTTCGGCGATGCGGATCTGAGCAACGCCGTCGAGTTCGACGCCATTACACAAAACTGTAGATTCATCATCGTCGAGACGAGGTAGGTACATGCGACGAATAGATTTGAAAGACAGCAATTCTCCAATAACTGCTGCTGCTTTCGGATTGTCCTCCCGAATTGGATTCAGCCTGAGTAAGATAGCGTACTCCCGTCGCCCTGGAACCAGATCGCAGGTAGAGCTAGCTACGACGTATTTTCCGTTGTTTATCCTTTCGCCCATGAAATAAGCTGACTCGGTACCCACGATATCGCCCTGCAGAAAAGTAAAAACGTCGTCTTCTTTAGAGAGAATTTCCCGTACCAGTGCCTCCTCGTAGAGAATGGGGGGCTGCACCAGAGCACCCGGACGGTTGAACACTTCCTGCCGTTTCCTCGTTTTGCCCAGGCTTTCCGCAAACTCTCGCACGATCTTCAAGGCCCGATCGTCGTGGGAGTACTGCTGTAGCGCCTCCTCCAGACTTTCAAGATCGGTCGGTGTGCTCAAGTGGGATCCTGCGCAGCAAAGGCGCTCCCCAACTCGTCCACATTCAAAATCACTTCGTCATCCGGATCTAACTCCAGCCCTTCCGGAGCAATTTTCTCGAAACCAATGCGGGTAGGCAGAGAAGGCAGTTCGCCAATCATACTCACTGAATGGATGAGTGTCTCTACAGTTGCATCATCGCGATGACGCTGCACGGCTTTGCTAGCTGCAATAATCAACTGAAAGCCATTGCGCAGACGCTCCACTTCTGCAGCCAACCCCACCAGGCGCTGAAAGTCATGTTCCTCAACGATTCGATAGCGGCCAGAACGGGTAGTGAGAGCACCGACAACACCGTTACCAATTGGCGCTAAAGCAGAGGAACCGACCTTGCGGAATTGCTCGAACGATGGCCATACGGGACCTGGCTGAAGAGCCAAGTTTCTCTGTGGTCCAAACATATTTAGAGCCTGCACTGTCATCTCAAGCTCCAACATACCTCTCAGGTATTATCATGCTACCTCGTGAGCCAACGAAGAGCCAACGGAACCCCAACGCATGTCGGGTGTTCTACCTCAGTTTGAGGGGAGTTTTATTTTGCTTATGCTGAGTCAGCGCGCTCCATTCGCCACATAGACCCAGCCCTGCAGCGCCAGCCCCAGACAGATAAAGCCCAAGATCGTGAGCGGCGGGCTGAATTTGCCGGTCTGAAAGGCGCGAAAGGGCAGGGCAAAGAAGACGACAGCTCCAAGGATCGCCGCCACCATCTGCCAGCTCACACCGTGGTAGACCATCGTCATCGGCGCGACCAGGAGCATCAGCCCGATGCTGAAGGCTAGAAAAAACGTAAGGAGCGAATAGAAAAGACCGCCAAACATCGAATCTGGGTGTCGGGGTGCTTTCCAGTGTAGTGGCTGAATTGCGGTCTCCAGCTAGGATCGAGAAAGCCGGGATCGAAGTTGTAGCTATGAAAGCAAATCATTTATCCCTCGTTGCTTCTGTCGCTGTCGGGTTACTGGCCTTGAGTACACCGCTCAGCGCCCAGCAGCCCGACGCTCGTCTGCCCCTCGCTGTCGGCGGCTCCAGTCCCTACGCGGCGGACTGTGCTAAGAGCACCTACGGGGCGCTTACCAAAGAACAGGCGATCGATCTGTGCCGCACCGCCACCGCCTACACTGCGGATTGTGTGAGCAAAGCCTACGGTCCCCTGACGCGGGAGCAGACCCTCGATGTCTGCCGTATCGCCGCCCCGGAGACCGGTAACTGTGTCGCCAAGGCTTACGGTTCGTTTACCCGCGAGGAAGTGGTGCGCCTCTGCACGGGCCGCCGCCTGCCTTGATCAGGGCACCTGCACTTCGAGGGTGGTCGTCTCGGGGATGACCGCCTCGAAGCGGCCATCGCGGGCGAGCACGACGACGAACTGGGGATGGACGCCGCTTGTGATCTCAAGATCGTCCCAGGGCACGGCCACTTCCAGGCACTCCTGCAGGGCGAAACGGGTCGAAGTCGGGACGGGATACCACTTATTAAATTCACCGGCGGCGAAGAGCTGGCAGTGGCGGTGGAGGAGATCGATCTCGAATTTGTGGCGAAACTGGTAGCTCACCGGCCCTTCGCCTGGCCGGTCCCTCAGATCGATATTGCTGTTGTAGTGGATGAGATGGGGGTAGAACCAGTAGATCTGGACCACCGCAGGCCGCTCGGCTCCAAAGTCGAGCCGCAGATAGAAGTAGCGCTGATCCGCGCCGTACCAGAGGCGCTGGACGCTGCTCGCCCTGTGCATCGTGCCTCTGGCACCACCCACCTCGTAGCAACCGGCGTCGTGCCACTCCTGCTCAAAGGCGTAGCCGGTAATTTCTGGCTGGATGAGCGCTTTGGGCACCCGGCTGCCGGGGCTGTCGTGGCGCTCGAGGGGAGATTTGAGCGGCGCGGGTATCGCTTCGCCCAAGGAGACGTACAGTGCCTGCAGGTGCTCACGAAAAAGCTGGTCGAACAGGGCGTCCTGCTGGGAGCTGTGGCCGTAGCCGAACCACCAGAACCAGTCGGAGCCCTCGGCGGCCCAGAGCGCTTCCCAGGACGCCTCGGTGGCGCGGGGATGGCCTTCGAGCACCTGGCGGGCCTGGGCGAGCAGTTCCCAGGCCCGATTTTTAATCGGATCGCCGATCCAGGTGGTGAAGTCGGCGTTGATCCACGAGCCGCTGTGGAGCTTCTCCAGCGGTAGCGTGCGCTCGGTGCCGTGCTTGTCGAGAAATTCGCTCACCGTGACGAGCTTGATGGTGCGGTGGCGCGACAACCGGGCGTAGAGCGCTTCTAAGAAGGGCTTGCCGTCTTGATAGTAGTACTCCCAGCAGTTCTCGCCGTCGAGGGCGACGGTGACAAGGTGGGGACCGGCAGCCTTCTGGGCCTTGAGCAGGCGGCTGATCGCTTCGAGCTGTTCGATAAAGTCGCGGGCGGCTTCTTCAGCGGGTCGCCGGGCATACTCAAAACCGATCAGATCCGAGAGGCGGTGGTCGCGAAAGACCATCGAGAGCGGTCCGGCGGGGGTGTCGATGAGGTAGGGCCGGTAGAGCAGATCCGGTGCCTGAACGTGGCCGTAGTCGTCGCGGTTAAAAAAGTGGCCAAGGGAGTTGCCGAGCACGCCCTCGTCGGAGACCAGCCAGCGAAAGCCCGCCTTGGCCACCTCCGGCAATACCGCCGGGCTCACCGACTGCTCCGAAGGCCAGAGCCCACGCGGCTCGGTGCCGAAGCGGGTCTGATAGTTCTCTTTGCCCCTTAAAAGCTGGGAGCGCACATCTTCGGGCCAGTTGAAGCGCGAGCGGGGCAGGAGCATCTGGGGGCGGGCGACCCGACCGCTGTCGGTGTTGGCGAGCAGCGGCAAGATCGGATGGGTATAAGGCGTCGTCGTCACCTCGATCTGGCCGCGCTCCTGCATGATCTTGTGCTGAGCGACGATCCGGCCCATGATCTCGCGCTGTTTGGCGTAGATGGCGCGGCGGTCTTCGAGGGTAAAGCCCTTGTCCTGGGCGATCCAGGAGCGCACCTGGGGGTCTTCTTCTTGAAAGATCGGATCGAACCAGCAGAGGTTGTGCCAGGCGAGTAGATCCTCGTAATCTTCCGGCTGCCAGTTCTGCAGGCACCAGGCCGTGCCCCGCTGCTCGCGCATCTCCAGTAGTTGCGTGTAGCGCGGGTAAGGGTAGATCAAATGTTCCCAACTCGCATCGAAGAAGCGCTCGATCACAAAGCGTCGCTGCTCCAGGGTCAGGTCCGCCACCGGTGTGAGCAGCGCCTCCAGCCACGGATCGATGGCCGTTCCAGCCACATAGTCCTCGATCTGCAGCAGGAGCGACGGCACGAGGTTAAAAGTCTGGTGCAACTTCGGATAGCGCTCTAGGATCAACGCCAGATCCAGATAATCTTTTATGCCGTGCAGCCGCACCCAGGGCATCAGGTAGCGCCCGGAGAGCGCACTGCGGTAGAGCGGCTGGTGCTGGTGCCAGATAAAAGCAACATAGAGCGGATGACCCAATGACATCGCGACCCCCCGGCCAAAATATCTTTCAGGGTATCAAGGGGATCGCTCTGGGTGTACCGATTTTTGACAACCCGCTGCCATCTTGCACGACTACCCAGGCTTTATTTCCTGTACAAGTTGCAATTTGGCAGCAGGTTGTCGCTTTCGAGCGCTTCACCTGGCCCGTCGGCAGCCCAGTTACACTCAAAAAAGCAACCAGAGAATGACCGTCTCCAAAAAGCCTGCCTCCACACTCCAGCCAAAACCTCAGGCTTATTTAGCTTCGTCCACTTAATTAACCCTAATCTGTCAAAGTCGGAGGAAGACTGCAAAACCATTGACTTTGTCTATTAGATTCTGGAGTACTTTTCCAAGGTCATTCAACTGGGTCACCTCTAGCCACGGCAATAATAAACTCAAGCAAACGAATGGCTGAATCATCAGTCGCATGTTGTTCAAAATCGCCTTCCATCCTTGTTTTTCATCCCACCACTTATGGGTGGTGTACATTGCAGGATAACGCTGACTCTCGCTTGCTTTGTCAGGAACCTCTTCCTCTGATTCTTCTCCCATCGTCGTTGTTTGCATACTCACCATTAAGTAGGCACTGCACACCATCTCCCACCACTTCTCGATGCCTCGGTAAGCTGTCAACTTGTAGTCCGTCCAGCCTAGTTCCGCTTTCACCTGACGAAAACCGTACTCGACCCAGGTTCTATCTCCAAACAAATTGCCTACCGTCTTTTCAATTTTTCCAGGCAGATTGGTCATGATATACCAGGTACTTTCCTCGGGCTGTTTCTCGATATCCGTCGTGATCTCGTAGTATCGCGTTGCCTTGCGTTTGCCAAAAATAATCTCGCGGATGTAGCGTGTTTCTGTCTTGCCATTACTGAATTGACGCTCGAAGCTTTTCCAGCGATTGCGACGAACAACCCAACCCTTGAGCATCCACACCCCGTGATTGGAGCGGATAGCAACGACATAGTGCAGTCGGTGTTTCCACAAAGTGTTGATAAAATCGCTACTTTCTCCATAGTGGCTGTCCGCTACTACCAGACCAATATTGAACCCCTGCTCACATAACTCATCAATCAAATCAGCAGCGATTTTGGGTTTACTCTTGTGCTGTTCGTTTTTAGCAAGACGGCACTCGGGTTTGAAAACCCTGAATAGCAATGGAAAGGTGATATTCCCCAGCAAACCGAAGGCATGAACGGAAACAATGCCGTTATCTATTTTGCCGACATTGCCGATGTATTGTCGGGAGACATAGTCGGTCTTCTTTCCCTTTTTCTTGTCGCCAGTTTCGTCAATGCAAACGGTGATAGAGCGTCCGTTCAGTGCTTGCTTGGTCAGTGCAATTCGTTGTTCTCTAAAGCATTCAACCGACCAGGGAGAGTGGACCAAAAAGTGATGAAAAGCCTGAGCGTCTGCGCCCACTGCTCTGGCTATCGCGGGCAGAGTTTTGCGTTTGACCTCGGAAACTAACCCGAGTTGCAAGCTTTTGAAGCATTCAAAAGTTCGGACGTCTGCAAACAGGTGTTGGTAAGTGGAACAGTATTGATCTACGAAAGGGACAGTGCTATTAGGTTTCCTTGGAGTGGTCATGACCGCAAATCCCTCCAGCAAGAGGCTTGCAGCGATCATTGTACCCAGTTTGACAGATCAGGGTTAATACGAACAGAAGCGCTCAGTGCGCAGGTGAGCAGGCTCAAAGCCATGCTGCAGCAGGGCGTGCTTGATAGTATCGACGCGATCTTCGACGGCACAGATATCGACCTGCAGCGCACGGGGCTGCCTGATAAAGGCGGCGACGGCCTCTTCGACACTGCCGGGCTCGAATTCTTCGCCTTCGCCGGAGCGCACCGTCGGGATGTAGCGAAATTTGAGGTTGTGGGCGGCCAGATCTTTCCAGAGAGCGTGGTAGGCAATCTCGCTCGGGTCCGCCCCGCCGTAGAAGAGCCAGACGTTGGGTGGGTTGTCCTGGGCAAACAGCCACTCGATGTGAGATTTAATTGGGGCGATACCGGAGCCTTCGGCAACATACACCACGTCGCGCTCGGGCACCGCTTCGAGGGTCATCATCCCGTAGGGTCCGCGCAGATCGACCCAGTCGCCGGGCTTGAGGCGGCACATATAATCGGAGGCCCAGCCGACGCGGGAGATACACAGTTCGACTTCAGGGGCAATAAGCGGCGTGGAGGCGATCGAGTAGATCTTGGTGAAGGTGCGGCCCTCGCGCTCGAAGCGCGGCCAGATCGCCTGACCCGGTAAGAAGCGAAAGGGGATGGAGCCACCGCTGCTCTCTTCGTCGATGCCCAGGTGCAGCGACCAGATCGTCGGAGTCATCTGCACCACACAGAGCACCTGGGCGCGGTAGTCGTCAGGTTGGATGTTCATGGCTGGTGGGGAAACGGAACGGGCGGGCCGTTGACGATCGTTTTGCGTCTGTGCGATCATGAGTAACGCACCTCGGGGCTATAGCTCAGCTGGTAGAGCGCCGCAATGGCATTGCGGAGGTCAGCGGTTCGAGCCCGCTTAGCTCCATTGTCCGATCATCTGCTGCCTTCAGCCAATCGCCGATTTGGCGAGCAGCTTGCCGGCGGCGGCGACGACGGCATCGACACCGATGCGCTCGACGCTGTTGCGCTCGGGCGAGACGACGGCGACAAAGCGCGGATCCTCCGGCAGGAGTCGCGACGGCAGGGTGGGGCCAAACAGGGCAACCAGCGGTGTGCCGGTGGCGACCGCCAGGTGCATCGGCGCTGAATCGACGCACAACAAGAGCCGCGAACGGGCGATGAGGCCGGTGAGCTTGCCCACGTCGGGCGGGGCAACAAAGCGCACGCGCTCGTCGAGTTCGTTTTTAAGGGTGCCCACCAGTTCGGCGTCATCTGGCCCCTGGACCACCAGCAGGGGCAGGTCGCTGTCGCGGGCGAGCAGTTTCTGGACGACCTGGACCCACTGGGCGGCGGGGTAGAGCTTGCGGATGCCTTTTTGCTCGGCGAGCTTGCTTGCCCCCGGATGCAGCAGCAGCGGCCTGCGTCCGGCCAGGGTGGCGAGGGTCTGCTCGGCCCAGCGGCTGTCTTCGGGCTTGACTGTGGCCACCGGCAGGCTGAAGGGGCGAGTGATCCCCAGGCCGCTCAACAGGTCGTAGTACATGCGGGCTGCGTACTGTTCGCGCTTGAGGATCACCGACTGGGTTAAAAAGCGTTCGGTGAGCCAGGCGCTATAACCGACGCGCTTCGGGATGCCGGTCATCCACAAAAGAATGGCGACCAGGCTGGTGCTGCCCACCGACAGCACGATGTCGTACTGCCGGTCGCGGATGATCCCGATTAGATTCATCCAGTCCGCCAGACTCGGTTCGGCCTTGAAATCAAACAGCAGCACTTCATCGACGCTCGGGCAGACCTGATAGGCACCCTGGGAGCGCGGTTCGACGATCACCTCAAGGCGCGACTGGGGGTAGTTTTCGCGCAGACCCTGGAGGGTCGGGAAAAATAGCACCTGATCTCCGATGCCCCCCGGATTTAAGGCAAGAATGCGGGCCATGACTTGCAGTCACTCTGAATCACCAAGGTCATTCTAAGCGCGTTATTGCCCGAGCTTGCTGTATCGGGCAAAGCCGAGGACGTAGAGGCCGTGGGCGATCAAGATAAAAAGCCAGGCAAGCAACAGCCACGAGCGCCAGGGCCAGTCCGCCTGCAGGAGGCGGGCAAAAAAGGCAATGCCAGAATTGACAGCGGCAAACAGGCCGACGTGGACGGCGAAGTTGATCTTGTCTCTGAGCGAGCGGTACTCAGGCGATTGCGGATCCGGCGGTGAGGAGAGTCTGGGAGGCATGGGCGCTTACAGGTTCTCGAAGCGGTCCCTGGGGCGGAACGATTCGCTGGTGAGGAGTTTCTCGTACAGTTCGCGCTCCTGAGGGCCAGGATTGGTGGGCACCTCGACGCGGAGCTTGACCAGCTGATCGCCCCGGCCCCCGCCCCGGCGGGGCAGGCCCCGGCCCCCCAGCCGCAGGGTGCGCCCGGTGGAACTACCGGCGGGAATCGTGAGGCGGACCCGCCCTTCGAGGGTCTTCACTTCGACTTTGGTGCCGAGCACAGCCTCCGCCGGGGTGAGCGGCAGCTCAAGGAGCACATCGTCGCCGTCGATCGTAAAAGGCGGCTGGGCCTTGAGCTTGACCACCAGCAACAGATCCGAGCGGTTGCCGCCCTCGCCTGCCACCCGCACCTTGGTGCCTTCGTGGACACCGGCGGGAATATTGACCTCGACGACCCGCCCGGCGGGGGTGCGCACGCGCTTTTTGACGCCTGTGAGCGCTTCGTCGATAGCAAGCTCGATGCTCATCTCGACGTCTTCGCTTTTGGCTGTCGTGCGCTGCTCCGTGCGGACAGTGGTGCGCGGCCCACCGCGCTCGCCGCCGCTGCTGGCTCCGCCGCGCAGGTTGCCCATCAGCGAATCGATAAATTCGTCGAAGCTGCCAAAGCGGCTGAAATCGAAGTCGAAGCCCTCGAAGCCGCCACTACCCGCTGGTCCCCGGTTGCCGCTGGGCGGCGCGCCTGGCCGTCCTCCCTGCTGCCAGTAGCGGCCAAACTGGTCGTAGCGGCTGCGCTTGTTGGGATCGGAGAGGACTTCGTAGGCTTCTGAGATCGTCTTGAATTTTTCTTCGGCCTGTTTGTCGCCGGGGTTGAGATCGGGGTGGTGCTTGCGGGCCAGCTGGCGGTACGCCTGTTTGATCTGCTTTTCGTCAGCAGATCGCGGTACTCCTAAAATTTCGTAGTAGTCCCGATATTCCATGGCAGATCGTCATTCTGGCGGATCATTTCCATCATAGGCTGCGGCTGTCAGGCTCAGGGTTGTCCGTCCTGGCGGTGCGATGGCGACGACAGCGCTCGGAGCAGTACTTCACCTCATCCCAGCAGTCCGCCCAGCGCCGCCGCCACTCGAAGGGCCGGCCACAGACAGCACAGATCTTGCTGGGCAGGTTGGCTTTGGTGTAGCGCTTAGCCACGGGCGAGCTTCTCCAGGCGTTCAGCAGCCAGCTCCAGGGTGCGATCACTTTTGGCAAAGCAAAAGCGCAGGTTTTGATTGACTGCGCCCGGCGGCAAAAAGCAATCGCCCGGCACCGCCGCGATGAGCGCCCGCTCGGCCAAAAGGCGCGCCGCCGCGCGGCTGTCCTTGCCTCCCAGTACCGCCGCGTCCGTCCAGACATAGTAAGCCCCCGCCGGCATCACCGGCGCAAAGCCTGCCCGTTCGAGGGCGGGTACCAGCAGGTCGCGCTTGGCCTGGTAGAGGCGGCGCAGGTCGCTGTAGTAGTCATCCCCGGCGGCCAGGGCAGCCACCGCCGCGTACTGCAAGGGCGCGGGCGCGCAGATGGTCAAAAAGTCGTGCAGCCGCCGCATGGCATCGGTGATGGGCTCGGAGGCGATCACGTAGCCCAGCCGCCAGCCGGTGACACAAAAGGTCTTCGAGAGGCCATTGACTGTCACCGTGCGCTCAGCCATCCCCGGCAGGGTGGCGAGGGGCAGGTGCTCAGCCCCGTCGTAGAGGATGGATTCATAAATTTCGTCGGTGATCGCGTAGAGGTCGTGGCGGCAACAAAAGCGCGCAATCACTTCCAACTCGCCCCGCGACCAGACCTTGCCCGTGGGATTGGCAGGATTGTTGACGATCACGGCCCGCAACCGGTGGGCAGCCGCAAAGCTTGCCTCCAGCATCGCCTCGCTCAGTTGCCAGTCGGGAGCAGCGAGCGGCAGATAGTGGGGCACCGCCTCCACCGTCGCCAGGTTGGGACGGTAATTTTCGTAGAACGGGGCAAAGACGAGCACCTCGTCGAGCGGATCGAGCAGCGCCATCAAAGCCAGGTTGATCCCCTCGGTCGCTCCACAGCAGACCGTCACCTCGCTATCGGGATCGACCCGCCAGCTATGATCGCGGGCGCACCTGGCGGCAATCGCCTCGCGCAGAGAAGCGAGGCCCCACGGGTCGCAGTACTGGTTGTGATCGGCGGCGATCGCCCGCTGAGCCGCCTCCTTGAGAAAGGGCGGCGCGGCAAAATCCGGCAGACCCTGGGCGAGGTTGAGCGCTCCCAATTCAGCGCAGACGCGCGAGGCGTCGCGGATGAGCGAGGGAACAACGGCTTTGGCTCGACCCGACAGGCGCGGTTTGACAGGTGAAATCACGAAAAATTTGAACGAAACGGCCTGTCAAGATTTTAGTCGTTCGGCCACTCCTCGCGGCCCAACAACTCACCCAGCCGGTCGTGCAGGCGAATATCGAGTAGCTCGAGCTGCTCGACCAGCGAGCACCATTCCTCCGGCGCATAAAACTTGCTCAACACCGCGACAGGCTGCGAGCGCAACACGTTGCCGCTCTCAAGCCGGTAGCGCACCTCGCGGCGAAGGGAATCCATCGAAAAACGAACAGCCTGCACCATAATTTTATCTGCCCTGGGCAGCCGAGTAAAATCGCTTGAATGCTGTATTGGATTATACATTCTCTCGCCCAAAAAGCACACAGTCAGATCTAGTCGCGGACCTTCTTTTTGATTTTTGTAGATCTAACCTGCCGCTGCATTTCAGTCAAAGCCACTCTTTCGACGTACTTTAAGCCATCTTTTTTTAAGCAGAATTCTCTCGGAGTGGGGCTCTCACCGCTCCGCCAGAAAGATAGCCGATAATTGTCGGTATTGCTACCCGCTCTTGTCCGGCTGCTGGCCGACCTATACCCAGGTATAGGTCCGAAGGTGCCATTGACACAGCAGACAACGGGGGCAACTGGCATCAGGCAGCTCAAAGTGGAGAGGCTGGCTTGAAACTGCACGAATCGGCCCATGGATTCTCCTGTTAACCAGATAGTTTGTGGGGGGTTTTTTTGAAGCATTCAGCCCGGTCCGCCTCGATCTTCAGCGCCTCCTGACAATTGGGCGAACCCTGACGGTTACTAGACTTGAGGCTAGTTTAGCGCTGCAAAGCAGAGGCAAGAATTTATAGATTAAAATTTGTTGAAAGGGTTTCTTGTTTCAGCAAGACGTGCTAATTTTAGAAGTAACGAAGGTGTTGCTTCAGGGCCAGTTCTCTCAACCCCCTACACTGGCCCCTTTTTATTGCCTATTTTTGGCAGCGACAATCTTCGAGAGCGGACGGTCTCAGCGCCGAAAGCGCTCTGGGGGCACTGTTAATACTTTTGATATAAATTGCAGCCAGATCGCGGTGGCGACGGCGCTGCCCACCAGCAGGGCAAACGGGTAGGTGAGGGTACCCGGCACGCTGAAGATGAGGGGCAGACTGCCGACGGCGACGACGGCAGCGATGAGTAGAGCGATGTAGGGAATCAGCAGAGTCTGGGGGCGGCGCTCGCCCACGGGCAGGCGGAGCAGGGCCAGGAGCGTGCGCCTGAGGGCAAAACCGCAGGTGAGCACCGCCAGGGATGCCGCCAGGATCAAAAATAAAGGACCGGGGTCAAAATCGATCGGATTCATCGCACTGCCGGCGGACCAGAAGCCAGTGTACCAGCAGGGGCTCTGTCGGCTGGAAGCTCGAGCGTACTACCATGCAGATCGGTTCCTAGTGGATCGCCTCGATGAGCAGCCTGAAGCGCACTCCTTTATACGACCTGCAGCGCCAGTCGGGAGCGCGGATGGTCGCTTTTGCCGGTTGGGAGATGCCGGTGCAGTACAGCGGCCTGAGCCATGAGCACCGCACCGTGCGCAGTGCGGTGGGCCTTTTTGATATCTCCCACATGGGCAAGTACTGGCTTAGAGGGCCGGGGCTGCTCGCTGGACTGGAGCGGCTGGTGCCCTCTCGCCTGGGCAAACTGCAGGCGGGGCAGGCGCAGTACACGCTACTGCTGAACCCCCAGGCAGGCATCCTCGACGATGTGATCTTCTATTGCCAGGGATTGGACCGCTGGGCCTTGATCGTCAACGGTGCGACCAACGAAAAAGACGGTGCCTGGCTGCGCGCCCACCTGCCGGGCATTGCCTTCGAGGATCGGACGCTGAGCCACACGCTGCTGGCGCTGCAGGGACCAGCGGCAGCGGCCACCCTCCAACCGCTCACCGACCTGGATCTTGCCGGGCTGGGTCGCTTTGGGCACGCCGAGGTGCAGCTGGCGGGGCAGCCTGCCTTCGTCGCCCGAACCGGCTATACCGGCGAGGACGGTTTTGAGATTTTGACGAGCGCCGACGACGGCCAGGCGCTCTGGCAGCGGTTGCTGGATCTGGGGGTGCTGCCCTGCGGGCTCGGAGCGCGCGACACGCTGCGGCTTGAGGCGGCGATGCACCTCTACGGCCAGGACATGGACGAAGCGACCACGCCCCTCGAGGCATCGCTAGGCTGGGTAATCGACTGGGAGAAACCCGACTTTCTGGGCCGGGACGTACTGCTCGATCAAAAAGAAAATGGAACCCTCCGGCGGCTGGTCGGCTTTGAGGTACAGGGCCGGGAGATTGCCCGCCCCGGTTACGGGGTCTTTGCCGGTGGTGTGCGCGTCGGACAGGTGACAAGCGGTACCCTCTCGCCTACCCTCGAACAGCCCATCGGCCTCGCCTACGTGCCGCCGGAGCTGGCAAAGGTGGGTACGGAACTGCACATTGCCGTCCGCGATAAACAAGTAGCCGCCCGCGTCGTCAAACGTCCTTTCTACCGTCGGGCACTGTAAGATCCGGTAGTGCGCATATTAAAGAGGCAGCGAAAACATGGCCCTGGAATACCCCGATGAATTGAGATATCTCGATTCCCACGAGTACCTGCGCGTCGAGGGCGACACGGTCGTGGTCGGTGTAACCGCCTACGCGGTCGATCAACTCGGCGACATCGTCTACGTGGCGCTTCCCGAGGAGGGAGACCGTATTGGCCGTGGAGACAGTCTCGGCTCAATCGAATCGGTCAAGGCCGTCGAGGAGTTGTACGCCCCAGTTTCAGGCACCGTGCTCTCGGTGAACACGGTGGCGATCGAAGATCCGGCGCTCATCGGCAGCGATCCCTACGGCGACGGCTGGCTGGTCAAGATTCGCCTTTCTGATAGCGATGAGCTGAACGAGACGCTGAGCGCCGAGGAATACCGCGAGCGCATCGAAGGCTGAGTGCGGGCAGAACACGATGATGCGGACATGGATAAACTCTCTGGTTTTGCTCTCAGTCGTCGGCGCTACTGTCGTCGGCTGTTCCTCCGGACCCAAGATCGAAGGGCGGGTGGTCAAGCAGGAAGCGAGAAAAGTAGATTTTGGGGCAAGCTGGCCGTTTACGGTCGATAAGGGCGACCTTGCCTGCATCAACGGCAGCCAGCTCGTCTTTATTGCCAGGGGCCGGGCCTACGCCCTCAACGAAGCAGCGGCCAGAAAATTTGACCCGATCGACTCCATCCAGGCTGATGACCCCGACCTGGAGCGGGCCAAACAGGGCATCAAGATGCCGCTCGATGCCTTTATCGACAAGGGGCGGCAGCTCTGCTCCCAGAGCTACTGAGGCTCACTGGCGTCCTGGGTTGGTCTGCGGACTTCTATTGGCCAGGCGCGCAGCGTTCTCGCGCGGCAGCCAGCGCCCGGCGGTCGTGTAGCGAAATTCGGAGAGAATCAGATCGTTGCAGTAGGCTGCGGACACCTGTCTGGTGCAATCGCGGTAGATCCGATTGATCTGGGTATTGGAGAGAGAACTGGCCTCCTGCGCCTCGGCAGGCAGTTCGTAGTCGGTGGCCCAGGCTGCCTGGCAGGTAAGAGTAAAGATCGTAGCGCTCAGAGCAATGGCGATAGTTTTCATGGCACTTTCTCGAAAACGTCCGGTCTTGCATCCTGCACACCTATATCCAGTACAAAGCCTTTCATTCGGTCTGTCATTGCACCACAGGCATAGGCAGGTAGTCATAAAATCTACACCTGTCCGCTACATCTAGTCTGAAACTGTTCTGTCAGATTCTAGATTGGGCCGCCCTCTTCCCCTGCGGGCGGCGGATCCGCGAAGATGCTTGTGTCGGGTGAAGTCGAGACAGAATGGGTACCCAGTCCGGACCTGCCCTGGGCCAGCCGGTGCGCTACGCGCTGGTGGGACTGTTCAACACTGCCCTGGACTGGGCACTTTATGGCCTGGGCGTGGCCTGGCTGCCGGGACTGCCCGACTACCAGATCAAGGGGGCGAGTTTTCTTGCCGGAGTGCTCAGCAGCTTTTGCCTCAACGCCCTCTGGACCTTTCAAAAGCAATACCAGCAGGTGGGCAAAAGCAGGCGGTCGCGGCTACTGGTGATTGCCCGCTTCTTTGCGGTTTCGCTGGTGTGCCTGGCTCTTAACACGGCGACGTTTGCCCTGGTCTTTCAAGGCTTGGGCTGGGGACGCCCGGCAGCACTCGCGATCGCAACCGGGGCGACCTTCGTCTGTGGCTTCTGGCTCAACCGCGCCTGGACCTTCGGCTCCATAGACGGGTGATGGCCGCAGGAGGTGAGCACTGCAGGGGAGCAGTGCTACAGTAAGGACGCCTTAGCAGCGTGTCATGACTATCTCGACGACGAGTGTGCTCGGCATGAGCGCCGATGGCAAAATTGCCCCAGCCAACCCCAAAGCGGCCAGGCGACCAGATCCCGTCGATCATGCCCACCTCGAAGTGCAGACGGCCCAGGCCGATTTGATCTTGATCGGGGCAGGCACGATCCGCGCCGAGGGCAGTACCTATACGATCGGCAATCCGGAACTGCTTGCCGCCCGCCAGGTGCGCGGCCAGCCGCCCCAGCCGATTACCTGCGTGGTGAGCGCTTCCCTCGATCTACCGGTGGAGCTGCCGTTTTTTGGGCAGCCGGTCGAGCGCTGGATCTTCTCGACCGCAAAAGCGATCGCAGCGAACCGTCAGCCGGAACTGGCCGAGCGGGCCCGCCTGATCGCGGTGGGCGAGAGCGACCTCGACTGGGACCGCGCCTACACGGTGCTGGCGGAGGCGGGGATCAAACGGGTGGCAGCTCTCGGGGGCGGCGGCCTGATTGCGGCGCTCCTCGCCGCCGGTCGCATCGACGATCTGTGGCTCACGGTCTGGCCTGTGATCTTTGGCGGCAAGGAGGCGACCACCCCCGTCGAGGGCAAAGGCTTCGAGCCGCTATCAGCCCCCAATCTCGAACTGGTCGAACTGCACCAGCGCGGCAGCGAACTTTTTTTGCACTACCGGATATGCAAGTAAAAATTATCCGCAGCCCCCGGCGCTCCCGCAGCGTCAGCGCCCGCGTAGAAGGGGACACCTTCGTCGTGCGCGCTCCCGCTTTGATCGCCGAAGCGGAGTTGCAGGCGATCGTCGAGCGCCTCAAGGAGCGCTGGCTCCAGCGCCGCCGCCGCGACGACCTCGACGACGAGGCGCTGGAGCGGCGGGCCAGGCAACTGAACCGCCAGTACTTTGCCGGGCAGTTGCGCTGGCAGTCGATTCGCTGGGTGAGCAACCAGGCGGGGCGGTGGGGCAGCTGCACCCCGACTGAGGGCACGATCCGCCTCTCCTGCCGCCTGGCTGCCCTACCGACTTTTGTGCGCGACTACGTGCTGATGCACGAGCTGGCCCACCTGCTCGAAGCGAACCACAGCCCGCGCTTCTGGGCTCTGGTCAACCGCTTTGAAAAAAGCGAGCGCGCCCGTGGTTACCTGATGGCCCTCGGTCTAGAAGCGATCGAGGCCGATCCTCAGTAGCCGCCGCAGGAACTGCTGCTGCTGGCAATCGAGCCAAACAGGCCGTTTTGCTCGTCGTTGGGTCCGGCGGCAAAAAAGAGCGTGTTCGTCGGCCCCGCCGCGCCGCCGTTGCCAAAGATGATTCCCCACAGGCCGTCGATCGTCACCCGATGCCGGGGCTGGTCGAATAGCTGGCCAAGAAACTTGCCGGTAGTTGGATTGAAGCCGCTGATGTGGCCGTTGCCGAAGTTGCCGACCAGCAGGGCGTTGCTGAATTTGCCAAAATTCGCCGGGGCGATCGCCAGCCCCCAGGGGGCGTTGAGCACACCCTTGGAGGCGACGCGGCGCAGCAGGACGCCGTTGGTGTCGTAGGCATCGACGTAGCCCAGACCCCGGCCTTTGACCTCATCTCCGGTCGCCGGGTCTATCTTCGCGTAGGCGACGTAGAGCGTTCCGCCCAGATTCAGGATGTTGAAGGGCGAAAATCCGGCGGGCAGATTCGGATCGCTGAACGTACCGCTCAGGTTGGCGGTCGCAAAGTTCTTGTCGAAGACATCGATGACACCTTTGGCGAAGTTGGCGGCAAAAAGATAGTTGCCCGAACTGTTGCTGCCGATGGTGACGCCCGTGTAGGCGGCACCGTTCGCCGCATCGACGACGTTGACAGCCACCGTACCCGTATTCCAGGCGGCGATCGTGCCGTTGGTGGTGGCAAACAGGAAGATGGCCGGAGCCCCTCCCACCTGAAAATCGGTGGTGGCGTTGAAGACCTGGCCAGTCGGTTCGGAGAGGGTTCCAGCCGGGCTGCCGGCGGGGGGCGGGATCGTCACAATCAGGCTCTGCTTGACGCCGTTGCCGTCGTAGAGGGTGCTCTTGCCCGTTCCGGCATCGGAGACCCAAAAAGGACTGCTGGAACTGGCAGAGATGCCCCAGGCGTTGACCAGATCCGGATCCTGGAACTTGGCTACCCCCGGCTGGTCGGAGACGAGGTTGCTCGGGCAGTAAAAGCTGCCGCTTCCCGCCCAGGCGGCGGGCACGCTCAAAGAAGCGAGCGACAGGACACAGCCTGCCGCCAGGCAGATTGTCGATTTTTTCATGGCTGTTTTTCCGCGTGCAGGGGCCAATCGACCCCCTGTGTCTTAACGCTACCGGGGCAATACCGGCCCGTCAGTCCAGAAAAGTCAGCCAGAAAGTCAGCAATTTTACGGGTAGGGCCGTCCGTAGCCGCCGCCAAAACCAGCCCCCTGGCGCTCGGCCCGCCTGAGGCGCAGCCGCTCGATGAGCCGGGCGCGCTGCTCGGGGGTAAGGTTGGCCAGCCTCTGGCGCAGGGCGTCGCGCTCAGCAGGTGAAATATTGCCTGCGCCTCCTGTGCCGTAACCGTAATTGTTGCTGTAGCCGTAACCGTAGCTGTTGGGGTTGGCGTAGCCGTAGCTATTCGGATAACCGTAGCCGGGCTGGTTGTAGCCGTAACTCTGTGCCCAGGCGGCGGCAGGCAGCAGGATAGAGGCAGTAATCAAGAGTGCTGGCAGTTTGCGCATGTTCGGTTGACCTGCTCGATGCGGACAGTGGTAATCATTTTGACCGCCTGGACGCGCCGGAGGTTCGATATCGTCGGGGGGCGGGAGGGGTCAGACTCTCAAGACGCGGTTGAGGACCGCTCCAGAAGAGTAAACAATTCACCCAGCCAAAGCGCAGTTGCTCTGCTCCCTATCAACAGTTCTTAAAGAAAAGCTGCGCTGTAGTCCCCCGTTAAACTTCGCCGTTAGTCTGGAAGAACAGGTTTTCTCGGAGTTTCGCCATGTTGGATATCAAGGGCTGGCTGAGGATAGGCGAGTCCAAGTTCAAACAGGGCGATTTTCAAGGGGCGATTGACGCTTACGACCAGGCGCTGTTGCTCAACTCGTGCTCGGCGACGGCGCACTTCCACCGGGGCAATGCTTTTTTGCGGCTCAACAAAAATCAGATGGCTCTGGCGGCTTATAACCGGGCCATTCAACTCAACAGCGACTTTGCCGCCGCTTACTTCAATCGCGCCGGGGCGCGTGGTCGAATGGGCAGCATTCAGGGCGCACTCGAGGACTACACGGCGGTGGTGCGTCTATGTCCGGGCGATGCCTGCGCCGTCTACAAGCAGGGCAATACCTACTATCGCCTTGGTCTGCACAGTCTGGCTCTGGCAAGTTATGACGAGGCATTGCGTATCGAGCCTACCTACGCAGAGGTGATCGCCAATCGGGGCATCGTCCGCCATCGGCTGGCCGATCTAGCCGGAGCGGCGGATGATTTTTCGAGCGCAGCGCAGCTGTTCTACGACAAGGGCGAAGTGGCCCGGCATCTGCAGATGAAGAACAAACTCGCCAAGGTTCAACAGCTGTCGGGCTAAAGCCATCCCCCAACTTGTTCAGAAGTTCGCTTTTATAAGTTTCGAGGGGCTCCCGCTAGCCCCTCCACCGCGCCGAGGTCTTTTAGGAGGGCTCGCTGGCCACTACTCAGGCCGGTGGCTCCGGTAATGTCCATGCCCTCGTAGGGGCGTTCGGCCCGCAAAACGGCCACGCACTCGCCGGTGAGTACGTTCCAGCGCCGCACCGTCTCATCCTGGCTGCCGCTTATCAGCTCCCTACCGTCCGGGCTGAAGGCGATCGACCAGACCCAGCCGCCGTGGCCGTGCCAGACAGAGAGTAGCCGGCCATCCGCTACCTGCCAGAGGCGAATCGTGCGGTCCTCGTTGCCGGCGGCGATCATTCGCCCGTCCGGGCTGAAGGCGATCGACCAGATCCGGCTGCCGGGCGTTGCGGCCAGTTGATTAGGGGCACGACCGCCTTGTATCTCCCAGAGGCAGAGCGACTGGTCGTGTCCGGCGCTCGCGATGAGCCTGCCATCCGGGCTGAAGGCAACGGTCTGCACCCCGGCGCTGTGTCCTGCGAGCACCTGCAGGCACTGGCCGCTGGCACTGTCCCAGAGCCGCACCGTCCCGTCGATGCCGCCGGTGGCAAGCAGACAACTAGAGCGAGCGAAGGCGACGGTGAGCACCTCGCCAGTGTGGCCTTTGAGCAGCGCGGCGGGTGTACCGGCGGGTAGAGCCCAGAGCCGCACACTCCCGTCCGTACTGGCACTGGCAAGCAGCGATCCGTCGGGAGCAAAGGCGAGGGCCCGCCCCCAGCCTGTGTGGCCGCGCAGGATCCGCAGACACTCCAGTGTCTGGACATCCCAGAGGCGCACGCTGCGGTCGGTGCCGGTGCTGGCAAGCCAGTGTCCGGTTGGGCTGAAGGCAACGGCGAGCACCTCGTCGTCGTGCCCGGCCAGGATGGCAGGACGATCCCCCGGTCGCTGGGCTGCCCACAGCCGCACCTTGCGATCTTCGTGGGCACCGGCAAAGAGCGATCCATCCGGGCTACAGGCGACGGACCAGACAAAATTGGTGTAGCCCTGCAGCGTCCGCAGGCACTGGCCTTCCGGCAGCGCCCAGGTCTTGAGGGTGCGGTCGTCGCCGCTGGTGGCGATCGTTCGGCCATCGGCAGCACAGCCGATCGACCAGACGCGCCCGCTATGGACAGGCCAGAGGGCAAGACAGCGACCGCTCGCCACCTCCCACAACCGCACCGTCCGGTCCTCGCTGCCACTTGCGATCGTCTGGCCGTCGGGGGTAAAGCCCACGCAGAGCACCGCCGAGCGGTGGCCGCGCAAGAGCGACAGGCAGCTTTGCCGGGAGAGATCCCAGATCCGCAGCACGCCATCTTCACCGGCGCTGACGAGGTGCTTCGTCCGCCGGTCGAAGGCGAGGGAGCGTACCGCCCCGGTATGGGCGCGCAAGCGGGCGCGCAAGCGGGCGCTTGAAACGTCCCAAAGCCTGATGCTGCCATCGTCTGCGCCACCGGCGACGAGGGTATTGTTCAAAAAAACAACGCTCCAGACCCGTCCGGCCACGGGCAGGATGGCGCAACATTCGCCCGTCTCGATCTGCCAGAGCCGGATGCAGCGATCGGCCCCGGCACTGGCGAGCAGCGAACCGTCCGGGCTGAAGGCGACGGCGTACACCCAATCGGTGTGGCCTGTGAGCACCTGCCGGGAGCGCAGGTCGCGGGCGTCCCAGAGGCGGACGGTCCGATCGAAACTGCCGGAGGCCAGCGTGCGCCCGTCCGGACTGACAGCCACCGAGTAGACCCAGCTGGTGTGCTCGTCGCCCACCCGCAGCAGTTTGAGGTCCGCTGCCCGCCACAGCCGTACCCGGTTGGCCGTGTCGCCCGTCACCAGCGTCTGGCCATCCGGGTGAAAGCTGAGGGACAGCACGCTGCCCGTCGTCTCGGCAAACACCGAGCCGCTGAGATCTGTGTCTTTGAAGTTGACCTGGCGCAGATCCGCGTCCTTGAGAAAAGCCTGATGGATGGTCAGGCCCGAAAAATCCGCCCCAACCAGCGGCACTTTGAGCAGGCAGAGCAGGTTGAGCAGGTTGCCGGCGCTCTGGCCGACGCTGGTGCCCCCACTCTGCAGACTGGCGATGAGCGAGCGGAGGTGCCAACCAGCCTGAGCGCTGCTGCCAAAATCACTCACCAATTTTTGCGCCAGCGGTGCGAGCACCGCCTGGATCTGACAGTCGCGCACGTAGTCTTTGATCTGGGTCTGGACCAGGGCGTAGCGCTCAAGCCAGACGAATTGACCTCCCAGCAATTCTGCGTAGATGCCTTCTACCAGCTGGGCGACTGCGTATTCCAGCACCACCGGCGACAGCCGAAAACCGGACGCTTCGATTTCGATAAGGGAACGGCGGGCCAGGGCGTCGAGCGCCTCCAGCACGCGCGGGCGGCTGGCGGCAGGAACGATCGCCGCCTGCAGCGCCTCGGTACTCTGGGGTTCACGGCGCAGGGCGAGCCGGTGGAGAATCTGCTCTTCGAGAGCCGATAGACGGCCCAGTTGTTCGGCAAGCAGACTGTCGATGCCGCCGAAGACGACGACGCCCTGCTCCAAAAACGGCTCGATCTGCCCGGCGAACAGATCGCGGATCGTCGCCGAGGCGATCTTGAGGGCGAGGGGATTGCCGCCGTAGTGGGCAAACAAAGTCTGCCAGCCGCCGGCAAAGCCCGGATCGTGGCCACGGGCGGCGAGCATCTGCCGGGCGGCCTCCGCGTCCAGGCCGTTTAATTTTAAGCAGCGCACCGCCCGCGAATCGCCCTCCAGCACCGAGAGGCTGCGCGGTTTTTCACGGCTGGTGAGCAGGAGACTGCTGCGGTGCGGTTCCTCCGCCAGCCGCCGCAACAGCTCGGCGTAGCCCTCACAGCCCTCGCGGTAGTGCTCGCCGGTGTCGCCCTCGCACAGCACCGCCTCGAAGTTGTCGAGCACCAATAGACATCGGTGCTGCTTGAGAATTTCGACTAAAAGCGAGAGATCGTCCGTCGTCTCGGCGGCTCTGAGGGCAGTCGAAGCCGTCGATAAAAACTGGAGGATGCGGCTGAGCACCTCCTCGTAGCGGGGGGCGTTGCGCAGCGACTGCCAGTAGAGATATTCAAAGTCACCCTTGACCTGTTCGGCCAGTTTCGCGGCCAGAGCCGTCTTGCCCATACCGCCCATGCCTGTGAGGACGACAAGGCGGCAGCGCTCGCGGCAGAGCCAGCGCCCGAGCAGGCTTAACTCCTCACTTCTGCCATAAAAGATCGCTACGTCCGGCGCATCCCCCCAGTGCCACTGCGGGGGCAGGCTGAGGGCCGCTGTCGGCGACGGCAGCGGTTTGGGCTGCGCCTGGGGAACGAGCATCAGGTGGACATTCTTTTTGCTCACCCGCTCCCCCAGAGCCTGGGAGAGCGCCTGCCACAGTTTGGAGCCGGCATCTTTGAGGTAGCCGGGGTCGTAGCCGTGCCGCTCGGCGATTTCTGGATAGGTCAGCCCATCCCACGCCTGGCGCAAAATCAACTCCTGAACAGCACTCAGGCGCTTCTGGCCCAATAGCTCGCAGGCAACGACCAGGGCTGTCTCAACCGGCACCGATCCGGAGGGCATGACCGCTTCTTTTCACGGTTTCCTTTTACTCTTAGCACATAGGTTCTCCGTAAACATTTCATGCTAACCGGGGCCGCAGGGTCCGCACCGCTGGATACTCGAAAATGGAATGTCCTTACTCTGGCCAGAAGGATGCAAACACGTTCAAATAGAACAGCCGGGGGCACCGTCCTGGTTCTTGTTGCGAGCGCTCTGGCGGCTCCGGGTTTGCGGGCTGCCCCCTCCGAGCCCCTTACCCTCTCGGCCTACGCCACAATCGAGGCGGGTAGCTACGCGGGCCAGGCAGTCTTGAACGCCCCTGCCTGCGCTGCCGGATCGAGCTTCGTGGCTCAGCAGTTGCAGGTGGCTCCCACCCTTGAGACCGCCCGCAGCGTCGAGAATATGCCCGAGTGGATTGTCAGCCTGCAGATGCGTCCCCGCTATCGTTCAGCAGATAGGACTGGCGAGGCGGTCGAATACAATTTATTCGGCCACGGCCTGCAGTCGCTCTCGGACGTTCTGCCGCCAGGCCAGCAGCCGCTCACCGACATCCAACCGGCGATCGGCCAGCGGGGTATTCCTGTCATCGTCAGTGCCCTGCGCACACCTGTGCCCCGCACGCTGACCTTCGCGGTGCATCTAAGCGGCAGTTGCGCCCCATCTTGAAAGAAGGAGAAATCGAGAATGCAGGGCAAACAGGTACTGCTCACCGGCGGCACGGGCGGTCTGGGGTTGGGCGTCGCTTTGGCGGTGCTCGAACGGGGCGGCTGGCTGACGATTCCTTATATTGAGCAGCGGGAAGTCGAGCGGTTCAAAAGCCACCTCTCCCCGGCCCAGTGGACGCGGGTGCGGCTCGTCGAAGCGAATCTGACCGACGAGGGGAGCGTCGAAAATCTGGTCGCCTCGATGGAGCGGGTCGATGTCTTGATCCATCTGGTCGGCGGCTTCAGCATGGGACCGACGGCCCAGTACAGCTACGCCGACTGGCAGCACAACTTCGAGCTGAACCTGTCCACTACTTTTTTAGTGTCCAAGCACTGCCTTGCCCGGATGCTGCCGCAAAACTATGGCCGCATTGTCACGGTCGGTTCGCGGGGTGCTGTGGAACCGGCGGCGCAACTGGCCGCTTACTCGGCGGCAAAAGCCGGGGTCGTCGCCTTTACCAGAGCAATCGCCGCTGAAACCAAAGGCACAGGCATCACAGCAAACACGGTCCTGCCCAGCATCATCGACACACCAGCCAACCGGGCAGCGATGGGCGAGCAGAACGCCTCGAAGTGGGTCACCCCCGCCTCCCTCGCTGAGGTCATCTGCTTTCTCGCCTCCGAGGCCGCTGCGGATGTGAGCGGTGCAGCGGTGCCCGTCTACGGCGGCAGTTGAGCGCTCAACTTTTGCCCAGTACAGCAAATAGCAGCATCACTCAGCGCCGGTCGTCTGGATCTGCGCCACCCCGAGCTTTTTGACCCAGCCCGGCGTCTCGGCGTTTTCCCAGCCCGCCGGACGCTTGGAAGCGTACCAGGCCAGCGATCCGAGAACGACGCAGGCGATGAAACCGACAGTCAGCAGTCCAAAGTACAGAAGCATTATTGACCTCGAAAATCAGGTGAAAGCTCAGCGGGGCAAAAGATGGAGAACATCGCGCAGGACGCTCGCCCCGGCTAGATCCCACAGCACATAGGCAACAAACCCAATCATCGCGAGCCGCCCGTTCCAGATCTCAGCTTGGGGAGTAAAGCCCGTAAGCCAGGCATTGCGATCCTGTCCGTTCGTCTCGGTGCTCGAATTGCGAGTCATGATTCTGCCCCTGAAATATTAATTAACGCTTTGTAACACAACTTAACTATACTGCAGCTCGACGAAGCCTGTCTATCCCCGCCGGGGGTATACGGGAGAGAAAGGACGAAGAAAATACAACTTCTCTCAGCAATGCGGCAGTGATTCTGGCCCGATGGGGGCTGGCGTGAGATGGGTGAGTATTTGTTGTGAGGAAACACGGATCCCCCAGGGGGGCATATCGCGTTAAGAAGGTTTGTGCTGAAAATCTTCCTACATAGGGAAGTTCATCATGTTTAACAGTCGCCTTGTCCTGCTCGTGCTCGGCTGCAGTGGATTGGCCGCGATGCCGCTTCTGGCTGAGCCGACAGAAGTGGCTCTCACCAAAAAAGCGGATCTTCTTGTGCCCACCAGTGCCCGCCTGCTCAGCGATCCGCTGCTTGCTCAGCAGCCAGTATTGAAGACAACGGGAGCCGACTCCAGCGGCGGCAATTATCTGCTCGACGAGGTGACGGTGACCAGCAACCGCCGAGCGGTCAGACTCAAGGACACCTCCAGCACGGTCTACATCGTCGATCGCAAGGAGCTGGAGCGCAAGGGGGCCAACAGCGTCGGCGAGGCGATCCGGGGGGTGCCAGGGGTACAGAGCAATCTGTTTGGTGCCGGGTCGGACGTACACGGCAACTACTTTGTGCGCGGCCTGCCCAATTCTGGCCTGGGCATCCTGGTGGATGGCCGACTGATTACCAACCTCAACCAGGAACACTTCGACCTGGCGGATCTGCCAGTTTATAACGTCGAGCGCGTCGAGGTCTTGACCGGCAGCGGAGCGACGCTCTACGGCTCCAACGCCGTAGGCGGCGTGGTAAACGTGATTACCCGCCAGCCCACCAAACCGCTCGAAGGCGAGATCAAAGTCGAATTTGGCAGCTACGGCTACAGCAACTACATCCTCAACTACAGCGGCAAGACCGACCAGCTGGGCTATCACTTTGGCTACCGCCAGTTTGACACCAGCAACGACTACTACTACGAGGTGCCGCGTCCGGGGCGGTTGTTTACCGGCGTGCGGCCCAACGGCTACGTCCACGCCAAGTACTACGACCTCAACTTGAGCTACGACTTCGACGATCGCAACCGGCTCCGGCTCGACAGCTACCTGCGCGGCGTCACCAAGGGCGTCGCCCCCTTCTCGATCGTCAATCCCGATCTGCCGCTGGTGGACCCGGTGACGGGCGAGCAGCAATTTGAACTGACCCGCCTCAACAACCAGGCCCACGGCATTGCCCTTACCTACGACAGCAAACTCGGCCAGGGCAACGACTCCGAGTTGCAGGTGATGGCGGCGATCGACCGCAATCTGGTAGTCGAAGCTTCAGCCACCGACCCAGCCGACCTCGGCACCTACACCGACGTGTCTGCCCTCAACATCCAGATCCGCCACAACTGGCAGCTCAACCCGAGCAACAACCTCACCTACGGCTTCGATTACATCCGCGAATTTGGTCGCTCAGGAGCCAACGACAACAGCATCTTCAACTTCGACACCGCCGCCGCCCGCCCCGCCTTCTTTGCGCTCTACACCTGGAAGCCCTTTGAGCCGCTCTTGCTCACCGTCGGCGCACGCGAGACCTTCCCCGACCCGATTACCGCCAAAGGTCTGGTGCGCAGCATCCCCGGCTCCTTCGATCCGAGCCTGGGTATCCGCTATCAGATTGCGCCGGGCCTGGCGGTGCGCGCCAACTTTCAGCAGGTCTACCGCGCTCCCAACTTCAACGACCTGTTCGGTCGCACCACCCACATCGGCAATCCTTTTTTAGATCCTGAGACCGGCACCGCCTACGACATCGGCCTCGACTGGCAGACCGGCAACACCAGCTTGCTGCGCCTCACCTACTTTCATTCAGATATCAGCAATCTGGTGGACTATCTGCTGGTGCGCAACTCCTGTGCTGCCAATGGCCTTGCGGACAATGCGCCCGAGTGCGCAAACAACCTCATCACCGAGGCCAACCCCAACGGCAAATACGACAACGACCCGCGCACCAACGCCCAGCGCTTCCGGGTGGGCTACCCGTCCGTCAGCACCTCCGGCATCGAGGCTGCCTTCAACTGGCAATTTGCCCCGAGCTGGTCGGTCTTTGCCACCGAGACGCTTACCGACTCGCGGGTGGTGCAGCCTCCCAGCGCCCAGATCACCGACTCGCAACTGCAGCAGATCGGTGTGATCAACGGCTCGAACGAGGGCTTCTATAGAGTCGATGAAGGCGAGCGCAACGCCCTCATCCAGACCCAGTATCCGCTCGTTCCCTTCTCCACCACCCGCCTCGGCTTCAACTACGAAGACCCGAATGGCCTGCGGGTGAGTCTTTTTGGCAACATCTCCGGCGGCAGGTCCGTCGATGTCAACCATGTCGGCCCCTTCGACACCACCCATCCGGCCCGCCTGCCCCCCGGCTCGCTCTTGCCCGGCTACACCACCCTCGAACTCACCTTCGGTGTGCCCCTGGGCAATACGCTCACCCTCACGGGCTACCTCGACAATCTGCTGGGCACCTACTACGAGCGCTCCTACGGCAACGCCGGACCGGGCTTTAACTTTCGCCTCGGCCTGGCAAGCAAGTTTTAACTCACAAAGACGCTGAGCAGGGCCGGAAAGAGGGTGCGGTGGGCGGTGCAAAAAAGTTCGGCCTCGCCTGCCAGTTGCTGCCGCAGGGCCGGGCTGTAGAGCCTGAGCCCGCCGGGCGTCACCGGCACCAGCAACTCACCCGTCCGGTTGCCGACGCTCAGATCGAGCCAGTAAAAATGTCCGCCAGGCCGCAGGACGCGGCGGATCTGCTGGAGGACCGCCTCCGGATACGGATAGTGCTGAAAGCTGAAGGTGCAGAAGACCACATCGAAAGTGGCGTCCGCAAAAATCAGCCTCTCCGCCTTGCCCTGGACGAACTGCAGCCGCTCTGGGCAGGGGTTGCGCTGTTGGGCCTGCTGGATCATCGCCTCCGACAGGTCCACTCCGATTCCCCTTAGAGCGGTCTCGCGGGCGGCCAGCCGTTCGAGCAGCCGTCCGGTGCCGCAGCCCAGATCGAGGACGGTGGCTTCCGGCATTGGCGGAACCCAGGCAAGCAACCGCCGATGCAGCCACCAGTAGGCCCAGCCGGTGAGCACCGAGTCGTAACGCGCCGCCCAGCGATCGAAGTAACGCGCCTTGGGGCCGAATCTGTCTTTGTCCACGGTGCCTTTCCAGTTCGACAGCCTCCCCCTGCCGATCATTACAGGCGCAATCGCCGCTCTGAGCAAGACCTCCAGGTAGGGTGTTAAGGTGAGCAGGAGTATCAGGAGAGTCCGCCATGTATCCGTCCGTCCGCCCGCGTCGCCTGCGCACCTCGCCTGTGCTGCGCCGGATGGTGCGCGAAAATCACCTGCGCACCGACGATCTGGTCAGCCCGATTTTTGTCGTGCCCGGCAGCGGCTTTGCCCGCGAGGTGAGTTCGATGCCCGGCGTCTTCCAGCTCTCGATCGACAAAGCCGTCGAAGAAGCGCGCGAAGTGCTGGATCTGGGCATTCCGTCGGTGATTCTTTTTGGCATCCCCGAGCAGAAGGACGCCGGTGCAACCGGAGCCTGGCACGACCACGGCATCGTTCAGCAGGCGAGCAGTGCCCTTAAAGAAGCGCTGCCGCAACTGGTGGTGATCGCCGACACCTGCCTGTGCGAGTACACGGACCACGGCCACTGCGGCGTGATCGCCGAGGCGGACGCGGTAGGCCACGTCCTCAACGATCCGACTCTAGAACTGTTGGGCAGGACAGCCGTCGCCCAGGCCCAGGCAGGAGCAGACATCATCGCTCCTTCTGGGATGATGGACGGCATGGTGCGGGCGATCCGCACCGCCCTCGACGAGGCTGGTTTTACCGACACTCCCGTCCTTTCTTACGCCGCCAAGTACGCCTCGGCCTACTACGGTCCATTTCGGGATGCCGCCGAATCGACACCGCAGTTTGGCGACCGGCGCACCTACCAGATGGACCCAGCCAACAGCCGCGAGGCGCTCAAAGAAGTCGCCCTCGACGTTGCCGAGGGAGCCGACATGCTGATGGTCAAACCAGCCCTCGCCTACCTCGACATCATCCAGCAGGTGAAAGCGGCGACCAACCTGCCTCTAGCCGCCTACAACGTCTCGGGCGAGTACGCGATGGTCAAAGCCGCCAGCCTCAATGGCTGGATCGATGAAGAGCGGGTGGTACTCGAAACGCTCCTATCTATGAAGCGGGCCGGCGCAGATCTGCTCCTCACCTACCACGCCAAGGACGCAGCCCGCTGGCTTGCCCGCAGTTAAATCGGCTCTGGTTGCAAATTCAAACTGCTAAGTAACCGAAGGTCATTCAACGTCAGCTCCAAGCAGCCCTACGTCCCTTGCAGCAGAAGAAAAATAAGTCGAGTCTGCAACTGACTTCACCCATCCCCTCTGCAGCCCAGTTACAGTGAACCCCCCCTCTTCTCCTCTGCCCAGCGGGGCAGGGGAGGAGAGCGGGGGGCAGGGGGGGTGTGGAGGGGTGGGGACGGTTTTAGAAGTACTCAAAAATCCGCTTCCCCCACTCCAGCCCAAAACCTTATGCTTATCTAGCTCCATCTACTTAGAGTAGCTCTCGATCTGGGAAACACAGCTATGCAATCCCACAGGTACCATCTGGCCCAGTTCAACATTGGACGGATGAAAGGGAGCCTCGATTCGCCGGTGATGGCGGACTTTGTCGCTCGCCTTGACGAAATCAACGCCCTCGCCGATGCTTACTCCGGCTTCATCTGGCGATTGAGGACCGAAGCCGGCGATGCCACTGCCATGCGCCCCTACCAGGACGATCGAATCATTGTCAACCTTTCTGTCTGGCAGGGCCTGGATGCACTGCGCGAATATGTCTACCGCAGCCTGCATAGCGAAGTCATGCGGCGACGCCGCGAATGGTTTGAACGCATGGAAGCCTCGTACTACGTTCTATGGTGGATTCCTGCAGGCCATATTCCTTCGGTGGCGGAGGCCAAAGAACGCCTGGAGTACCTGCAGATAATGGGCGAGAGCGCACACGCTTTCACGTATTCTCATCCTTCTCCACCTCCCGACCATCTCACAGAAACGGATTTGAACTCGTTGCGCGATGAGTGCCCGAGCGTCTGATCTGGTTGCCAGTTCAGACGTTGTTTATCGTCCGATAGGACAGGTTTTGAGTGGATGGGGGTTTGTGCTTCCGGTGCCAGCAAAGGTACAGATATCGCCGCACATCGATGGCCACTGCACAGTTACTTGACAATCTGCCCAGCAAACCAGGCGGCTACAGCCGTGTTCGTACTCTCCCCCAGCCGCTGCAACGCTTCTGCCAGTAGCCCAACGGGAAGACCAGCGAGGGCGCTGGAAGTGTCGATAGCCTGATACTGTCCGTTTGCTTGCAATTGAAAAGCGAACACGCGCTGTCCCTGCACATCCACCACCCAATACTCCGCTATGCCGAGAGCGGCGTACAGGTGCTTCTGTTCGTCGAGGTCCGAAGCCAGGGTGGTGTCGGATACTTCTCCGACCAGATCAGGGACGCGGGTGCGGTCGAGATCAACCCAGCGCGGCCTGCCCGGCTCCCAGCGCGGATACTCAGCTCCTCTGTAAAGCACCAGATCCGGCGCAGCGGCTTGAGTTTCAGGCTTCTCCAGCAGGCAGCGGCCCAGGGAGGTGAACGTCTCCTCCGGGTGCTGAATGGCCCAGAAGGTGAGCAGCATCGTGAACAGGTCACATACCGCCGCGTGATTGATACCTTCTCCGCCCATCTCCACCCACATCCAGCCACAATCGAAGGCCAGTTTCATCCGCTCCTGCACCGGAGCATCGCGTAGAGCTATATATTCCTGCCAGCTTGCTCGCGTCCACTGGCGCAGCGGTGGACTCACCTGCAGGGGAGAAATAGCCGTCATGGTGTGGCCTTCGTGCGATGTCCCATTGTACGGGTGGACAGACAGCTACAGCATTGCAACCGCTTTCACAAGAAGCGCGGGCTGGATAGTAAGGAACGGGCAAAACCCCTACAGAGGCCGGATACGATAAAGGCGTCTATCGAGGGTCGCTCCATGACTTTACTGACTCTCCCTCTGGTTCTGGATATGAGCGGGGTGCAGCTGAGCGATGAGCAGTTCTACCAACTCTGTCTCAGCAATCCCGACATTCCCCTCGAACGCGATGCCAGAGGAGCCTTGATTGTCATGGCACCCGTCGGTGGAAATAGTGGCAGTCGTGAACTGGAATTTGGCATCGACCTCGGGCTCTGGAACCGGCGCACGCGGTTGGGGACGGTTTTCAGCTCCTCAACACTATTCCGGCTACCGAACGGTGGCGATCGTTCCCCAGATGCGGCCTGGGTAGAGCAGTCGCGCTGGCTGGCCCTGAGTCCGGAAGACCGTCAGAAGTTTCCACCGATCGCCCCAGATTTTGTCATGGAGCTGCGCTCACGCACCGACTCACTGGAATGGTTGCATTCAAAGATGCAGGAATACATGGACAGCGGCGTGCGACTGGGCTGGCTATTCAATCCCCAGGCACAGCAGGTCGAAATTTATCGTCCGGGGGTGCCGTCGGAGGTCCGCTCCCTGCCCACCGAACTTTCCGGTGAATCGGTCTTACCGGGTTTTCTGCTGACTGTGGCTCGCTTCAAGGAAGAATAGGTCGATCGACCCTTCAGGCAGGACTGCTGCTCAAGACGGCTTCCAGCACCTGATTGGTAGCGGATAGATCGGCGAAGGTGTGATCCGGGTCGTGGGCGGCGAGGTCGGTCTGGCTGAAGCGGCCAGTGGCGACGGCGATCGAATGCACACCCAGGTGGCGGCCACAGAGGATGTCGTTGGGCGTGTCGCCGATGATCACGATGTCTTTGCCGCTGAAAGCTTTGCCGGTCTTTTCGTGGGCCGCTTTGAGGGCAATGTCCGGCAGCAGACAGCGCTCCGGCGATTCATCGCCAAAAGCGCCCAACTGAAAGTGATCGATAAGGTCCACCCGGCGCAATTTGAGCCAGGCAGCCGCTTCGACGTTGCCGGTGAGCAGGCCGACGAGGACTTCGGGCCTCTGGCTGAGGGCACCGAGCAGTTCTGGGATGCCTGAGTAGACGTGGGGTTCGACGGCGGCGAGGGCCGGTCCGAAGCGTTCGATATAGCGCCGCCAGATTTCAGGTAAAAGCGGCAGTGCCTCGGCAGCCGGTACACCCACCCGCGCCACCAGCTCGATGACGATCTGGGTGTCGGTCTTGCCGCTCATCGAGTAGCCGTCTACAGGAATCGTCTGGGAGAACACCTCCTCCAGTGCCGCGAGCAGCGAGCGCGAACCCGCGCCGTGGACGTTCAAGATCGTTCCGTCGATGTCAAACAGCACAAGTTTGCCCATGCCCGGCATCGTGACACAAGCAGGCCGCGCTCCACAAGTGCGTTCCCATACCCCGGTGGGGTTTCACTGGCTCGCTCCATCCCGCATACTGAAGTTCGGCAGGCCGAGCAGATCGTCTATGGCGCGCACGTACTATCTCCATCCCAAAGATCCCCAGCCCGACCGCCTCGACAGGATCGTCCAGGCGCTGAGAGCCGGAGCGGTGATTCTTTATCCCACCGACACGGCCTACGCGATCGGCTGCGATCTGGCGAGCAAAGCAGCGATCGAGCGGGTGCAGCGCATCAAGCGCCTGAGCAACAACAAGCCGCTGACATTTTTGTGCCCGTCGCTCTCGAACGTGGCCACCTACGCCCGCGTCAGCGACAGCGCCTACCGCCTGATGCGCCACCTCATCCCTGGCCCCTACACGTTCTTGCTCCCGGCCACCAGGGTGCTGCCAAAGATGGTGCTCGATCCAAAGCGGCGCACCACCGGCATCCGGGTGCCTGACAACCGCCTGTGCCAGGCATTGCTTGCGGGGCTGGCCAATCCGCTCATCTCGACGACTGCCCGACTCAGCGACGGCAGCGCGGCACAGTACGACTACGAACTGTTTGAATCGCTCGATCCGCTGGTGGATCTGATCCTTGAAATCGATCCGATCGCTGCCCCACCGACCACCCCCGGCCAGGTATCGACGGTGATCGACCTGACGGGCGATGAACCGGTGATCGTGCGCGAGGGACTGGGCTGGGAGCGGGCCGCCGCATTTGTTTAATCGCCTGTTTAATCGCCGCCGCTCGCCGCAGATGGTGCAATAGAACTGCATGAATAGCTGCAGAACCCTCTAATTTCTACCAGCACCTTCGATCGCCGAAGACCCCAACTCCCCGAACGCGTCAATGTCCAAAAAATTCTCCCTCGCGCTGGTGCTGGCATCGGTGCTCGGTTTCCTCCCTTTCTCTATTTCGCCTGCCGGATGCCAGCAATTGCCCCTTTCTCCCGAGCGGCAGCAGGCTCTGAGTTCAGGCGAGCAGGCCCAGAAATTGCTCGACGCCGGTAAGTACGGCGAGGCGCTGCCGCTTGCCCAGCAATCCCTCGCACTCTGGGAGAAGACTGCCGGTTCCAGTTCGCTCGAAGTGGCCACCGCCTTGCGCCTGGTGGGTCTATTGCACTATCAGCAGGGCCGCTACGCCGAGGCGGAACCTTTTTTGCAGCGCGCCCTCACGATTCGTACCGCGCTGCTTGGGCCGGAGGATCCGGCGGTCGGTCAGATGTATAACAACCTCGGCAACCTTTATATGGAGGCGGGCCAATACGCCCAGGCCGAAACATTTCACCGGCGCGCCATCGCCATCCGCACAAAGGCTTTCGGACCGGAGCACCTGGATGTGGCCCGCAGCTACAACAATCTGGCCAATACGTACTCCTCGGCGGGCCAATACGCCCAGGCAGAAGCAGCCTACCTGCGCGCCCTCGCGATCCGCCAGAAAGTGCTGGGGCCGGACAACCCGGAGATCGCCCAGACCCTCGACAATCTCGGACTGCTCTACAAAGAACAGGGCCGCTACACCGAAGCAGAAGCCCTCTGCCGGCAGGGGCTTGCCCTGCGGGAGGCAGCCCTGGGCAGCGACCACCCCGACGTGGCCAACAGCCTCAACAACCTGGCGGGCGTCTATTATCTGGAGGGCAATTACCCACAGGCTGAAGCGCTGTTCGAGCGGGCTCTGGTGATCTGGCAACAGGCGATTGGCCCCGAGAGCGGCCTGGTCGCCCGCGTGCTCAACAACCTGGCGCTTCTGTACGAAGATCAAGGAGACTACAGCCGGGCAGAACCCCTCTACCGCCGTTCCCTTGCGATCAAAGAAAAAGCACTCGGAGCCGAGCACCCGGTCGTCGCCTCCAGCCTGTTCAACCTGGCGAGCCTGACTGAAAAAGAAGGCAACTCTGCGGAAGCGGAGCGGCTGTACCGGCGCGCCATGGCAATCTCCGAAAAAGCGGTCGGCCCCCAGAGTCCCGACGTGGCCCGCAGCCTCGACAACCTGGCGGACCTCTACCGCGACCGGGGCGAGTATGCAAGAAGTGAGCGCCTGTACCGGCGCGCCCTCAGTATCCGCGAAGCAACTTTAGGCGCTTTTCACCCCGAGCTGAGCAACACGCTGACTGGCATGGCGATTCTGGCGGCCAGAAAGGGCGATCCGGCCCAATCCAGGCAACTGCTTGCCCGCAGCCTCGATATTCAGGAGCACAACCTGGCCCTCACCCTCGCCTCCGGCTCCGAGGCCCAGAAGCGCGCTTACCTCGCCACCTTCGCAGAGTCACTGGATGTTGCCCTCTCGCTGCACCTGCAGAACGCACCGAAGGACAGCAGATGGGCCAGGCTGGCGCTCACCACCCTCCTGCGGCGCAAGGGCCGGGTGCTGGAGGCGACGAGCGGCAACATGGTCGTTCTGCGCCGGCACCTCAATCCACCGGAGCAATCGCTGCTCGACGAACTGAACGACACCCGCAGCCAGCTTGCTACCCTCACCTTTGCGGGCTTCGGGGGCAGCAATCCGCCCGCCCAGTACAAGGCCCAACTCGCCTCCCTCCAGGCGCGCACCGAAGAGCTGGAAGCAACGCTCAGCCGCCGCAGCGCCCTCTTCGAGAGCGAGTCCGTCCCAGCCACGACCGAGGCGGTGCAGGGACAGATCCCCGCCGGTACGCTTCTTGTCGAGCTGGCGCGCTATCGGCCCCTCAACCTGAGAGCCACCCGGCTTTCTGAGCGCTTCGCTCCCCCCCGCTACGCCGCCTACCTGCTCGATCGCCGGGGCCGGTTGCGCTGGGCAGACCTGGGCGATGCGGCGTCGATCGAGGCGGCGATCGCCGCTTTTCGCGACGCCGTGCGGGACCGCACGCTGGCGGTGGAGCGATTAAAGCCGGCTGCGGCGCGGCTGGCCCGGCTCCTCGTCCAGCCTCTGGAGCGCGAACTGCGAGCAGTGCAGCAGGTGCTCATCGCCCCTGACAGCCAGTTGAATCTGGTGCCCTTCGCCGCCCTGGTCGATGGTGAGAACCACTTTCTGGTGGAGCGCTACAGCTTCGATTACCTGGGCTCCGGACGCGACCTGCTGCGGCTGGCCCACCTTTCGCATTCCCAGCAACCGCCGCTCATCGTCGCCAACCCCGACTTCGAGCAGGACAGCCAATCGACGACGCAACCGGCCTCTGCCACCAACCTGCGATCGATCGATCTGGCGAAGTTGCACTTTGTCGCTCTACCCGCCAGCCGCGAGGAGGCCGCCGCCATCGCCGCCCAACTGCCTGCCGCCCAACTGCTGAGCGGCCCTGCCGCTACCGAAAGTGCGATCAAGCAGGTGCATGGCCCGCGCATCCTGCACATCGCCACCCACGGCTTTTTTCTGGGAGCCTCCCGCCGGGTCGAAAACCCGCTGTTGCGCTCGGGGCTCGCCCTCGCCGGATTCAACACCCGCAAGAGCGGCAGCGACGACGGCGTGCTCACCGCCCTCGAAGTGTCTGGCCTGGACCTGCAGGGGACCCAACTGGTCGTTCTTTCTGCCTGCGATACCGGACTGGGGGAGGTGGCGGACGGCGAGGGCGTCTACGGCCTGAAGCGGGCACTCACCCTGGCGGGGGCAGAAAGTCAGTTGCTGAGCCTCTGGAAGGTGGCGGACGAGCCGACGAAGGCGCTGATGGTAGATTACTACCGCCAGCTCAGCTTGCAGGCGGGCCGCGCTGCTGCGCTGCGCACCGCCCAGTTGCGGATGCTGGGGAGCAGGGAGTACGCCCATCCTTTTTATTGGGCGGCGTTCATCCCTTCCGGAGACTGGCGGCCAGTCGGCGATCTCTGACGCTGCCCTTTAAGATCGAGTAGAACGATCGTGCGTTTAATCGGTGTCAGAAATTGCTTCGACGATCACCCTGGCGGTGCCGCCGGAGGCTGCCGGTGAGCGGCTCGACCGCTGGCTGGCGCTGCAGGTGACAGATCTCTCGCGGGGCCGCATTCAAGATCTGATCGACCGGGGACTGGTGCTGCGCAACGGCCTGCCCTGCCGGCCCCGCGATCCGGTACGAGCCGGGGACGCCCTTGAGCTTACGATCCCGGTTCCGGAGCCGTCCGGTATCGAGGCGCGGGCGATGGCCCTCGATGTGATCTACGAAGATGCCGAGTTACTTGTGATCGACAAGCCAAAGGGTCTGGTGGTCCACCCGGCTCCCGGCCACAGCGACGATACGCTGGTCAACGCCCTGCTTGCCCACTGCGAGAATCTTTCGGGCATCAACGGTACCCAGCGGCCCGGCATCGTCCACCGCCTCGACAAGGATACGACCGGCCTGCTGGTCGTCGCCAAGACCGACCGCGCCCACCAGAGCCTGCAGGCCCAGATCCAGGCTAAGACCGCCCGCCGCGACTATCTGGCAATCGTCGCTGGGGCACCGGCTCAAATCGAAGGCACGATCGACGCGCCGATCGGTCGCCACCCGGTCCACCGCCAGAAGATGGCCGTCCAACCGAAGGGCCGAGTAGCGATCACCCGCTGGCGGGTGGTCGAAAGGTTGGGAAATTTTAGTCTGGTCGAATTTGGCCTGGAGACGGGCCGCACCCACCAGATCCGGGTCCACTGCCTGCACAAGGGCTGGCCCATACTGGGCGATCCGCTCTACGGCTCCGCTAAAAGTCCAGTCAACCTCGAAGGTCAGGCACTGCACGCCTACCGCCTCGCCTTCGACCATCCCCTCAGCGGGGAGCGGCTCTGTTTTGAAGCGCCCCTGCCGGCTGAGATGACAAAGTTGCTCGAAGTCCTGCGCAGGCGCACCCACTGAGCGGTGGGTCTATTGCTCAAGATAAAAAGCTTCGGCAGGTTCGGCCTGCCAGGCGCGCTCCGCTAGCTGGCGCTGGGCCTCCAGGAGAGCGGCGGCGTCCTCGCGGGCCATCTCAGCGAGGGCCCCTTCGCTCTCGCGCAGGAAGTTCAACAGCTCCAGCGCTTCGGAGGCCGAAAGCTTGATCATCCGCTGCCAGTCGTACTCGTAGACGGTCAGACCCCGCCGGGCCGGGTCCACGTCCAGCCGGGTCGGCTCAAGACCGACGGCGATCTGGGGCGGCTTGTCATAGCCCGCGATATTGACAGTCCAGCGGCGGCGCGTCACTTCCGGTTCCATGCCAGTACCCCTTTTGCGAGTGCGAACGTGCGAACGTGTGCAAGTAAAAAGGACGGATCTTAAGATTAAACGCAGTCTGGACCGCTGCTGCAAAAAAAATGCCCCGCTCGAACCGAACGGGGCAGGCGGTTTATTGCGGTTCGCCGTTACTGGGTACTGAGAACAAAGTCATCGACGACGAAGGAAGTCTGCAGCGAGCTGTCCTCGGTGCCGACCAGATAGATCTGGACAGTCTGGCCCTTGTAGGCCGAGAGGCTGAAGCTCTTTTGCACGTAGCCGCCCTTGTTGAGGTTCGAGTAGGTGGCGAGGGTGGCGAGCACCGTCCCGGAGCTGTTGCGCACCTGCACCTTGAGGGTGTCGTAGGCGGTGGTGGTCGTCGTCTCGGCAGTCGAGATGTAGAGCCAGAAGCTCAAGCTGGCGGAGGTGACGTTAGAAGGGATCGCCACCTGCTGGTAGAGCGTATCGGTGTGGGTGGTGCCGTAGCCGTCCAGCCAGGCTTTCCAGGTGCCCGAGTGGGGCGGCGGGTTGGTGGAGCTGTCGATCACCCCGCTCGTGGTCACCCAGGGCGAGGGATTGCTCGAACCGTTCTCGAAGCCGGGGTTGCCCAGCAGGTTGCTGGAACCGCCGCCACCGCCACTGGAGCCGACCAGGGTGGTGTAGAGGTTACCGACGTTGGGCACACCGATGCCCGTCACCCGGTCGTAGCCCGTGGCGGCGCTGTAGCCGCCGTTGCTGCCCGAGGTGATGTCGCGGAAGTTGCTCGTGCCCAGAAGCGGATACAAAGTCGGGTTCAGTAGACCGAGGGTGCCTTTGCCGGCGGCGGCACGGCCCTGGTTAATCAGAGCCGTAAAACCGGCCCAGGTCGGGGCCGAGGCGCTGGTGCCGCCAATTTGCTGAACCTGGCCGTTGACGACGACATAAAAGCCGGTGTTCGGATCGGCGTTGAGGGCGACATCCGGCACCAGGCGGGTCGTGCCGGAGGGCACCCCCGAACCTACCTGCCAGCTCGGGCGGCTGAAGGAACTGTTGCCGCCGCCGCTGCCGGTCCAGCCGGTTTCGCTCGTCACGCTGCCGGAGGAGTTGAGGCTGAGCTTGGTGCCGCCCACGCCAGTAACGCTCGGGCTGCTGGCATAAAAGTCAACGCCGGAGCCGCTGCTGCAGCCCCCCTGCGAGCCGCTGTCGCCGCTGGAGACAAAGATGCTCACGCCCTTGGCGGCGATCGTCGAGAGGTAGTTGTTGTCGGTCGAGAGTTGTGAGCTGGAAAGATCCTTCTCGCAGGCTCCGAGGCTGATCGATAGCACGCTGATCGCTGTGCCGCCGTTCAGGTCGTTGATGATCCGCTGGAAAGCCTGATCGAGGTTAGAAAACGCGAGGCTCTGGCTTGCATAGATGCGGATTTTTGCTCCCGAGGCGATGCCGCTCGTCCACTGGGCATCGAGGCTCTCCTCGCCAGAAAGGGGCGGCAGGGTACCGCTCACCGCCTGGATCTTTTCGATGTTGCTCAGACTCTGGCCGACGCCGTTCGCCGACCAGAAACTGGTCAGATCGCTGTCGCTCGGGAAAGTGTCGATCAAGATCGCAATGCGCTGGCCGGAGCCGGTGGTGGTGACACCCGTCGCGTTGTAGGCTTTTTTGATGTCGCTCACCGAGTAGGGCGGCACGTAGGGCGAAGTTGGGCTCTGGGGCTGGAGGCCCGTGTTCAGGTAATGGGCCTTCTGATAGGGCTGCAGGCCGTTGATGCCCAGGACAAAGCGGGTCAGTTCAGGAGGCAACGAAGGGGCGTTGCGGGCGGCGATGTACGATTTGCCGTCTACTTTGACGTTGAGTAGCTCGACTCCGAGCACCTCCGCCACCTGGGCGACGCTGCCGCGCACCCGCAGGCTCAACCGGTTGGAGTAGGTGCGCTCGACCGCCAGACCATGATCGCGCAGCCAGTTCACCAGATAGCTGTAGTCCGATGCCAGCGGGAAGTGATCGCTCTCCAGCTCACGGTTGGCGAGCACTTCGCCCCGATCGATCCGGGAGCGCAGAGTGTCGTAATTGCGCATCTTGAGGGCGACATCGAACTCGATAAATGCAGCTGAATCGGCGGCATCGAGCACCTGGACGCGCTCCGAAAACGGTTTGACACTGCCGGAAAGAACCACGCGGTCCCCTACGGGCGCTGCCAGAGCAGCTGCACAAGAAAATACACCAGCCACAAGAGCGAGGCTGAGTGTCGAAGGCCAGATTTTCGACAACATGCTTTGCTTTTAACCTCTTGTTGAGGGCCGGGCAGAATGCCCAGATGAACCTACCACGCGCTGTTTCCCATTGGAAAGTCAACCCATTACAAAGTTTGACTAAGAGTGTTCTGTGCAACAAAATCGCAGCAATTTGTTACTTTAGCTACTTATTGATCAGAGGATTTCAGTGTTGTTGTCGCCAGGCTGGCAGAAATTTTCTGAAACAAAAATTTCTGAAACCTACATGGAGCAACGGTTGTAGATTCCAGGATTTGAGGATTTGCAGTTGAGCTACCAACTTCAAACAACTAGGAAAGACGGGAATCTACGCTGGTCGGTAAGCGCATCGAAAAATCGTCGCAGAAGCACTGAAACAGCGATCCGTCCGTCCAGTCCGCTCTCCAGCAGGAGGCAAGCAACGGCAACCATACGAGAACCGACAATAAAATACAAAATCAATATGCAAATGCTTAGTTAAGAAATGATAAAAAATTCAATTTGCATTCCTTGTTTCAAAAATTCAGTAGATTGCTCGTTGTGCCGACCAACAAAAAACCCGCCTGGGGGCGGGCTGATGAAGCGGGCACGGAGGGATTCGAACCCCCGTTAGTCCTGATCCGTAGTCAGGTGCCATATCCACTAGGCGACGTGCCCAGCCTGCCAATGATAGCACCGCTGCTTTAGGGGCTTCAAGCCGGCCACTGGAACGAACAACGACCAATCATGCTCACCCTCGTAGTCCTGCTGCCTCCAAGATCAGGTTAGCGATCGCTTGCGGCTGGGTAACGAGGGACAGATGACTGGAGTTGAGTTCGATGGTCTTCGCCTTCATCCGTTCGGCGAGAAAGCGCTCAAGCTCCGGCGCGGTGGTCCGGTCCTGCCTGGATACAGCGTACCAGCACGGCTTCGATCGCCAGGCGGCCACCGTCGTCTTGCCACTAAACAGCTCGTCGGAGATGCGTCCCTGAACTGCGTAAAGCACCTGCGCTCTCGCCGGATCGACGCCACCGGCAAAGTCACGAAGAAATGCCTCCTCGCTCAACTGGCCAAAGCCTCCCGAGTAGACGAGGCCAGCATTGGCGGGCGGAGTGGGGAAGCGTTTGGCCAGGGCTGCATAGTCTTCGTTGGCGTCCGGCGCACGGGCAGCAACGTAGACGAGGGCAGAAACTTTCGGGTCCATACCGGCCTCAGAGATGACGGTTCCTCCCCAGGAATGAGCCGCAAGAACGGTTGGACCGTCCTGCAGGGCGAGTACGCGCCGTGTCGCTGCGACATCGTCAGCCAGCGAGGTCAGCGGATTTTGGACCGATGCGACTTTCAGCCCTTCGCGCTGCAGAAGGCCGATAACGTCCGCCCAGCTGGAGCCGTCCGCGTAGGCACCGTGCACCAGCACAACGTTGCGGGCGCGAGGAACGGAGCCTGCTTCGGCGGTCGTGCGGGTGAGAGCTGCACCGCTGGCACTTAACCCTGCTAAGACAGTCCGGCGACGCATCGTCATTGCACAGCCTCCTGCTCTTTCAAGCGGAATCGCTTCAACTGGGGACCGGTTGGCGGGTCTGGACTGTCTCGAAGCTCTGGATCTGATCGAGGCGGCGCTGGTGGCGTTCGCCCTCGAACTCGGTAGTGAGCCAGGTGGCGAGCACATCCTTGGCGACTTCGGGGCCGAGCACCCGCCCGCCCATGGCAAGCACGTTGGCGTCGTTGTGCTCGCGGCTCATCTTGGCTGTGTAGTGGTCGTGGGCAAGGGCGGCCCGGATACCGGCAAATTTGTTGGCGGCGATCGAGATGCCGATGCCGGTGCCGCAGAGGAGAATGCCACGGTTGGCCTCCCCGGATTGAATTTTTTGGGCGACGGTCCTTGCTACCTGGGGATAGTCGCAGCGCTCGCCGTTGAAGGTACCGACGTCTTCAAAGCTGTAGTCGTGGGCGCTGAGCCACTGCTTGAGTTCTTCTTTGAGTTCGTAAGCGCCGTGGTCGCTGCCAATCACCAGTTTCATCGCCGTTACCTCCCAGACTGCCATCTCCCGTATCATACCGGCTGGCTCCATTGCTTTAAGCTGGGAGATCGCAAAGCTCTCAAGATCGAGCGGACATGCAAATGAGCGAAGTGGGTGTGATCGAGGCGTTGGAACTGGTCGATGGGAAGCGCAGTCGGGAGGTGCCCGTCAAGATCTTTTATCCATCGCCGGAGGGCGTCTTTCCGGTGGTGCTTTTTTCCCACGGTTCCGGCGGATCAAAAGATTCCTACGATTACCTGGGCCGCTACCTGGCCGCCCACGGCTACGTGAGCGTCCATCCGACCCACTACGGCAGCGATACGTCCGTATACCGCACCGGGGGCTTGAGGGGCGTCATCGAGACCAACGACGATCCGGTGCAGTGGCTCAACCGGGTCGAGGATATGCGCTTTTTGCTGGACGAATTGGGATCGCTCAACCGGCAGGTGGAGGAACTCGTTGGTAAGCTCGACACCGGCTGCATCGGTATCGGTGGCCATTCTTTTGGGGCATTTACGGCGACGATGCTCGCAGGGGCGCTGGTGGACCTGCCCGGTGCGCCGGCCTCCAGTTTTCGAGACGAACGCGCCCAGGCGTTTGTGACCATCTCCCCCCAGGGCTCCGGCCTCAATGGCTTGAGGCCCAATTCCTGGCGGGCAATGACAAAGCCGGTGCTCACGATTACCGGCAGCGAGGACCGGGGCCGGGGCGGCCAACCCCCCGAGTGGCGCATGGAGCCTTTCTACAACATGCCGCCGGGGGACAAGTACCTGATCGTGATCGAGGGAGCGCCCCACTTTGGTTTCTCGGGCCAGGCTCCCGGCGAAGGGGAGGCGAGCGGCGTGCGCGCCCGGCTCGGAGGGCTGATGCGCGCCGGGGCGGCCCGGCGGGGAGCCCGTCCGGCGATTGCTCCCGAGCAGATCCACGCCTACACGGCGACGGCGACCCTCGCTTTCTGGGACGCCTATCTTAAAGCGAACCGCCCGGCCCAGGAGTACCTGCGTTCCGGACGGCTCGAAGCTGAAAGTGTGGGGCAGGCGACGATCGCTGTGCGCTAGAGCGCTACGGCAACCAGCTCCACAGCTCGATCTTGAAGAAGCGCACCACCGGGTGGGTAAACGCCTGGATCACCGTCTCGGTGTTGCCGGTGATCTTGGCGTAGCCGGTCATGCCCGATTTCATCAGACCTTTGGCGTTGGGCACCTCGACATTTACGTTGACGTAGCGGGCGGTGCTCGTCACATCGGCGTTCGGGTCCGCGCCGTAGCTGACCCGGCCCGATTTGTTCGGATCGTCGAGGGCCGTGGCGACCGGCTCGATCGACGTGACTTTGCCTTTGAACGATTCGTTGGGGTAGGCCCAGAGCTTGACCTCGACCTCGTTGCCGACTTTGAAGCCCCCCTCGCCCACCTGGTACTCGGGCATCTGGAGGGTGCCGACGATCTTGCGCGCACTCTCGGCCACCGCCAGTACATCCCCCTGCTTGAGGCGGCTGCCGACTTTGAAGTCGAGGTTGGGGGTGACCAGATAGCCGTCGAAGGGCATCTTGATCGTCGTGTAGGCGAACTGCTGCTTCCAGTAGGTCAGCTCCTGCTCCAGCCGCCTCAGATCGGCGGCGTCTTGATCGACCTGTTTGCGGGCCGCCTCGATCTCCTGGGGGTAGGGACCGGCCTTGACCTGGCGGAGGTTGGCCTCGGCGCGGCTGACGGACTGCTGGGCGCTCGCCACCGCCTGCTGGGACTTGAGCACCTGGATGCGGGCAGTCTCCGCCTGCTTTTTGGCGTTGTCGTAGGTCTCGAAGGCGGCAGCGCCATCTTGATAGAGGGCGAGCTGGCGGCTGGCGTTGCGGTCTTCAAAGGCCGCCTGGCTCTGGTCGGTCTGCAGTTGGGCCTGGGCAACGGTCAGGTCTTTTTTGGCGACCTCGACCTGCTGGAGGGCGACCTGGACATCTTCTGGCCTGGGCGTGTGCAGGAGCTTTTCCAGTTCCTGCTGGTCCTTGGCCAGGGCCGCCTGCTGCATACTCACCTGCTGGAGGGTGGTCTTGACTTTGTTGTCGGTGTCGGAGGAGTGCAGCACCGCGAGCGGCGTCCCGGCTTTGATGTAGGCCGGATCGCCCCCTTTGAAGTAGATCTTTTCGAGGGTGCCCTCGACTTCGGGAGTGATCTTCTCCTGGCGCGGGGGCAACAGCTGAATCGCCCCGCCGTAGTGATAGGTGTAAGGCAGCAGAAGGACGATTATAAACAGGACCAGCAGAGCCCAGGGCAGGATCTTGCGCACTGTTACCCAGGGATCGGCGGGGGGAGCCGGGCGCTGGAGGGCCGTGCTCGCACCGGTGTACTGGAGATTGCCCTCGCCACTGGTAGGCGCAATGGCACCGGGGCTATCGTTGCCCAGGTTCGAGGACGTGTTCTGACTGTTCGTTCGATCGCGCACGACAAACCACCAACGTAAAGCGAGAGGAAAAGGCAGGCAAAACAATAGTACTCCCAGGCCCTGGCCCAAAAGCCCTGGGATCAGTTCCATCAACGACTCGGCGCTGTGGAGCGTAATAAAGATAAACAGGGCGGACCACGAGATGCCGATGGCAATTGCCGCCACCAGCAGCCTGATCCGCTCGCCAAGGGCGATCGTGCTGGGCAGACCCTGGAAGCGGATCATCCGCTCGATAATCTGCAGGTTGCGCTTGTAGAGGTTGGGCGGCCAGCGAAAGTAGTTGACCACCCAGCCGTAGGCGTCCCCCGGCAAAAGCGGGTTGATATCGATGACGATGTCGATAAAGGCCAAAAAGCTCCACGACACCGCCCAGGCCGCCAGACTGTTGCCGCCGCCGCGATTGAGAAACCACAAGAAAATGCCCAGGCAAAAGATTACAGCCCGCAGCAACAGCGGCGTCGCAAACGTCCACATCTGCTCTTCGCGGCTCAAGTAGCGAAAGATCGGGTCCTTGGCGACGTTAAAGCGCGGAAAGAAGCCAAACACCAGCTGCAGACCAAACTTGCGCATCGGCACGCCGTAGTGGGCGACGACGATCGCCATCGAGGTCTTGGCCAAAAAGTTGACCGCGAGCATGTTGACGAAGTGGCGGACAAAACCACCCACCGGCGAGACGTAGTTGTTGAAATCGCGAAAGAAGACCGTCTGGTTGTTGAGCAGCGTCAGCACCGCGAGGGGCAGCGCCGGGATGAGCAAAAGCGAGATGAACTTGAAGATCAGATGAAAGGGCGAGAGCCCCTGGGCGACCACGGTGAATACCGGGGCCATCCAGGGGAAGTACCACTTGTAAGCCTTTTTGGTCTGCTCGGAGCCGTCGGCGTCTTTGAAGGCGATGGACGAGTCGCTTTTGGGTCTGGCAGCGACGGCGACGCCGCCGCTGCCGCAGGTTTCGAGCAGACCGTAGGTGGCGATCTGGTGAGAAAACGGCTCGAAGTCGGCCTCGCTGATGGTGAGACCAAAGCGCGACTCAAAATCGGAGAGGATCTGGCGGGGGGTGCGCTTGCCGTCCATCAGCCGGCAGAGATAATATTCCTCTTCGCCAAACTCGTAAGTTTCGCCCGTGCGCGGATCTTTGACCAGATAACACATCTGGCCGTCTTTAAGAGTCTGGTCGATGACCAGATCCCGCCTGAAGCAGTTCTGGGTGGGCTCGTACATCGCTTTTAACCTGGACGCAGACCTTCGAGGAAGGGCACCTCGAAGCACTTGGGATGCATCACCGGGCCGTGGCCAAAGTAGCCCTCCTCACCGAACAACTCGCCGTGGTCGGCGGTGACGATAAAGTAGGTGTTTTCGGGACACTTTTGGTAGAGCTGGCCGAGCAATTCGTCGATATATTCGACGCAGTGGATCTGCTGCTTGTGGAGCCGCTGCATCTCCCCTTCGTCGAAGAACTTGCTCGCCACCGCCCCCTGGCCGCTTTTGAGCATCGCGTCCATCTCTTTGAAGACGCCGTGGACCCCGGAGACTCTGGGCATGTCTTCGCCGTTGAGCATGTAGGGATAGTGGGTCTCGCCCAGATTAAAAAAGTAAAAGCGCGGTTCGTCCTCTTCAAATTCGACCTCCGCCACCATCGACTTGAAGTCGTTGTGGTTGGGCATCAGCTTGTAGTCGTCGAAGTAGCGGTTCATGCTCGTCGTCTGGTTGAGCACCGGCATCGAGACGCGGGCGATCGTCTCGTAGCCCAGATCCTGCAGCACCTTGGGTAGCGACAGGTACGGCACGAAAGTCTTAAAAGACAGATCCGCGACGTCGAGCCTGTCGATCCAGCGGGCAAAGTCCTGCTTGTAGACTTCGGAGGCGAAGACGTTTTTGGGACTGGTATGGGGCACCATGCCCATCAACATCGTGTAGTGCGAGGGCGAGGTCCACGAGGCGTAGCTGTAGCGCTGCTCGGCCTGGCCGAGGCGGTCCATGTTGGGGGTGGTCGCTGCCTGGTAGCTGTCGAAGCGGCAGCTATCCATGACGATCTGGACAAGGTGATTGGGCATGTGTCTGTCCGGTCTGGCCGGTTGTAGTGGTGGAGTGGGCAGGAGAAAAACAACTAGTTTCGGGTCTTGCGCGCCTTGAGGAGCGACTCACCCACCATCGCCCGGTAGGTGGTGGCCAGCTCCTCCCAACTGGTGGAGCCCGCTTCGACCAGACTCTCCATCTCGATGTCGTCGCCCTTGTCGTCTTCGGCGGCGAGCAGGCTGGCGGTGCGATATTCTTCGGCGGCCTCGCGCACGAGATTTTGCTTGCTGTAGAGATCGCCCCAGAGCTTGTGCTTTTGGGGCAGGATCTTTTTGGCGGAGGGCAGGCTACGGAGGAGGTCGGCGGCGGGGGCGAGTCTGTCGGTCTCGATATAAAGCTCGGCAAGGGAGAGTAAAATCGCCGGAGCGGGCTTATCGCCCTTGATCTCGAGGGCCCGGTTCAAGATCTGCTCGGCGGCCTCGTAGTTTTTTTTGTCGAGGTAGATGCTGGCAAGGGTCGCGTGGGCGATGAAACTTTCGGGGCGAATCTTTATCAAGTCTTCAAGCGCTGTGATCGCATCGGCGGTGCGCCCCTGCTTGCGGCAGGCCCGCGCGATCAGGATGTAAGGAAGCTCTGTCTGGGGAGAAAAGCGCAGGGCCCGATAAAAGTACTGAATTGCATCGTCGAATCTTTCCTGGCCGAACATCGCAAGTCCGAGGCTGATATAAACCTTGGGCTGCTTGGGATCGAGTTTGACCGCATTTTCAAAGGCGGCCATCGCCTGCTTGAAGTCTTTTTTGCGCAGGTAGGCCATGCCGACGCCGAGGCAGGCACTCACCGAAAGAGGGTCGATGGTGAGCGCCTTGTGGCAGGCAGCCAGCGCTTCGTCGTAGCGCCGACACTTGAGATGAATACTGCCTAAAAGCGACAGCGCCTGGGCCGAATTGGGCTCAGCCTGCAGGACGGCGTTCGTCTCGCGCAGAGCTTCGTCGAAACGCTTTTCTTTTAAGAATGCAGCCGCCAGCTTCAGCCGATCGCGCAGTCCAGTCTTAGTGACTTTATTAACCTTGGGAGTAAAACTAGCCATTCAGTTACTTAGTAAGGCTCTTACGCGACTGCGATAGTATCAGCTTTGCAACCGCCTGTCAACCGGATTGTGTGTACTATATGACAGAAAAGCACAGTCTGTGGGCACACCCTGACAATCAGGATTAGTTGTAGCCCAATTCACGAGCGAGGGTCAGAACCTCGGGCAAAAATTCCTGGCCGTCGTCGCGCCAGGAAAGGGGGCCGCTCAGGGAGGGCAGCGGCAATGGCCGGCTCACGAAGGCCGGATGGCGCAAAAAGTAGGGGTCGTGGCCCAGCTGGCAGCTGTAGGGGCCAAAGCCCGCGTAGGACGATCGCTCCGGGTGCAATAGGGCCGCTGCGAGCGCTTCGTTCCATTCCAGCCCCAACCAGCGGCAGATCGCCTCAAGGTGGGTGCCCGGTTCAGAGACGATCGCCTCCCACTGCACGGTGTACTTTTGCCAGGGGGCCAGTTGGCCAAAAAAGCGGCGGATGTTGGCGTTGTAGCGGTACCAGGCGTACTGCGGGTCAACGAGCACATCTTCTTTGGTGCGAAATTCGAGCGAGCCGTCCTGGATGGCGAGCGCCCCCTCGCCGATACCGATCACCGCCTCGCCCTGGGAGCGGGGATGGCGGACCAGGTGCAAAAAATGGGCCTCCGGAAAAGCGGCATAGAGCCGTTCGAGCCGTTCGCGGCCCGCACAGTAGGTCGTGCTCGGATCGACGAGGCGCAGGGGGGCGACGCGCCGGCACAGCTGGCGGTAGACGCTGGCACTGTCGGCATAAAAGCGGTTGGAGATCCAGCGGCGGGCCATCGCGACGGCGTTGATCGTCTGTTCGCCGCTGTAGAGTTGGGCGACCGCCCGCAAGAGCCCGTGGACCTGAAACTGGCGCGGCCCCTGCAGGAGCAAGTTGAGTTGTTCGACCGTATCGAGCATCAGCAGGTTGATCTGGGGCAGGCCGTAGGTCTCGGGGTGCTGGCCGAGCATCGCTGAGAGTTGAGAACTGCCGCTGCAGTTGGCAGAAAGGATGAAGATCGGCTGGGCAAATGACATCTTTGCAGTAACTGTAGAATATCGGATGGGTTTTCTCGGGTCCGGATAGACGGACCGCCAGGTACGACCATGCCAGACTCCAGTATCGACGCCCAAAAGCGGCAGGCCATCTTACAGAAGATACGCGATCGGCGCGATCAGGGGCAGCTGGCCGAGCCGCTCAGGCCCGCCCCCGTGCTGCCTTCGGTCCGCCAGCAGGAGGTGGCACCGATGCCGCCGACGCCCCAAAACAGTCTGCCCCTCGATTTTCTCAAGCGGATGCAGGACTGGTTTAAGGCTCCAGATTTTTCGATGGACTGCTCGGATCGCGAGGAGCTTGAGGAGTACCGGCGGCAACTGCAGCAGCAGTACAAGACCCTGGTCGCCCTCGTTCAGATGACCGCCGACGAGTTTGCCCGCGTCGAGCAGCGGCTGGGCGAACTGAACGGAGTGATAAAATAACGACGCTTACTTCCCTGCTGAAATACCCGTGTCAAACTATGCGCCCCTGATCATCCTGACGCCGCCCCGGTCCTTCTCCTCGGTGGTCGGGACGTTGCTCGGACGGCATCCGGACCTGTACGGCTTTCCGGAGCTGAACTTGTTTAAGACCGACACCCTCGAAGATCTCAACGTCGCCCGCATCCAGCGGCGCTGGCCGACGGCGATGGACGGCCTTGCCCGCTCCCTCGCCCAGATTCACGAAGGGGTACAGACAGAATTGAGCGTCCACCGCGCCCGCCTCTGGATCAACGAACACATGCACATGAGCTGCGAGCAGGTCTTTAACTATCTGCTCGACAACGTATCGCCCCAGATCGGCGTAGACAAATCGCCCACGACGATTCTCAAAATCGAGAATATGGAGCGGGCCTTTCAGATGTTTCCGAGGGCGCGCTTTTTGCACCTGACCCGCCATCCGGTGGGCACCGCCAAGTCGATTCAAGAATTTATCGCCGTCATCTTTCAGACCCGCGAGCAGGTGGGCGAGATGCAGGCCAAAGTCGGCTGGCGCATCGACCCGGCCTTTATCGACGACGAAGAAGATCCAGAACCCAAAAAGCGGGTCAAGATCAGTCCCCTCAAGCTCTGGTTCACCGCCCATCAAAAGATCAATGCTTTTATGGAGCGGCTGCCTCTGGGGCAGGGGATGCGCATCCGGGGCGAAGATTTGCTTTCGGACCTCGATATTTATTTGCCGCAGATCGCCGAGTGGCTGGGCATCCGCACCGACGAAGAGGCGATCGAGCAGATGAAGACGCCCGAAAAATCGCCCTACGCCCGGATGGGACCGCTCAACGCTCCCTTCGGCAACGATCCCAAGTTTCTTTCCAATCCAAAGTTGCGCAACAGCAAAGTACCCATTCCGCCTCTCAAGGGCACCTACGAGTGGGCGGTGGACGCGGAGACGGCCCAGGGCATCCAGGAGATGGCCCAGCAGATGGGGTACTGAGGCTGTGATCTACTCTGCGCAGACCAGCAGCCACACCGGCACCCGCAGCGGCAACAATCCTTACTTTTTGGGCCGCATCGTGCAAGAAGATCTCGCCGACCTCCAGCAGGTGGTCGGTGCCCTCGCCTTTTACCAGGGGACGCTCTACTTTGCGGGCATCTACATCGACCGCGACATTCAAGATTTTCGGCGGATCGTCCGCTTCGAGGCGGCGACGGGCGAATGGCGCACCGTCCACGCTTCGATCGCGATCAACACGACGATCAATCCGAGTGCGCGCAAGCGCCCAAAGGACATGCTCGACATCTTCTTTCCCGACAGCGTCGCCGAGGAGCAGTCCAAGGACAAGCTGAGCGACGCGCTCGGGGTGAGTCTGGCGAGCGAACAGGCGATCTGGTCTGGCCGCAGCGTCTTCTGCTCGCTCCTGGCGCTCCCCGGCGGTCTTCTGCTGGCAAGCCTCTCCTCGCCCTTTGGCGGCACCGTGCTCACCAGCGAAAACGGCGGCACCTGGCAGACCCACTTCGAGGGCAACCCGGCGGTCGGTGCCTTTACTTTTCATCAGATCTTGCCGTTCGCCGAAAGCTGGCTGGCGCTCTCGACCGGGCTCGGCAAAGATCCGCCGCCGCTCTTAAAAGCGCCTTCGCCCACCGCCGCTCATTGGGAAGCGCTGCGTCTACCCAATTTCAAAGACCAGGGCAACATCCTCGCAAGCCAGGCTGCTTCCTTCGAGCAGGGGCTCTACCTCGGCACCCGCAACCTCGATCGCGGCTTTCAACTTTTGCGGCTGGGCACCCCCGACGGCCAGGACTGCCGGGCGGTGCTCACAAGCGGTGCCTATATCTTTACTGAAAATCAGCAGGTGGCAGCCCTGGCGGAGTTGAATGGCTGCCTCTACGTCGTCGCGGGCAGCGCCGATCCAGCCTTGCGCAGCCACCAGGTGCTCGCCCCCGAGATCTTCCGGATCTACCCGGATCAAAGCTGGGATCTGCTCGTCGGCAAACCGCGCTTTTCGCCCACCGGCCTGAAGGTGCCCCTCGCTGCCCTGGGCCGGGGCTTCGACGCGCCCACCGCTGTGCTGCAGTGCTTTTTGCTGCACCGGGGACAGCTGGTGGCCGGGCTGCAGATCAAAGATACCTTCGTCCTCTTTGCCACGGGCGACGGCGAGGAGTGGACCCGCCTGCCTCTAGACCAGTGGGGCATCCAGCCTGCGGGCGAACTGGTATCGGCCCTCTCGACGCCGGAGGGGCTGGTACTGGTCTTCAACCCCCAGGGCCAGCTGTCGTCGGATTCAGCTTCCGATGCACCGGCCCCGCCGGTCGCCCTCGAAGTCTGGCTGGTGCCCGGCCCATCTTGAAGATCCGCCCGTTTATCGAGTTCAAAAGCTGTGTAGGCATAACGACATGACAACCCAGACTCCCACAGACACGTTCGGTACGACCCTCCAGGGGACCGCTGCTGCCAGCCCCCTCGACCTCGACCGCGATACGGTGATCGACGCTTTTCGCCGGACCGGCTACGTCTACATCACCGGCTTTGCGCCTGACACCGAGGCTTTTTTAGCGTTCACCGCCCGCTACTGCACCGACTTTCGCGCCTACGTCGGCGGTGCCTACAGCCGCGAGTCCATTGGCGGCAACAAGACCTTGATGTCGGTGACCGGGGGCAAGTTGCGCTTTGCCGTTCCGTTGCACGGCGAAATGTACTATCTAAAAGAGCACCCGAGCGTCCTCTGGTTCTACTGCGCCACCCCGGCGCTCAAAGACGGCGAGACGACGGTCGCCGACGGCGTGCGCTTCTGGCGCGAACTGAGTTCCGCTTCGCGGCAACTTTTTAGCGAGCAGCGCATCAAGTACATTCGCACCTATCCCGACGGCACCTGGCAGGGCATCTACCAGAGCGACGACCTCGAAGAGGTGGCCAGGGTCTGTGCTGCAAACCAGATGACCTTCAAAGTCGGGACCGAGCGCCAGGTGATCACCGAGTACGTCACCTCCGCCGTCGTCAAGACACCCTATGGCGAGCACGACGCCTTTATCAACAACATCCTGCCGGTGGTGGGCCAGGAGCGGGCGGGCTCGAAGGCGAGCCTGGTGCGCCTGGAGGACGATTCGCCGATCCCCGACGCGGTGCTCGCCGACCTGGTCGCCGTTGCGGGCCGAATCACGATCGATGTGCCCTGGAAGAGCGGCGACATCGCGATGATCAACAACACCCGTGCCATGCATGGCCGCCGCAGTTTTGCCGACGACCAGCGCGACATCTACGTCCGGCTCGGAGACGCAGCCTTTGCGTTGTAGACTCACAGGCCAGGGGGTAGCCTTGGAGGATGAGGTACCTGCCCCAGAAGGCGCTGCCCGTTCATCCCTGCCCGGTCTGCACCCAGCCGACGCGGGGATTCTGGCCGGTCTTCACCGCTAAGGGCCAGCTTGTCCGCGAAGGTTGCCGCCTGTGCTTCGCCGCCCAGTACCGCAAGGACGATCCGATCGAGGCCGCCAATTTTTTGGCCCAGGTCGAAGAATTTTATCTGCGCACCAACCCAACCGATCCTTGAGGGGGGGCGGGTTGCCTGTCGTTCTTGCTGTTGCGCTTCTGGCTGCAGCGCCAGTAGCTGCAGTTCCCCGCAAGCTCAGGCAGGCAGTGGGTGACTGCGCCCCCTGCCGCGACTTCGATCGCTTTGTCAACCGCCAGTGGCGGCAGACCCACCCGATTCCCGCCGGTTATGAGAGCTGGGATCGCTTCGATGAGCTGGACAGGCAGAACGAACAGCGCCTGCGGCAGTTGCTGCAAGGGGCGGCGGCCCACCGGGGACAGCCCGGCAGCAACCGCCAGAAGCTGGGGGATTATTACGCCAGTTGTCTCGCTACCCAGCAGATCGAAGCCGCCGGCCTGACGCCGATTGTTCCTGAACTGGCCCGCATCGCCGCCATTCACACCCGCGCCGAGTTGCAGGAGGTGATCACCCGCCTGCACAGCTACGGCATCGACGTGCTTTTTAGTCTGACGGCGGACGACGAGCAGAGTACGGGAGCAGTGGGGGCGCTCCTCGCTCCGGCAAACGTGATCCTGGACGATCCCACCACCGATCGGCGGCGCATTCTGGCGGGCTACGCCTCAGAACTTTTGAGGCTGGCCGGCGCGCCGGCGGCTACTGCCGCCGCCGATGCCAGGACAGTGCTGGCGATCGAAGCGCAGCTGGCGGGTGTTTCCGGTGGCCGGGCGCGGCAGATGACCCCGGCACAACTGACAAGATCCGCTCCCCGCTTCGACTGGCGACGGTACTTCCAGGTGCGGGGGCTCGGGAGGCTGGCGGCCTTTCGGGTGGAGCAGCCCGCCCTGCTCCCTGCGATCGATCGATTGCTTAAGACCGTGCCTGTGGAGCGCTGGAGAGTCTATTTGCGCTGGCGGCTGCTCGACGCGCTGGCGCTGTATCTTGGATCGCGCTTTCGCAGTGCAGGCGAGCGCTTCAGCGACGAATTCGAGCAACGGACAGCTCCCCAACCGCGCCAGCAGCGCTGCATAGATGAGATCGATGCCTACCTGGGTGACGCGCTGGGAGAAGCGTTTGTGGACGCCTACTTCGACAGGCGCGCCCTGGCCCAGATTAAGACCATCGCCGCCAATCTCAAGGCAGCGACGGACGAGGCGATTGCCCGCCAGTCCTGGCTTTCAAAAACGACGCGGCAACGCGCCCACGACCGGCTGGTAAGCCTCCAAATCCAGGTGGGCAGGCCGGATCGCTGGCGGGACTACTCAAGCTTGATCATCGATCGCCGCGATTACAGCCTGAACGTCCTGCGCGCCTGGCAACTGGTTACCCAGAGCGGCCTGGAGCGCATCGGCAGGCTGCCCGACCGCAACGAGTGGGATCTGAGCCTGGCGGAGGTCAACAGCTCCTACGATCCGATCACCAACACGATTGCCCTACCGGCTGGCCTCCTGCAGCCGCCCATCTTCGATCCGCTGGCGGACGCGGCCACCAACTACGGTGCCCTCGGGAGCATCATCGGCCACGAAATCACCCACGCCGTCAGCCCCCTCGATCAGCTCGACAATCCCTACGAGCACTGGTGGCCCGCCGCCGATGGGCAGCGCTTTACCCGGCGCGCCCATTGCCTCAGGCAGCAACTCACCGCCGCCGGTGTAGATGGCAGGCGGGCTCTGGCAGAAACCGTCGCCGACTTCGAGGGGATGCGGATGGCCCATGCCGCCCTGCAGCGCACCGGCAACCGGCAGGAGCAGCGCTTTTATGTGAGCTACGCCCGCCTCTGGGCTGCCAGCGAACCGCCTGGATCGAGCACGAGCTACGCCCCGGCGCGGTGGCGGGTGAATCTGCCCCTGGCAAATTTTCCCGGCTTTGCCCGGACTTTTCGCTGCCGGGAGGGTGCCGCGATGGCCCGCCCTCCGGCGCAGCGCTGCTGGATCTGGTAAGAAGAAAGGACAACCGGAGGGGAGAAACGCGATGCGGGCGATGGTACTGGTCAGGCCGGGTCAACCCCTGCAGGAGCAGGATCTGCCCGTTCCGATTCCCGCAAGCGATGAGGTGCGCATCCGCGTTCATGCCTGTGGCGTCTGCCGCACCGACCTGCACATCGTAGAAGGCGAGCTGAACGATCCCAGGTTGCCCCTCATTCCCGGCCACCAGATCGTGGGCACCGTCGAGGCGCTCGGCGCAAAAGTTACGCGCTTTAAGCCCGGCGATCGGGTCGGGGTGCCCTGGCTGGGCTGGACCGACGGCAGTTGCCGCTACTGCCGGAGTGGGCGCGAAAACCTCTGCGACAACGCCCGCTTCACCGGCTATCAGATCGACGGCGGCTACGCCGAGTACACCGTCGCCCACCAGGATTATGTCTGCCCGTTGCCGGAGGGCTACCCCGACCTGCAGGTGGCTCCGCTTTTATGTGCGGGGCTCATCGGCTACCGCTCGCTCAAGATGACCGGCGAAGCCGAAACGATCGGCTTCTACGGCTTTGGTTCTTCGGCCCACATCCAGATCCAGGTAGCGAGCTACCAGGGCCGCCGGGTCTACGCCTTTACCCGACCGGGAGATGCAGCGGGCCAGGCGTTCGCCCGCAGCCTCGGGGCCGTCTGGGCAGGTGGCTCCGACCAGCTGCCGCCCGAAAAACTTGACGCTGCAATTATCTTTGCGCCGGTGGGAGCGCTGGTACCCCAGGCGCTGCAGGCTCTGGCCCGAGGCGGAGCGGTCATCTGCGCGGGCATCCACATGAGCGATATACCGGGCTTTCCCTACGCCTGGCTGTGGGAGGAGCGGACGCTGCGCTCGGTCGCCAACCTGACCCGGCAGGACGCGACAGAATTTCTCGCCCTCGCTCCCCAGATACCGGTGCGCTCCGAAGTCACCGAATTTGCACTCTCCCAGACCAACGAAGCTCTGGAGGCGGTGCGCAGGGGCCGAATCAAAGGTTCTGCCGTGGTCTTGATCTAGAAACTGTTCGTGGATGGGGAGATTCTGCACCTGTTATTCTCTTTACCTGAAATCCAATGAAGGCCCAAAAGTGGTCCTCCTGGTGGTTCGCTGCGATCTGCTACGGCGAGGCTGAGGGACTGGCTGGTAGTTTGGGTGCCATCCTGATGCTACCGGGACATTTTTCAAAATGTTCGACAAGGATACAGTTTTGCAAACGCTCTTCTGGAGCGGATTGCAGCGATTTTTTGACTTTTTGTTTTTCAGATGGATACGGCTTCCACGCCCACCGAGGCGCGCAGCTTGTCAAGTAGACCCTGCCAGAGCCGCCGGGTGAGCGCTCCGGGGCAGGCGGGCAGTAGATAGTCGTCGAAGCGGCGCACCGGGGCAATCAGCCGCACCGACGAACTCAAGAACGCTTCGTCCGCTGTATAGAGATCTTCGCGGTGCAGGGTCGTCTCGGTGTGGGGCAGTTGCCACTGCGAGAGCAACTCCAGCAAAAAGTGGCGGGTGATGCCGTGCAGGATGCCCGCACCGGTAGCAGGGGTGAGCACGACACCTTCGCGCACCAGCCAGAGGTTGCTGGTGGTCGCCTCGGTCAGTTCGCCCCGGCGGTTAAGGAGCACCGCGTCGTCGGCCCCCAGTTGGCGCGCTTCGATGAGGGCAAGGATGTTGTTGAGGTAGTTGCCGGTCTTGGCCGCAGGGGAGAGCGCCTCGGCGTCGTTGCGCAGGCGGGGCACCACTACCAGTTGTACGCCCCGCTCGTCGAGGACGGGCTCAGCGGCAATCGCCCGGACGACGATCACCAGCGCGGGCGCAATCTCCGGGCCGGGCAGGAGGCTGATCTCTTCTTCTGCGCCCCGGCTCACGACGATCCGAATATAGGACTCGGCATTGTCGGCAGCCTCCAGGGTGCGCTCGACCTGCGCTTCGATCTGCGCGTCGCTCCAGGGCACATCCAGGTAGAGATAGCGCGCCGAGGCCCGCAGCCGCTCCAGGTGTTCTCCTAGAGCAACCGGGCGGCCAGCGAGGGTGCGGGTCACCTCGTAGACGCCATCGCCGTACAAAAAGCTGCGATCGAGCACCGAAACGCTCGCCTCCGGTGCAATCGTGCCGTTGTAGTTGACCAGCAGACCCATGAGCGTGCCCTTAGAACTTCTTTACAAGTGTGCCGCATACTCGCATCCATTTCAGCCTATTAGCTGACACAGGCAACCACACCCCCTTTGAGGATTCTTTCATGGCAGCGAATGACCGGAACCGCGCAGATTTTAATTTTCGAGAAGCCGCCTCTACCCGCACCGAGGGCCGCAGCAATTTTGGCGGCATCGAGGCCGAGGGCGAGGCGAGAGCCGGGGCAGCCGTCTATGGCCAGGGCAGCGCCGAAGCCGAGGGCAGCTTCACAGGTGATAGCGGCGAATTTGCCGCCCATACCGGAGTAGCTGCCGGAGCTTCCGCCTACGCCGAAGCCGAGGGCAGTCTTGCCTACGGCGATGCGAGCCTCGCCGGGCAGGCGAGCGCCCAGGCGGCCATCTCCGCCGAAGCGGAGGCCGGTGCCCAGGGCGGATTTTCTTCCAGCGGCATCTACGGCGAAGCGGAGGCGAGTGCTTCCGCCGAGGCGAGCGCTTCGGCCAGCGCCGACGGTACGCTGTCCTTCGGTGGCACCGAGATCGCAAGCGGCCACGCTGAGGGCGAAGCCGAAGCGGGAGCCAGCGCCCAGGCCGGTGCCGGTTTTGCCCTCGACGGCGAGAATGCTTATTTTTCTGCCGACGCGGGAGCGATGGCCGGGGCAAGTGCCGGTTTCGATGCGGGCTTCGATGTCGGGGGCGTTACGGGCGACTACGGCGCTTCGGTGATCGCCGGAGTCGGAGCGCAGATCGGCTTCGATGCGGGTTATGAAGACGGCAACCTGCAGCTGGGCGGCGATCTGGGTCTGGCCCTCGGCCTCGGTGCGGACCTCAACTTTGATCTGAGTGTTCCGGCTCCCGACTTCGTGGGCGATGCCGTCGCCGGTATCGGCTCCGGCGTGGGCGACGCGATCGGCGGCGTCAGTGACGGCGTGGGCGATCTGATCGATGGATTTGGCGATGCCGGATCGGATCTGGCCGACGGCGACATCGGCGGTGCGGCCTGGGATGTGGCGAGTGGTGCCGGTAGTGCGGCCTGGGATGTGGCGAGCGGCGCGGGTGAAGCGGCCTGGGATGTAGCGGACGGCCTGGGCAACGCCGCCTGGGACACTGTGGGAGACGTGGGCGATGTCTTCTCCGATGGCCTGGGAGAAGCGACGGACTTTCTCTCCGACGGCCTTGGGGAGGCGACGGACTTTTTCTCCGACGGGCTGGGTGACGCTTTTTCAGGAGCCGAAGATATTTTCTCCGGCATCGGCGGCGGTTTTGGCGATGTGTTCTCAGGTGTCGGCGACTTTACCGACGACATTGGCGGTGCGGTCGGCGATGTGGCCGACGATGTAGGTGACGCTGTCGGGGATGTAGCCGACGACGTGGGCGACGCGGTAAGCGATGTGGGCGATGCAGTCGGGGATGTGGCCGACGACATCGGCGATTTCTTTGGCTTCTAACCCAGGTGAGGTCAGGCTCGCGGGCCATACTGGTACTCGTGAGCCTGACACACCGGCATGTTTGAAATCGAAAAGAAATATCGGCTTCCTCCCGAACAGCGGCCCCTGCTGGAAAAGCGCCTCGTCGAGCGTTACGGAGCCGCCCGGCGGTTGCGCGAGGAGGACGTCCACGGCTTTACCAGCGCCCAGAAGCACTACCTGCGCCTGCGCACCAGCGGCGAGAGCACAAAGCTCATCGCCAAAGGCCCGACCCAATTGAGCAGCGACGGCATCCGGATTCGCCCAGAGTACGAGGTGCCCATCGAGGGGGCGGCCTTCGAGGCGGCCCGTCACCTCGTCGAACTGCTCACCATCGAGCCGCTCCCAGCGATGCGCCGGACGCGCTCGGTCTGGAAAATTGCCGAGCAGGCCGAAATCGTCATCGATGACCTCGACGCCCTGCCGGATCAACCGTTCGTCGAACTGGAAGTGCTCGGAACCGATCGTGAATCGGCCCAGGCCACTATCCGCAGCTTCGAGGGAGAACTTGGCCTCGATCCGGCCTGGCAGGAAGTGAAAAGCTACGCCCAGATTCTCGTGGACATCCCTTCTCCGTCCCAGGAAGTAGCCGCAAACCCTCAAGAAAATGTTATGAATGACTGAGTGAGCCGGCCCCTCAGTCATACTGAGAGGCGCACAGGGCTAGCAAGCTGTCCTGATTCATGAAGGCGAAACCATGACGACTGATTATGACAAGCTGATCGAACAAGAAAAAGCCGAGGCCAAGCAGATCTGCTCGATCAACGGCGATGGTTCTCCCCAGTGCGCAGCTGCCTGGGACGCTGTTGAAGAAGTGCAGGCCGCTGCCTCCCACGTCCAGAGCAAAGAGAAAAAGCCTAATTCTCTGCAGAGCTACTGCGCCGACAATCCGGATGCGATCGAGTGCCGGATCTACGAAGACTAAGTATTGTCCTCCAGTACTATCTACAAAAAAGCAGGCTACTTGCCTGCTTTTTTGTTGTTCAGCGCCCGCCCCTTGTCTTGCCTTTTGGCTTATTCTTGCCCTGGCGGCGAGCCGGTGGCGGCGGGGGGGCCACCGACTTGTTTGCCTTTCGCCGTCTGCGGTCTCGAAACTCTATCCAGCTTAGATAGACGACACCACCGGTGATTGCCAGCAGCAGCCCAAATAAAACGACGATGAGAGCCTGCTCGATCATCGCTTCTTAAAAACCGTTGCGCCCCCAGACCACCAGAGCGATCGAGACGACGAAGAAAGTCAGCAGCGAAACCCAACCGATTGTGGCCATCGAAGCAATACAGAACGTTACAGATTTATCATGCCATAGTTACAAACCAAGGGACCGACCGCCCATCTCCCGACATATTTCTTTACTCCCGCCGGGGGGCAAAAGGCTGCAAAGCCCTTGCCAGCGCGATCTGGCCGCGCCTATGATGAACCCCATACAGGAGGAGAAACCAGGCTATGGCGGACGTCAGGGAGTTGCCTTTCGGTGGTAGCACGCCCCTTTTCGGTGGCAGCACCGGAGGGTTGCTCCGCAGCGCACAGACCGAAGAAAAGTATTTAATCGTCTGGAACAGCAAAGAGGAGCAGGTCTTCGAGATGCCCACCGGCGGTGCGGCGACGATGGTGGCGGGTACAAACGTCCTCTACCTCGCCCGCAAGGAGCAGTGCCACGCCCTGCACCGGCAGCTGGTCGCCAACTTCAAGATCCGCGACTCCAAGATCTACCGCGTCTTTCCGGACGGCGAGCAGGTGCTGATTTTTCCGATGGACGGTGTCGCCTCCGAAAAATCCAACCCTGGCCGCGAACCGGTGGGTTACGTGCCGCGCAAGATCGGCGACAACCCCAACCCGGTCGATGTCAAGTTCACCGGCAAGGGCACCTACGACGTTTAAAAATACTCGCAGCAAAGCCGGGGGCGCAGCGAACGCTGCGCCCCCGGCGTCTTGTATTCGGTTTTATTGCTGTTTCAGACCGCCTGGCAGACCCTCTGCACCGCTACCACCGCTTCGGGGGTGACGATGCTGTCCCTCAGGGTTAACCCCTGCACAACGGCCCCCGGCCAGACCACGCAGCGCTCGAGGCGCGAGGGGCCGGCGATGATTGCCCCGGCTCCCACCACAGAGCGCTCGAGCACCGCCTGCGGGTCGATCTGCGCTTCGGGGGCGATCGTGTTGGTGCCGCCGGTGAGCTGCAGGTGCGCTTCCAGGTAGCTCGTCGGATTGCCGATGTCGCTCCAGCAGGCCGTAGCGTCCATCGACCAGGCGTAGACCGGCAGGTTTGCCGCCACCAGATCCGGCAGCAGGTCGCCGCCGATGTCGCGCCACTGGTCGTTCCAGTGCGCAAATAGCTCCGGTGAAAATAGATAGATGCCGCAACTAATCAGCGAACTGGGCGGCAGTTGGGGCTTTTCGACAAAGCGGGTGATCCGCTGCTGGGCATCGCTCACCACGACGCCGTAGCGGCGCGGGTCGGCCACCCTGCGCACGGCGACGGTGACAAGGGCGTTGCGCTGGGTGTGAAAGGCGACCATCTGCTCGATGTCCCAGTTGCACAGCAGGTCGCCGCAGCTCACCAGGGTCAGATCCGCGCTGCAGTAGGCCCGCTCTCGGGCGATCGTCGCCGCTGAGCCGAGGGGCTTCTCGCCCTCGTCGTAGTAGCTCACCCCCGGCTGGGTCTGCAGATAGGCGATGAGCGGCGCTTTGTTGTAGGAGACGTTCAGGCGCAAGGCATCGACGTGGGGCCGGATGTGATCGACCAGATGCGAGATCAGGGGCCGGTTCATCAAGGGCACCATCGGCTTGGGCAGCCGGTCGGTAAGGGGGCGCAGGCGGCTGCCGTTGCCGGCGGCGAGGATATAGGCTCTCATACAGGCTTTCACTCCTAAACAACGTTTCAGGCTGCTCCGACCAGGGATGCGACGCGCACCAGCTCGCCTGCGGGTTTGAGGCTTGCGATCTGATGGGCGAGGCCGAGGGCGAGATCGTAGCGGGGCGCAAAACCCAGCAACTTCTGGGCCTTGGTGATATCGGCGGCGGTGTGGCGGGCATCGCCTGCCTGGCAATTTTGCTGGCGGCGATAAACCGGCAGCCCGGTAAGCGAGCCTAACAAATCGAGCACCTCGCTCAGCACGACGCGGTTGCCGCCGCCGACGTTGATCACTTCTCCCCCTACCGGGCCCGTCGCAAGGGCGGCGAGCAGATTCGCTTCGACGATGTCAAGGACGTAGGTAAAGTCGCGGGTCTGCTGGCCGTCGCCGTAGACTTCGATTTCCCGGCCCGCCAGAATCGAGCGGATGAACTTGTGAAAGCCCATGTCTGGCCGCTGGCGGGGGCCATAGACCGAAAAGTAGCGCAGGGCCACGAAGGGCACGCCAAAATTTTCCCAGTACAGCTGCCCGAGGCGCTCGGCGGCCAGCTTGGTGATCCCGTAGGGCGAGACGGGCCGGGGAGCGACCGTCTCGGCGGTCGGAAACGTCTCGGCGTCGCCGTAGATCGACGAGGTGGAGGCAAAGACGAAGCGGCGCAACTGGCGGGAGGTGCGGGCGGCTTCGAGCAGCACCTGGGTGGCGTCGATGTTGTTGTGGGAGTAGTGATGGAAGTTCGCTCCCCAACTGGCGCGCACCCCGGCCTGGGCGGCCTGGTGAAAGAGATAATCGACGTCGCGCAACAGTTCTGCGCAGTCAAGATCGAGCAGGTCCGCCTGGATCAAGCGGAAGTTGGGATGGGCAAGGGCAGTCGTCAGGTTGCGCCACTTGAGCGCCGGGTCGTAGTAATCGGTGAAGCTGTCGATGCCCGTTACTTGATGTCCTTCGGCGAGCAGGCGCTCGCACAGGTGAGAACCGATAAATCCGGCAGCGCCGGTGACGACGGATTGGTAGGTCATGGGGGAAAGCTCCGAAGCGCAGAATGCAGGAAAAAATGGCGGCCCGGTTCAACCGAACCGGGCCGCCGAGGCGAGGGGACTGAACAGCTTTAAGCGGGGACGGCGACGGCAAAGTGCCGTTCGAGCACCTCGACGATCCGCCGGGCGGCGTTCCCATCGCCGTAGTGGGCCGGGTGCTCGGCGGGGCGGGTGCAGCCTGTAACCGCAAGGGCAATCGCCGCCGGTTCGGCGGCCACCAGCCGGTTCCAGCCCGAGCTGACCGTTTCGATCCACTCTGTTTCGCCGCGCACCGTCAGGCAGGGCACAGCGAGCAGGTAGGCTTCTTTTTGCACGCCGCCCGAGTCGGTAAGAATCAGCCGCGCCTGCGCTTCGAGGGCGAGCATGTCGAGGTAGCCCACCGGCTCCACCACCCGCAGTTGGGGGGCAGCGGCCAGGAGGGGCTCCAGCCCAAACTGGCCGATCCGGGCGCGGGTGCGCGGGTGCATTGGCCAGAGCACCGGCAGATCGATGGCGCTGAACGCCTCCAGGATCGCCCGCAGACGCTCCGGGTCGTCGGTATTTTCGGCGCGGTGGATGGTGGCGAGCACGTACCGCCCCGCCTCCAGCCCGAGAGCGGCGCGCAACCGGGAGCAGGCGCGGGAGCGCTCTAAGTTGGCCTGCAAGATGTCGTACATCACATCGCCCACCTGATGGACACCGGCTGCAATCCCCTCGCGCCCGAGCTGGGCGGTGGCGGCAGCCGTCGGCGCAAAGAGGATCTGGGAGAGGTGGTCGGTGAGGCGGCGGTTGATTTCTTCCGGCATCGCCGGGTTGAAGCTGCGCAGGCCCGCCTCGACGTGGGCCACCGGAATGTGCAGTTTGGCAGCCGCCAGGGCAGCGGCGAGAGTCGAGTTGGTGTCGCCATAGACGAGCACCGCGTCGGGCCGCTCCTGGAGGAGAACGTCTTCGATGCGCACGAGCATCTGGCCAGTCTGATGACCGTGGGAGCCGGAGCCGACTTTTAAGTTGTAGTCCGGCGGGGCCATCTCCAGTTCGTCGAAGAACACCTGCGAGAGGCCGTGGTCGTAGTGCTGGCCGGTATGGACGAGAATTTCGCGGTGCTCGCGGCGGAGGATGCGGCTTACAGCAGCGGCTTTGACGAACTGGGGGCGCGCCCCGACGACGGTAAGGATACGCACGGACCTATTTCTCCAACACAAGCAGGTGATCGCTGGACTGACGGTAGTGCCGGTCGCAGGCTGGACAGCGGAAGTTCTCGGCTTCTTGCTTGAGGCCCACACCGCACTGGCAGGCCCAGCCCCGCCGGCGGGCCGGGTTGCCCACCATCACCGCGTAGTCGGGCACGTCCTTTGTGACCACCGCTCCGGCCCCGATGAGGGCGTGGGCACCGACGGTGATCCCGCAGACGATCGTGGCGTTCGCCCCGATACTCGCCCCTCGCCGCACGACGGTGGTCAGGTAGTCGTCGCTGGTGTTGCGCACGAAGGCGGAGCGGGGCGTCTTGACGTTGGTAAAGACCATCGACGGCCCGCAAAAAACGTCGTCTTCGAGGCTCACCCCGGCATAGATCGAGACGTTGTTCTGGATCTTGACGTTGTTGCCGATGCGCACGCCCGCTGCGACAAAGACGTTCTGTCCGAGCTTGCAGCGCTCACCCAGTGTGGCTCCAGCGCTGATGTGACAAAAATGCCAGATCTGCGTACCCGCTCCGATCGTCGCCGGAGCATCGACGTAGGACGAAGGATGGACGAAGTATTCGACGTTGTCGGACACGGCAGTGTTACCTGTGGTAAGAAGCAAGCTTGAGTTCGCGTACCCGCTCGGGGAGCACGGTGGGCACGGCGCTGCCGCCCGCTTCGAGCGAGCGCTGGGCCGCCTGCAGGAGACTCAGCACTTCTAAGCCGTTGATGCCGTCGGTGAGGGGAGGTTTGCCCTCGCGCACGCACTCTAAAAAGTGCAGCGCCTCGTTGCGCAGGGGTTCACTCATCTGGATGGCCGGGATCGTGATGTCGCCCTGTCTCAGGCTCAAAGCACCGCCCCAGGAGTCGTAGCTCTCGGCGATGTCCACGCCCTTGTCGTAGAGGCGCAGCTTTTCGACCGGCTGCATGTCGTCGAAGACCGCCATCTTGCGGCTGCCCACGATCGTAAACTGGCGGATCTTGCTCGGGTCGAGCCAGCTCGCGTGGCCGTGGCCGAGCTGGCCCTCGGGAAATTTGAGGCTAAAAAAGACGACGTCCTGCACCGCCTGGCTGATGAATGCCTGGCCTGTGGCCGAGACGCTCTCGGGGTACTGGCCCAACAGATAGAGCATCACCGAGATGTCGTGGGGAGCAAGGCTCCAGAGCGAATTTTCGTCGGTCCGCACCTGGCCCAGGTTGACCCGCTGCGAGTAGATGTAGTGGATCTTGCCCAGGGTGCCGGCTTCGATCGCCCGCTTGAGGGCGGTAACGACCGGATGGAAGAGCAGAATATGCCCGACCATCAGCACGCGGTTTTTTGAGCGCGCCAGTTCGATGAGCGCCTGGGCCTCGTCCATGTCGAGGGTCATCGGCTTTTCGACCAGGACGTGCCTGCCCCGCTCCAGGGCGGCGCGGGCGATGGGGTAATGCGTGGCGGCGGTCGTCGCCACCACCACCGCCTGCAGATCCGCCAGGTCCAGCACCTGCTCGTAGTCCTCGCTGACGAACACTTCTGGAAACTGGCGGCGGACTTTGTCTAAATTTTTGGCGCTGAGATCGCTCACGGCCCTGAGCCGACAGCCCGGCAACTGGCCAAAGGTGCGCACGTGGTTAAAGCCCCAGTTGCCCGCACCGACCACCGCGACATCGATTGTTTGCATGGTGAATTGTCCAGATGTATTGCTGGGACAGGCATACTCTAGCGTATGCCTGTCCAGGCAATAGGTTTCCAAGCATTGACACTTGCGCAACCACCGCTGGGCGGCGATTACGAAATTCCTGATTCAACGAGCGCACTTGCGTGGTTCAGTTACCTGTTCCAGGCAGGGGTGCTTCTCTTCCCAGGCTTTTTTCCGGCTCAAGGCCGGCAGTTTCCACGTGCCCCGCGGTACTGAGCTGCTGTATCCCCCTTACCAGAATTTCCCGTGCGAGCAATTGCGCGGCTCGCGTTTCGCGGTGCCCACACTGTACGCAGCAGTGGGTGCGGCTGCTGAGTGCCTGCTGCTGCGGATGGCCGCAGCGTGGACAGAGCGTGCGGGAAAATCGAGGGGATAGCGCAACGGTGACAATCCGGTGCAGTCGGGCGTAGTATTCGAGCCAGCGCGCAAAGACCGGCCAGATGTCGTCTGAAAAACTGCGGCACTGGCGGTAGCGGCGGCTGCGAGGCCGAATCTTCAAGTTTTCGTAGACGATGAGATCGTTTGACTCACATAGCGCCTTTGCCGATTTGATGGCAAAGTCCTTACGCTGTCTGGTCAACTTGAGATATTTGCGGTTGAGGCGGCGCACGAGCTTGGAGCGGTTTTTTGATTTTTTTTGCTTGCGATTGAGCCTGCGCCTCAATCGCCTGAACCCCCTTTCTGAACGAGCGATTCCAGCGGGACTGGCGATTCGCTCACCGCTCGTCGTCGTGCAAAAGTCGTCGAGGCCCATGTCGAGGCCCGCCATTGCGCCGTTGTAGGTGTGGTTCACCTGGCGCTCGACATCGACGCAGAACTGGCAGTAATAGCCGTCGGCGCGGCGCACCAGGCGCACGCGCTTGATCAAATCCCGCTGGTACGAAAGGTCGTAGGTGCCGATCAGTCGCAGTTGACCGATCTGGAACCCATCGGTGAAGGTGATACTCTTGCGGTCGTCGGAGAGCTTCCAGCCCGTCGATTTATACTCGACGGTGCGACTGTTGTGCTTGAAGCGGGGGAAGCGTCTCTTGCCGGAAATCTTGCGCCTGCGGCTATCGAGAAACCGCGCAATCGAGGACCAGGCCCGCTCGGCGCTGGCCTGACGGGCCATCGAATTGAGTTTTTGCGCCCACTCGAATTCCTGGGCGAGGACAGCACAGTACTTGTTGAGATCGTGCTTGCCCGCCGTCGTGTGATTTTGCCAGTACTCGACCGCCTTGTTGCGAATGAATTGAGCGGCGCGGATCGCTCCGTCGATCGCTTCAAATTGCTGGGGGCGGCCTTTGAGTTTGACTTCGAGAATGAGCATAAAAAGACAGGGGGTCAATCAGATTTTTTCAAACAGCAGAAATTGGGCGGAACCGTTCGGGCGATGGCGGCCCAGCCGCCACTCCAGCCGCGCCAGGGAGGTGACGAGTGCCTCGCAACCGGAGGATAGCCACCCGAGCCGACGCCACTTGATGAGGCGGGCGACGACGAGCAGCGCGTACTGCAGCACCCCGAGCCGGAGGGCGGCCAGCCGATGCACCGCCCGTCCGACGGCACAGAACGAGCGAATGTAACCGCCGTCGGTCGAGCGCACCAGATAATCGACCGCCCCAAAAAACTGGCAGGCGAAGGATTGCTCCCTTAGCCGCGCTCCCTGGCAGGCGAAGCGCTCGCTTATCTGGGCGCTACTTAACCGGCGCAGGTGACCGGCGGAGCGCTCAAAATGAAAGACCATCTCGCCCTGGGGCGTCGTCACCTTGCCGTCTTTGATCAGGCGCATCGTCTTTTCTTCGAGGGAGCCCGCGTTGGCGCACGGAAAGATAATGCACAGGTATCCGCCTTTTTTGACCAGCCGGGCCATGTCGGCGACGACCGCCTCCAGGTCGATGACGTGCTCCAGCACGTGGTACGAAAACAGCAGATCGAAGGACCCGTCCGCGAAGGGGGCGCGCTCGCCGTCGAAGGCGACGAAGCGATGCATCGCAAAGCGCTGCTGTGCTCTGGCAATCGCCGTCTGGGAAATATCGATGCCCGTTACCTGGGCGGCAGGAAATTGCTCCGCCAGCACCGTTGCCCAGCGGCCCTGGCCGCAGCCGTAGTCGAGCACCGAGGCGATCGGACCCTGTACCTGGCAGAGCACGTCCCTGACCCGCTCTAGCTCGACGCCATTCTGACTCCAGCAGGCGAAGCCGTCCTCGCCCATGTAGTCGGTGGTGTACAGTTGCTCGTAGAATTGTTTGACGTTACTGTGATCAAGCATGGCGAATCGGCTCTATTGTGGGGTCAGTCACGCAACAGCTTTTCTTCCGAAGTACCAGCAGGTCATTTATGCCTGCAGGCCAGCATAAATTGCTGAACATGTGGAGGAGTTTATGCTAGTTTGGTCGGCATAAATTCTTTGTTCTGCCAGCGGTAGCCACACCTGCGTGCGGATCGCTCTTATATTTTTTGCAAATGCCAGAAAGCGCTCTGGCGGCTATCCAGGCGGCTAGCCAGTTTGTCATTTTTTTTCGCCATCTGGCCGTATTACTCGATGGATGATTCTGGTAAATTCATCTTACTACTCACCGGACAGGGTCCAAAATTTTTCCTCCCAAATATTGGTGAGATTATGTCAGAAACTTTAGAGCGTCAGGGTATTGTGTTTGTGTTCTAAAAACAGAACCGTAACGCACTTCCACCCAATGCTTCTATTCCGCCCTGAAGTTTCCTTCAAGGCGGACTCCCCACAGCTCAAAATCAGTAACACCAGTACACAGCTTATGCAGTTAAGTTGTTCAGCGGGCTGAGTTCATTGCTCCTGGCCTGTCTGAAGGCTGCTTGTAGACTCCCTATTCGCCTATGAGGCGAGCACTTCCTGCTGCATTTTTTCCCGTTCAAGCAGAGGTAATATGCTCCTTCGTGCATCTTGCTGGGTGCCTCTGGCACTCGCCTGTTTTCTGTCGCAAACTGTCAGCATTACTGCCGCCCGTGCGGCGGCCAGCCCAAGTGGGCGGACGGTGACTGCGGTCGCCAGCGGTTCGTGGACCGATACGAAAGTCTGGGGCGGCTCTCTTCCGGCGAGCGGCGACAACGTCGTGATTCCCTCCAGCCGCAGCGTCACCTACAACAGCAACTCCCAGATCAACCTGCACACGCTGAGCGTGTTCGGCAGTTTGAAGTTTTCGACCCAATCGAGCACCTACCTGGGCGTCGGCCTCCTCAAGATTGGCGACAATGCGACTGTGGACAAGACCGCTTCGTGCAACGGCAGCGAGCCGACCAAGGCCACATCGGGGTCGCTGAATATCGGTCTGCCGGGAGCACCGCTGCCTGCGGGGGTGACAGCGACGATCAAGCTGGTGGCCTACAGCGATTTTAGTAGCAGCGACGCCCCTGGCATCATTGTCTGCGGCGGTCGCCTCGACCTGCACGGCCAGCCCCTTAAGAAGACCTGGACGCGGCTGAGCGGTAACGCCGTCGTCGGCAACACCAAGGTGACGGTGGTCGATGACATCAGCGACTGGAAGGTGGGCGACAGCATCATCGTCGTCGGCGTCAACAACGGCAAGTCCGGTTTTGCCTCCGACCCGTCGAGTCTTCGATACGGCGGTACCACCACCGAGCAGCGCACGATCAGCGCCATCAGCGGCAAGACGATCACCCTCAGCTCGGCTTTGAGCTACGACCATTCCGGGTTGTCGGGCTACTACCCGGAAGTCGCCAATCTGACGCGCAACATCGTCGTGCAGTCCGCCGACACCAGCAGCACCGCCGCGCGCGGCCACACGATGTACCACGCCTACAGCAGTGGCTCCATCGAGTATGCCCGCTTCGACGGCCTGGGGAAGGAAGGCAACATCGGTCGCTACCCGATTCACCTGCACATGGTCAACGACACCATGCGCGGCTTTTATATCACCGGTAACGCCGTCACCAACGGCGGCTTCAAGTTCATCACCATCCACGACACCGACTACGCCCTGGTGCGCGACAACGTTGGCTACAAGACCAACGCGGCGGGCTTTTTTTTGGAGGACGGCTCGGAAGTCTACAACCTCCTCGATCACAACCTGGCGGTCAACGCCTTCAACGGCACCGCTGCCTCGAAGGAATCGCTCTCGTATCTGAGCGGCGAAGGTTTTGGTTTCTGGTGGGCGAATGGCCGCAACGCCTTGATCAACAACCAGTCGGCAGAGAACGACGCCTTCGGCTATCTGTTCGACATCGAGCCTGTCACCTACTACTACGACCAGACTTTTTCGGGACCGACCGCCCTCACCGCCCCGGTGCTCAACTCCACCGGCAGCGAGGTGCCCACCCTGGTCAACAGCCTGCCCCTGCTGCGCTTTGAGGGGAACAGCTGCCACAACGAGCACCGCTGGTGTTCCCAGTTCTACGGCGGCAACTGGACCCTGTCGCGGCCCGGTCAGATCAAAAAGTTCACCGCCTGGAGTATCCACTATCCCTTTTCGATCGGCAGCAACGGTATGCTCATCGACACGGTGACGAGCACCAACAGCAACTATGGCTTTGAGGTGATGTACGAGTACGCCCTCAACAACCAGCAGTACACCCGCGATCTGACCTTCAAGAACATGACGATCTCGAACACCGGCAACGCGATGAAGACCTTCGCAAGCGGGCCGAACGTCACCTTCCAGAACCTGAACATCCAGAGCGCCTACGCGCCGGACACTTTCTTTACCCCGCCCACCGGCAACTACGAAATTTCCGGTTCGAGCGTCGTGATCTCCGGTTTCAAGCAAAACTACACCGGCAGCTACATCAACCCGACCAGCGGCTCAGCGGGCGGCAGCTACTCGGGGCCAATCATCATCAACGACTACTACGGTCCGGGCCAAGCGGCCAAGGTCGTCTACTCCGATCTGGTCAGCTCCCAAAAAGACGGCCTCTCCTACGCCCACGACTCGAAGATCGGCAACAACAACGTCTCGGTCGCCCACACCACCAACGCGACTTTGAACGTTGCCAATCCGATCGACGATCTGCCGCCTTCGAGCGCGATCACCAACCTGGGAGCGAACCCTTCCCAGGTGCAGCTCGGTTCCGGCGGTTCACTGACCCTGCGCGGTTTTTCGATCGACAACGGCACGATTAGCAGCGTGACGGTCAACGGCGTAGCTGCGTCTCCCCTTGTCTCCGACTACTCGCAGTGGCAGGTCACCCTGAACGGCCTGCCCGCCGGTTCCTACACCGTGACCGCCAGTGCCCGCGACGCAGCGGGCAACGTCGAAGCGAACCCCCACGTACTGAAGCTCAAGTTGCTCGCCCCGAAGTAAGCGCCAGCTTCTGCAGGCGCACCGCCTGCAGGTCACCCCTGCCCCGCCTCGCCGAGCGGACCTTCTGGTGCAACTCGGCGAGGTCCAGGCTGGCGGCCTGCGGCACCTCCGGCGCGTTCTGGTTGCTCCGCAGCCGCAGCAGGTCCGCCGCCAACTGCCGGTAATAGCTGCGCCGCGCGAGCAGGGCTGGATCGGCGAGGGCCGAGCGCACCAGCCAGCCGAGGCTGGCGCGGTAATCGTTCGCCTGCCGGTTCGACTTGGCAAAGTTAAAGTACAGATCGGCGATTGCCCAGCGCAGGAGCCGCTCGGGCACCCCCGGCTGCCGCTCGCGCACCCCTTCGAGCACCAGTCGGACAAACGTCTCCATCGCCCGGTAGTTGCGGGACATGCTGCCGCGCAACTGGCGGTAGCCGGTTAAAAATTCGGGCACCAGGGCAAAAGGGTAGCGCTCGGCGATGCGCAGGTAGAGATCCCAGTCCTCGGCTCCCTGGGTGTTATCGATCTTGAGCTTCAAGTTGTAGGGGCCGACCGCTTCCAGACACTCGCGGCGGATGAGGGGTACGCTGGCGTTGCCGATGAAGTTGTGGTAGACCAGCGGCAACCAGACATTGCCCTCCAGGGGACAGGCGCTCCAGCGCCCGGTAAGGGCGTCGGTCTCATCGATCATCGCCGTCCAGGTATAGACCAGGCCGACCGCTTTGTTCGCCTCACCGAAGCGGCGCAGTTGCTTTTCGATCTTTTGGGGATACCAGAGATCGTCGGCATCGATCGGGGCGATGAATGCGCCCTGGGCGTGGGCAATCGCCAGGTTGCGGGCCGCCGACACCCCGGCGTTTTTTTGCTGCAGCAGCACCACCCGAGCATCGCGGCGGCAGTATGCTTCGACGATGGCCGGGGTGCGATCGCGGGAGCCGTCATCGACGACGATCACCTCCAGCTCGCGGTGGGTCTGGCCCAGTACCGAATCGAGGGTGCGGGCGATAAACGCTTCGGCGTTGTAGGCGGGGAGGATCGCCGATACGAGCGCTTGCATACAGGTAGACTCCACAGATTCAGGTGACAGAGGTGTTGTTGCGCCCAAGGAGGACGTAGCCTTCGACTTCGGTAATTTTGTGGAAGTGGGCCGTCAGATAAGCCTGCAGCCGCTCGTCGAGGCTGAGGCTGTCGCGCACCTGGGGCAGGCGAAACGGGTAGAGAAAATAGCGGCTCAGGTACGCCTGGCGCTCGCGACCGTAGTCGCCCGAGACCGCAGGCTGGGCAGGAACAAGGACGTAGGGGCTGCTTTCCACATCCTGGAGCTTGCGGGCGATCTGGGCGTCCGAGTAGATGCCCTGGTTGTCGGGGTAGTACTCGGGGAGGAACTTGCCTGTGGCTTTTAAGTAGCGCTCCAGGGGCGCACTCACCTCGACGGGGGCAAGCATCGGCCCGTAGGGGTCCAGTTTGCTGAAATCCGGTGCGTGGGCGATCTGGGCAAACTTGCTATGGAGTTTAGCGGCGAGGGCGGGACGCTTACCCGCCAGTGCCAGGCTGCGCTCCGGCCCCAACAGCGTGTAGGCGTGGGCGTAGAGGTCGTTGGCAAGCAGGTAGCGGTAGGGGTAGACATCGAAGACCCGGATCACGAGCGCCAGGATGAGGGCGTAACCGAGAGCGTAGCCGGAGAATGCCAGGCGCGGGATGCGCCCCTGCTCGCTCGCTTTTGCGAGGCCCAACAGCGTCAGCAAAAACACGCCGATGCCGTAGAGCGTCACATGCCAGAAATCGCAGCGACCGAGCGCACCGGGGAGCATCGCCAGGCAGAGCACGATCAATCCGGCGACGAGGGGCCGGTCCGGACGGCTGCGGTCCAGCACCCCCCCGATCAAGTTGGGCAGCAGCACAAAGAAGCTGAGTAGATAGAGCAGAATGTGCAGCGCCGGGACGACCGGGAAGTTGTAGCCGCCGCCTAAAAAGTTGAAGACCGACTGCAGGTAATCGGGTGAGATGAGCCACAGAAACAGCGGCAGCGAGACGAGATGCACCAGCAGATTGAGGATGAACCGGCGGTGGACCGTCAGGCTCAACACGACGAGATAGAATGCCAGCGCCGCGCTGAAGGCCACCCCCACTTCCGGCGAGATCGCCAGATTGAGCAGGCTCGCCGCTGCCCCCAACAGCGCCAGCTTTGCAACCGAGGGACTGTTTTTGCCACTCCACACCCAGAGGGCGATCACACTTGCATAGGGCGTCAGGTGCCGCGCCCAGCCGTTGATGGCGAGACTGAAAACCGGCAGGGCCGCAAGGGCGACGAGGGCAAAAATCAGAGCCTTGTGTTTTTTAGCGATGTCGGCCTGATCCACGACAAAGAAGAGGGCCGCGAGGCAGAGCGCGTTGGTGAGGGCAAAAAACAGGTAGTAGCTCGGGCGCAGCGCCAGGCCCACCCCGGCGAGCGCACTGGCAAAACCCGCCGGCAGGTACAAAAGAGCCGGACCGTAGGCGAACTCGAAATCTTTGTAGGGCAGCCTGCCGTAGTGCAGGAGCAGGTCCATTCGTTTGAGGATGTAGCCCGATTCGCCGAAGTAGCCGTCGTGGACGAACAGGTAAACCGCCAGAGTGGCAAGGGTGCTCGCGAGCACGAAGCCCACCAGCCACCGGCGGTCCAGCGGCTGGGAGGACGCAGTTTTTTCACCGAAGAGCGGCAGAACCAGCCAGTCGGCAATTTTGAGGTAGCGCCGCAAGAGGGTGAGGACGGCGACGATGCCCACGGTGCTGAGCACCGCCACCCGGTTGTTGAAGCCAAAGATATACGAATCTGAGACGACCGGCACCGTGGCGGCAAAGCCGAAGGGCAACTGAAAGATGCAGTAGAAGCCGACGGCGGCGAGGGCGATGTAACCTGCCAGATCGAGAGGTTTTCGAGAAAGTTGCATAAAGTCGTCTCCTGATTAGCCCTCTCCCACAAGGGAAGACAAGCCTGCAACTGACTTCACCCATCCCACCTGCAGCCCAGTTACAGTGAACCCCCCCTCTTCTCCTCTGCCCGGCGGGGCAGCCCCCCATTCGGGGGGCAGGAGGAGGAGAGCGGGGGGCAGGGGGGGTGTGGAGGGGTGGGGGCGGTCTAACTTTTGCCGCTCAGCACCAACGCCACCCGGCGGCGCAGCCGCCCTGGCAACTGCGAGAGGGGCACCCCCGCCTCGGCCTGCCAGTTGAGGGTCGCGTTCAGCGTGTAGTTCCAGAGGGTGCTCACAGCGACGGCCACCAGCTGAGCTACCAGATAATAGAGTCCCAGCAGATTGGTGAGCAGGAGCAGGCAGGCGACGTTGATTACAGCTCCGACGCCGCAGATGACGTTGAAGCGCCACAGGCGGCCCAGCCACGGCTGAAGGCCGGGGGCACGCTCGGCCTCGCTGCGGAAGGTCCAGGCATCGTTGAGAACAAAGTTGCTCACGATCGCCATTTCGACCGCCAGACACCCGGCCAGCCACAGAGGCAACGCCTCGACTTCTTTGAAAAACCAGAGGGCCGCGAGATTGACCAGCACGCCGGAGACGCCCACTAGGCCAAAGCGCAAGAAGCGCTGCAGATCGCCGGTCTGGCGGCTGAGGCGCACCAGATGCAGCAGGTACTCCCAGTAGAGCCGGGCGCTGACCTTGCTGTCGCCCCCCTCGCGCTCCAGAAAGACGTAACCGATTTCTTCGAGCGTCCGGTAGCGGCCCCGGCCCAGCACCTCCAGCAGGATCTTGTAACCTACCGGATCGAGGGTCCGCCCCTCGATCACCGAACGGCGCAGGGCAAAAAAGCCCGACATCGGATCGCTCACCCGGCGCACCACCGAGGGGGCGAGCACCAGGCCAATAAATTGAGCACCGCGCGAAAGAAAGCGGCGCACAGCGCTCCAGTCGCTCACCCCGCCCCCGCTGACGTGCCGGGAACCGACGGCGATATCCGCTCCCGCCTCCACGGCGTCGAGCAATTCCAGCAGCGTCAGGTGCGGATGCTGACCGTCGGCGTCCATCACCGTCAGGATGTCACCACTGGCAACTTCCCAGCCGCGCAGGACGGCGGTTGCCAGTCCCCGCTCGCCCACGCGGCGCACGACCCGCAACTGGGCAAAGCGCTCGCGCCCCAGCTGCTCAGCCAGTTCCCAGGTGCGGTCAGGACTGTCGTCATCGACGACGATGATCTCGTAGGGGCGGCCACTTTCTTTGAGTAGCGCATCGAGGCGGGCGATCATCCGCTCGAGGTTGGCCGCCTCGTTGTAGGTGGGCAGCACGAGCGAGACGGAGCGGGCAACGGACTTATCGGACATGGGAAGCTTCCTGAAAAGAGGTGTTGGAAAGAACCAGATCGGGCCGCAGGCGCTCGAAGACGTTTTCTGCCAGGGCGATCACCGCCTCGCAGTTGACGAGGGCCGGGTAGATCTGGGCGGTGCTGGTCTGGTAGAGGCCCGGTAGGGGAGCGTACACCGATTCCACCCGCAAGCCCGCCTCCAGTTCATGCACCGGTTCGATCGCCCGAGCGCGCATCACCCGGCTTGTGACGATCTGCTCGGGCCGGAAGTCCGGGAACATCCGCCCCAGGTGGTGCAAAAATTCGGCCTGGATCTGCTCGTCGCTGCGATCGAAGTAGGGGCTGTCGGGGGCGACGTACTTCGGCACGTAGAGCAGGCTGTGGCCCCCCAGGTTCTCGGAGCCAATCACCCGCGAGGTCTCGACGACGGTCGTAAACGGGATCGAGCGGTCGGTGATGTTCACCGTGTAGTAGGGGCTGACACTGGCGCTCAGTTTCAACACCAGGCAGACAATCCCCAGGTAGCGCTGGGGTTCGAGGCGGACGCTGCCGGGCAAAAGCGGCTGCAGGTACTCGGGCAACAGGGTCGAGATCACTGAGCGGCAGGCAAAAGAACCGGCGTCGGTGCGCAGGCCCGTCACCCGTCCCGCCTCGCAGGCGAGTTCTTTGACTTTCACACCGGTGAAAATCTCACCGCCCGCCGAGCGGATCGCCTCTGCCAGGGCGTCGGCGAGCACCTGATAGCCACCGACCAGACAGCCCATGCTCTCGCGGGCGGCGGAGCTGTCGCGGTTGGAGGACATCCGGCGGGTGCGCGCCCAGAGGTAGGTGGCGGGCAGGTGGCTGGGGTCGTCGTCGAACTTTGACTTCAGCAAGGGCAGCCACATCTTCTGGTAGAGGCTCTGGCCGCACAGCCGGACCAGCCACTGCTCCAGCGCAATGCGATCGAGGGCTTGCCAGCCTGTGAGCCGCTGGCAGTAGAGCACAAAGGCCGCGAGCCGCAGCCGCTCGACGAGGCTCAAAGGCTTGAAGCGCAAAAATTCGACCAGTGAGCTGAGCGAGTACATCTGGCCTTGATCGAAGTAGCCGACTTTGGTGTTGCGAAACTGCAGCCGCTCCTCCACGCCCAGTTCTGTCGCCAGGTCGATCACGTGCCGGTCGGTGGGCAGGATGACGTGGTAGAAGCGGTCCACCTGCAGGCCGTCCAGATCCATCGAAGCCGCCAGACCGCCCAGGGTCCGGTCGCGCTCGAAGATCTGCACCTTTACCCCGGAGCGGGTCAATTGCCAACCCAAAGAAAGGCCAAGAATGCCGCCGCCGATAATCGCCACCGGCGTATCAGAAGAAGTTCTCATGGGCGGTGTCCCAGGGTAGTGGAGCGGACCGGCAGTTCGATAAGACCCGGTTCAGGCTGGTAGTCACCGCGCCAGAAGCGCCAGAGCACCTGGCCATAGCCCCGGATCGTGCGGGCAATTTTCATCTTGCTCGCCCCGATGCGCATCCGGCTGTCGAGGACCATCGGCACCTCGGCGATCCGGGCGTTGACAAAGAGCAGCTTGATGAGCAATTCGACCATGCAGACAAAGCCTGCCTCGGTGATCAGATCCTCGTCGTAGGCGTCGAGGGCGGCGCGCAGGATCGCGGGCCGGTAGGCTCTAAAAAAGGAGCTGTAGGTGTGGATCTGCCGGGTACCGAGGGCGCTCATCAATAGCAGGTTGGCTCCCCAGCTGAGCACCTTGCGCAGAGCCGAAGCGCCGACAATCTCGCCGCCGGGCGCGTAGACCGAGGCGAGGGCAACGTCGTGGCGCTGATCGATGAGGGCAAGCAGGGCGGGCAGAATGCTCAGGTCGCTGGTGTTGTCCGCTTCGAGGCTCACGATCCGGTCCTCGTCGTCGGCGAGCATCAAGGCGGTGCGGAAGCCATTGTGAAAGGCGGCTCCCGGCCCCTGGTTGGACTGGCGCAGGACAATCACCGGCGCATCGCTGGTGAGGGCTGCCTCGGCGGTGCCGTCGCTGCTGCCGTCATCGACCAGGATGATCTGGAAGGGCAGGCCGAGGACGTCCATCTTGCCCTGGATGCTGCGCAGGAGCGAAGGAACGTTTTGCGCCTCGTTGAAGGCGGGGATGACGAAGTAGATTTTCAAGGCCGTGTCCTCAGGAAGGGATGGACAACAGTTGCCGCTGCTGGCGGCGCACCTGGTACTGCCAGGTGAGGGTGCGGGTCAGCCCCTCTTCGAGGCTCACCTGCGGGTCAAAGCCGAGCAAGCGGCGCGCCTTGCGATTGTCCGGCACGCGGCGGCGCACATCCTCGTAGCGCCTGCCACCGGCGATCTGGTCGTAGGGGATGAACAGCAGTTCCGGTTCGCCGGGGCGGCCCATTAGCTCGTGCAGTAGCCGGGCCAGATCGACGATCGCGATCTCGCGGTCGTCGCCGACATTAAACAGCTCGCCGTTCGCCTCCGCCCGCTCCGCCGCTGCGACGAAGCCGCTCACTGTGTCCTCGACAAAAGTGAAGCTGCGGGTCTGGAGGCCGTCGCCGTGGAGGGTGATCGGTTCGTTTTTGAGGAGCTGGTCGATAAACACCGACTGGGGACCACCCCACCAGCTCAGGTGGTGGCGCGGACCGTAGGAGCCGAAGATCCGGATCACCGTGCAGGGGATGTCGTACTTTTCTTGATAGCCCCAGCAGAGGTGCTCGTCGTAGAGCTTCGAGGCGGCGTAGGCCCAGCGGGCGACCGCACTCGAACCGAGCACGATCGGGTCTTCTTCGTTGAAGGGGACGTGGGGGTTGTTGCCGTAGACATCCGAGGTCGAGGCAAAGACGAACTTTGCCCCGGCCCGGCGGGCGACTTCGAGGGCGTACTCGGTGCCTCGGCTGTTGATCTGCAGCGTGTCGAGGCGATGGCCGTAACGGGGGATCTTGAAGGCGGCCATGTGGATGACCACGTCGATATCGCCCGCCACCGCCTCAAAGGCGGCCAGATCGAGGATGTCGAGCTGGTGGAAGCGAAAGCGCGGGTGATCGATGTTGTGGGCGATGTTGGCGAGGCTGCCCATCGAGAGGTTATCGACGCCTGTCACCCGGTGGCCGCGAGCCAGCAGGGCGTCCGCCAGGTGGGAGCCCAAAAAGCCCGCCACCCCGGTAATCAAAATGTGTTTGGTCATGATCGAAAAAACTCCTCACATTAGACGGCGAGCGGTTGGCGAACGGCGGCGATGAGCGCCTGGGCGACCAGCGACTGCTCATCGAAGCTGATCTCCGGATAGATAGGCAGCGAGAGCACCTCGCGGGCGGCCTGCTCGGCCACCGGAAAATCGCCCGCGCCGTAGCCCAGGTTGCGATGCACCTCCTGCAGGTGCAGGGGAATCGGGTAGTACACCATCGAGGCCACCCCCGCCGCCTTCAGCTCGGCCTGCACCCGCTCGCGATCCGGCACGCGCACGGTGTACTGGTGGTAGACGCATTCGCTATCGGCAAGCTCTCCCGGACAGGCGATGCCGCTGCCGGCGAGCAGCTGATTGTACGTCCGGGCGCGCTCGCGGCGGGCGGCGTTCCAGGCGTCGAGGTGGGGAAATTTGACGTTGAGGATCGCCGCCTGCAGTTCGTCGAGGCGGCTATTTACCCCGAGTTCGGTATGGTGGTACTTCTTTTTGCCCCCGTGGCGGCGCAGGATCTCGATGCGCTCCGCCAGAACCGGGTCGCTCGTGACCGCCATACCGCCGTCGCCGTAGCAACCGAGGTTCTTGCTCGGAAAAAAGCTGAAGCAGCCGATGTCGCCCAGCGCCCCTGCCGCCTGGCCGCGCCAGCTTGCCCCGATCGCCTGGGCGCAGTCCTCGACGATCCGCAGTCCGTGGCGGCGGGCAATAGCTACAAGACTGTCCATCTCGCAGGTCTGACCGTAGAGGTGGACCGGCAGCAGGGCTCTGGTCTGGGGGGTGATCTTTGCTTCTACCTGGGCAACGTCGAGGTTGAACGTATGCGGATCGATATCGACGAAGACCGGCGTCGCTCCGACTGCCCCGATCGCCTCGGTGGTGGCGATAAAAGTAAAAGGCGTCGTGATCACCTCGTCCCCCGGACCAATCTCCAGGGCGCGCAGCGCCAGGTAGAGCGCGTCGGTGCCGGAGTTGACGCCTACAGCGAAGCGGGTGCCGCAGTAGCGGGCGATATCAGCTTCGAGTTTTTTGACCTCGGGGCCGAGGATGTACTGGCCGGCGGCCATCGTCCGCTGGACAGCGGCGTTCAGTTCATCGGCCAGCGCCCAGTACTGGGCCTGCAGATCGAGCATCGGAATCATTGGGGATAGTCTCCGGGAGTGGAAAGGTACGGGTGGAGCAGGGCGATGAGGCGGCTGGTGCGCAGGCGCACCCCCTCGTCGTTGAGGTGGTAGATCGAGTCGTACATCAGCGGCAGCTCGTACATAAATTCGTCCGGCTGGCCCAGTACGGGCACGGCCTGGGCACGATAGAAGCGCTCGATGCGACCCAAAAATTGGCGGTAATCCGCCCGCTGGTAAAGGGCGAAGCGCCGGGTATTGGGCCAGGTGGCGACGACCTGGATGTGGCGTTCGCGGCACCAGTCGATAAAAGCGCGAATCGAGCGCAGGCCGGGCGTCTCGCCCTCAAGGGGGTCGGCGATGGTCATCGGGCGGATGGCGGCGAGCTTGCCCAGTTGCTTCGCCGTCATCTTTGCCCTGGCGTTGTCGATGCGATCGCCGTTGCGGTCGAGGACGCGGGCGTGGTAGTCGTCGCGCCCAACTTCGTGGGGGGGCTTGAGGCGGGCGGCGAGTCCAGCCTGCAGGCGCTTGAAGGAGATGCCCGCCACAAAGCGAAACTGGGTGAGCGGGTCGGCGGCTAAAAAGTAGCCAGGGTCGCGGGCAAAGACGTAGTCGATGAGCACCTGGTTGGGCTGGCCGTCAAAGGTGTACATCTCGTATTCGAGGGGCAGCAGCACCGTGTCCCCCGAATGGAGGAAGCGCCGGGCGCGCCTGAGCAGGTAATCGGTGGCGAGGCCCGCGTGCATCCCGCCATTCACGCAATCGACGCCGGTCCGCTCTTGGATCTGGCGGCAACTGACACCAAAGGAAGCGTTTGAGCCCGAGACAATCACCAGCCGCGCTCCACCATGGGCCGCCGGGGCGGATTTGAAGTTGTAGACCTGATCGATGGGCCGCGAGCTTTCGGTCGGGGCTCCAAATTGCAGGGCCACCAGTGCCAGAAATGCGGCGCAGGAGCCAATGAGACCCAGGGCGACCGCCAGGAAATAGCGGCCAAGTCGTTCTCCAGCAGCGGCAGGGAGAACTTTTGGTGCGGGTGTGGTCCGGGTGCCGGTGGCAGACATAGATTTTAGAAGTTGAAGTAGAGGAACTGGCTGGGAGCGGCCTCGAAGGAGATCTTGAGCCAGACAAAGAGCAGAACACCCACCAGCAGGCCAAAACCGACGGTGGGACGCCACTGCCAGCGGGCCGGGGAGCTGACTGCTTCGAGGACGGGCCGGTAAGCGGCTATCCACTGCTGGGTATTGGGGGCGAACCAGCACAAGAGCAGCAGGGCAATCAACTGCGTCGGCAGATAATTCGGGAGCGAGATGCCTTCGGTGCCCGCCATCAGTGCCAGCATCTTGAGCGCCGCCGGTAGATTCTCTGAGCGGAAAAAGACCCAGGCGACGACCACCGCCAGGAAGGTCGCCAGGCGACCCGCCAGTGTTCCCAGAGGAGAAACACGGCCCAGATCGTGACCCAGCGCCTTTCGGAACGTGCGCCAGGCGTGGTTGATAACCAGATAGAAGCCATGCAATCCTCCCCAGATCACGAAGGTCCAGCCCGCACCGTGCCAGAGGCCGCCCAGCAGCATCGTTGCAAGCAAGTTGACGTAGCGGCGCAGCGGTCCTTTGCGGTTGCCGCCCAGAGGAATGTAGAGGTAGTCGCGCAGAAAATTCGAGAGGGTGATGTGCCAGCGCCGCCAGAAGTCGATGATGTTCGTCGCCTTGTAGGGCGAATCGAAGTTGTTCGGAAAGCGAATGCCAAAGAGGCGCGCTGCGCCGATCGCCATGTCCGAGTAGCCGGAAAAGTCAAAGTACAGTTGCAGCGTGTAGGCGAGCGCTCCCATCCAGGCGTCGGCAAAGTGCAGGCTGCCGCCGTGGGCGGCGATGTCGAACGCCTGGTTGGCGTAGGGGGCGATGCCGTCCGCCAGCAGCACTTTCTTGGTGAGGCCGATGCAAAAGATGGTAAGCCCCACCGCCAGATCTTCGGCGTTGAAGCGACCGTCGCGCTCCTGGAACTGGGGAATCATCTCCTTGTGATGGACGATGGGTCCCGCGATCAGGTGCGGAAAGAAGCTGATGAACAGGCTGTAGCTCACCAGATCGTATTCGCGGGCGATGCCCCGGTAGGCATCGACCAGATAAGCGATCTGGTTGAAGGTAAAAAACGAAATGGCGAGCGGCAGGACGATCGCCGCAAGCGACCAGTGGCTGCCCACCAGTTCGTTCCAGTTGGCGACGAAGAAGTTGGCGTACTTGAAGTAGCCCAGAAGGCCAAGGTTCACCGCAATCCCCAGCGCCAGCACCACCCGGCGGCGAGTGGCCGGTCCACCCATCCGGCCCAGGGCGAGGCCCACCCCGTAGTTGAAGCCGATCGAAAAGACCAGCAACAGCAGGTACGCGGGCTTCCACCAGCCGTAGAAAAAAAGCGAAGCGATTACCAGCCAGAGGCAGGCAGCGCGGGGGCGGCCCGTACTCCCCAGGCCGTAGAACACGGCCACGCTCACGGGCAAAAACAGCAGGATAAATTCGTAAGAATTGAACAGCATGGCGCTCAGTAAGCCCCTCTGCGGGCGAGCACGACGACGAGCGTCTGCTGGAGGATGACCAGATCGAGCCAGAAGCTGCGCTGGGCAATGTAGTCGAGGTCGAGGTGGAGCATGGGCTCGAAGGCGACTTCGCTGCGGCCCCGCACCTGCCAGGGTCCAGTGATGCCCGGTAGCACCGAGAGCCGATGGGCAAAGACATCCGGGTAGCGCTCGCGGGCCCGTTCGCAGTCGCGCAGTTGCAGCGGGCGGGGACCGACCAGACTCATCTGGCCTGCGAGCACATTGATGAGCTGCGGCAACTCATCGAGGCTGGTGCGGCGCAAGAACGCTCCCAGTCGGGTAACGCGCGGGTCGGCCTTCATCTTGAAGAGCACGCCGCCCTCCGACTCGTTGCAGTTTTCGAGCCGGGCCAGCTGGGCCTCGGCACCCTTTACCATCGTCCGGAACTTCCAGATCCGAAAGGGCCGCCCGCCCCGCCCGAGACGCTGTTGCCGAAAGAAAATCGGTCCCGGCGAATCGAGGCAAATAACAAGGGCGACGAGGACGAGCAGAGGGGCGAGCAGCAGCAGCCCAAAGGCCGCCGCGCAGAAGTCGAAAGCCCGCTTCAAGAACCGGTAGCTGAGGGGAGCGGGCCGGGGCGGCGCAAAGCTGAGCCGCCCCGACTGCAGTTGGGAAGTGTTCATCGCACCTCCGGCAGCGTGCTCGCGGCGGTTTTGACCGGGGGAGCGGGAGTCGGTCCCATCTGGGAGGCGACCAGCCAGACGCCCAGCAAGATCACGGCACAGCCTGCCAGTTGCACCAGCTGCACCCGCTCCTGCAGGAAGACCACCGAGATGAGCAGCACCGCCATAAAGCTGAGGCTGCTCATGATCGGATAGGCCGTGCTCAAATTGAGCCGGGCCAGGGTGTAGCTGTAACCGGCCAGGGCGACGACAAAAAAGCCGATGCCAAAGGCGACGCCGGGATTGAGAAAAATCGCCGCCATCGTCCGCAGCGGTTGCGTCAGATCCAGCGGGCCAGCCTGGTTCATACCGACTTTGATCAGCACGTTGCCGAGGGCGTTGAGCACGACGGCGAGAATCAAGATGAAGGTGGCAGAGGACATGGTAGCTCCCGTCTAGAGGTGGAAGGTCGGGCAACAGTCGCGGTGGGCGGCCAGGGCGTTGCGCGTATCGACGACCAGAGCCGCGTTGTCCGCGACCAGTTGCCAGTCGAAGGCGCGGTGGTCGGTGACGACCACGACGAGATCGGCAGCGGCGATCGAAGCGGCGTCGAGGGGCTGGCTCTGGAGGATGTAGCTCTCGGTATCGACCAAAAACGGCAGCACCGGCACGTGGGGATCGCTGTAGCGCAGCCGGGCTCCCTGGCGGTGCAACTTCTGCATCAGCCTGAGGGCGGGCGACTCGCGGTAATCGTCGATGTCGGGCTTGTAGGCGACACCCAAAATCAAGATGTCAGCGCCGTTGACGCACTTGCGCTGGCTGTTGAGCGCCTCGCCCACCAGGCTCTGCACATAGTCGGGCATGTGGGAGTTGACCTCTTCGGCCAGCTCGATGAAGCGCGGCTCGTAGCCGTGCAGCCGGGCTTTCCACGAGAGGTAGTACGGGTCGAGGGGGATGCAGTGGCCGCCGATGCCCGGCCCCGGATAGAACTTCATAAAGCCGAAGGGCTTGGTGCCCGCCGCCTCCACCACCTCCCAGACGTCGATGCCCAGGTGGCGGCAGAGCTGGGCCATCTCGTTCACCAGGGCGATATTCACGCTTCTAAAGGTGTTTTCGAGCAGCTTGGCGGTTTCAGCCGTGCGCGCCGAAGAGACTGAATGCACCCGGCCCACGACGGTGCGGTAGAGAACCGTCGCCACCTCGGTGCTGTCGGCGCTGACGCCCCCAACTAACTTGGGGATATTCCCGGTACGAAAAGTAGGGTTGCCCGGATCGACCCGCTCCGGCGAGAAGGCGAGGAAAAAGTCGCGGTCGATCTGGAGGCCCATCTGCTCGAACATCGGCAGCAGCACCTCGTCGGTCGTACCCGGATAGGTGGTGCTCTCCAGCACGATGATCTGGCCGGGACGCAGCGACGCCTGGATATTTTCGGCGGCGGCGACGATGTAGGAAATGTCGGGTTTTTTGGAGCGATCGAGGGGGGTGGGAACGCAGACGATGATCGCATCCGCCTCGCGCAGGCGGCTAAAATCCGAGGTGCCTGTGAGGCGCTCGGCTGCGACGAACTGGCGCAGGTCGCTGCTCTCGACATCCTGAATGTAAGACGTACCGGCGTTCAGGCGGGCGAGCTTGCTCTCATCGACATCCATGCCGGTGACGGCAAAGCCGCTTTTGGCGAACTGGACAGCCAGAGGCAGGCCGACGTAGCCCAGGCCGACGATGGCGATGCGGGCGGTGCGGGTCTGGATCTTGCGCAGCAGGGACGATTTGACATCGAGTTGAAGGGTAGGCGAATGCATGATGTGGCTCCTAATCGCGGGGGGTAGCGGTCTGGTAGATCCGGATGAGATCGGCGTTGGCGGGAAAGCGTGCAACCAGCCGGTTCTGGCGGGTGACCCACTCGTAGATGAGCGGATTAATTTGGCTGTAGCGCTTCTGGGCCCAGCCATCGTAGGTGCGGTCCACCAGCACGATGAAGCGGGTCTGCCGCTTCATGCGCTCGATGAAAGCTTCTTCTTCTTGAGGCCCGGCGATCGTGCCGGGCAGAAAGGTCAATTCCCTAGCCGGAGAATGGGTAGCGCTCAGGTAGTTGAGCAGCGTACCGTCCGGCAGCACCAGGACGCGGCCCCGCTCGGCAGGTGCGAGGTGCGAGTCCAAAAAGGCGATGGCCTGGTTGAAGGCTGCGCTCATGCCCGCTGGTTGGTAGCGAGTCTGGCGGGCCGGGGTGAGCACGGTGCCACGGGGCGATTCCACGGGCGCGTCGTAGCGGGCGAACTCCCACGTGCGCGCCAGGAGCATTGCGCCGGTGCAGACCGCCAGGTAAAGAAGCGGGCTGATTTTCTGGGGCAGGTGCGGTGCGAGCAATCCGAGGGCGAGTCCGAAGAGGACAAACAATAGCACCGCGTAGTTGTCGTACAGCTCGAAGGTGAATAGCCAGCGCAGGTTGAGGACGACGACGGCGACGCTCAGGGCAAAGAGCACCAGCGCCGCCGGTTTTCCAATCGCTTTTACAATCGGGCGGTAGAACGCTGCTGCACCGATAAATAGAACGATCGACCAGTGCAGGTAGTTAAAAGGCAGCAGGTCGCTTACGTGTGATAGCCGCGCGAACAGGTACGAAAGCGGAAAGGCGATGGCCGTAGCAGCGATTGCGAGCACCGCCGGGTCGCGGATCAGGCGGCGCAGCAGCACCAGCACCGCGATGACCGGCGCAGAGCTGAGTAAAAAGTACAGCGCGCTGCGGCCCCAGACGAAGAGCGTTTTAAGCGGCGAGACCTGCATCATCTCGCTACTTGTGAACAGGTGAAACCGGGAGCGCGGGTAGAGGCTTTCTTCGACGAGCACCTGCCAGCCCACCTGCTTCAAGAACCACCAGAGCGGCACGAAGGTCACTGCCGCCAGCGGTCCAGCAAAGAGCAGCCAGGCTGTGAGCAACTGGCGCACCCGAATGGGCCAGGGCGTTTGCTCAGCGCTGAGGTGGTGCAGGAGCAGGGCAGCGAGTATCGCTGCGGCGGCGGCGACGCCGTACTCCTGCTTGCTGAGGGCACCCAGAGCACTGAGGACGCCCATCAGCGGCAACAGCCACGGGCGCGGACGCAGCAGATACGCCTGCAGCGCTACCAATGCCAGGGCCAGAAAGGCACCGGCGTACTGCATCGAGAAGCTGGACTGGTTGACGTTGCCGGGAGTAAAGGCGAAGGTAACGAGCACCCCGCAGCAGATTGCAGCGGCATAGGATTCTTTGAGCAGGCGGGTGGCAAGCCTGTAGACGGCCAGGGCGAGCGTCGCCTTGATCGCCAGGCTAATCAGATAAAAGACGGCCAGGTGGCGGCCAAAGAGGTTGACCAACCAGGCATTGCAGTAGTAAGCAAAGGGCGTGTAGTACGACTGGATGTCGCGGTAAAGCAACTGCCCATCGGCGATGCGCACCGTCGTCTCCAAGTCGCGCCCGACATCGACCAGCAGATTCCAGTGTTTGCCCCAGCTGAGCACGGCTAAGAAGACAAACACCGCCGCTGTCAAGATCGCGTAGCGCCGGGTGTAGAGGGTTTTGATTAGCATCGGCGGCAGCCAGAAAAAGACCCCCCTCGCAGGAGGGGGGCGAGAACGAGGAAGGGTCAAACTCAGGGACGGAAGGCGATCTTTTCGATCTCAGCGGTGAGCACCTCGTTCAGGCTGCCGCTGGCAGCATCGAGCCGGTAGAGGACGCTCTGGCCCTCGGTGCTGCTGGGAGAGAGGGCAAACAGTTCGTTTGCCCCCGAGCAGGCAAGGCTCTTGATGCCACCGCCAAAGGGTTGACCTGCGATCTGCAGGCCCGGCAGGCGGGTCAGTTTGTGCTGCAGCAGGTCTACCCGGACCAGATGCGCTCCGCCTTCCTGGGGGAAGGTGGTGCCGTAGATGCGACCATTCGGGCACTGGGTGAGGTTGCTCAGCAGCACACTCTTTGAGAGGGCAAAGTCGGCGAGGGGCAGGGCTTTACCCGTCTGGCGGTCGATGGTGACCAGCCGCTGGGCGACACCTTCGCTCTGGGCGCTGGCGACACCCAACAGCGCACCCTGGCGGGTGGCGAGAACGCTCAAGAGCGCACTGCGCTGGGCCAGGCCGGTGACGTTGAGGGTCTGGACCCGTCCATTGCCCAGCAGAGCCAGGTAGTTGCGGGTGCGCACCCCCGGCACCGTGCCCGCGAGGAGCACGGTGTCGTCGGCGAGAACCGTCACTCCGTTCAGGCGGCTCTGGTCGGGCAGAGCCAGGGTGCTCCTGGTCTCGATCCGGCCACTGTCTAGATCGACGGTGAGCAGAGTGCCAGGGCTTCCGACGGCGTAGAGCACCTCGGCAGAGACCGGCAGGGCGGCGAGCGCCAGGAAGCAAAAGCTGGAGACGATGGGGCGTATCATGGTTCACTTCCTAAGGCACGATCAGGCCGGAGGTGGGGGTGTAGGGCTTGACGCCCATATTGGAGAGGATGTTGACGTTGAGCTGCTGGAAGGGCAGGCCGCCGGTCGATAATCCGTTCGCCCACTGGATAGCACCGGAGGCAAAGACCTTTGCCCCGCTCGCGGCGGTGTAGCGCACGCCGTTGGCGGTCTGGCTGGTGCTGGTGGAGATGTTGCTCGGGTTATTCGGATCGCCGGGGTCGGCGGGGGCGAGGGTGGTGGCCGTCACCGGCGAGGCGGAGAGGGTGACAAGACCGCTCGGGCTCTGGCCGTTACTCACCACCGCGTCCCACTCCCAGCCGACGATGCCGTAGAAGGCGCTGCCGTTGGTGACGCCGGTATTGGCGAAGATGGGGTCGGAGGCGTTGCTCACGACCCAGGGGTAGCCCGAGCCGTTGTAGTCGCCGATGTACATGACGCCAAGCAGGGCGTTCTCGGGCAGGTAGTTGGGATAGTCGCGGAAGCGGGTGGTGGGAGCCACCGGATCCTGGGCCCAGGCTTCTTTGTAGCAGACCATCACCCGGTTGGGCGTGCCGCTGGTCGAGGGCTCGTAGCGCACGCGCCAGTAGGCGGCGTTCGCTGTAAAAAAGCCCAGGTGAATACCGGCGTCGCGGGCCTGCTGCACCCCCTGGCGCTCCTCCATCGTCCAGTACTCGTCGTGGCCGACCGACAGGAAGCCCTTGTGCTGCTGCAACAGCGAAGCGTTCAAGGAGACATCCAGGTTGGTCGTGTACGACACGTCGTAGCTCTGGCGCTCCAGCCAGTACGCCATCCCGTACTCCTGGCCCATCGGGTTGTTCGGATCGGTGGAGCCGATCGAATCGGCGTAGGGCCGGTCGAAGGAGACCTTGAAGGCGCGGGTGTTGTAGGTGCCGTCGTTGCCCCGGTAGAGGCTGAAGCCGCCCTGGTAGCCGCCGAAGTAGTTATAGGCGTTGAAGGTATTGACGCTGCTCTGGAAGAGCAAATCCGAGTGGCTGGCATCGTCGCGGACGACGAACCAGACGTAGGCTTGCTTGCCGTTGCGCCCGTCGATGAGCTTGGCGGCGTACAGGCCCGTCGTCCAGTCCGAGCCGGTCTGGATCGTGGCATTCTGCAGCCACTTGCACTCGACCAATCGCGTTGCCTGGTCTCCGATCAGGCAGTCGGCCTGGCGGTAGCCGTTGATCGGTCCCAGGGTGGTCATCAGTCGGCCACCCGTGCCGCCGTAGTACCCGAGCCGGTAGACCTCGACGGTGTACTGGCCGAGAATCTGAGAGGGCGAGCCGCCGCTGCCGTAGACATCGAAGCTCACCATCAGAGGCAGAGCCTCGCCCTTGTTGACGCTGAGCGCTCCGGCAAAACCAGCGATTTCACCCCCCGACTTGCTGCCGCTCGGGATCTGCCAGTTGGTGGTGCCCGGCTTGAGGTTTTCGAGGTAGATCGGGTTGCCGGTGCTCACCGTCAGCGTGCCGCTGGCGGAGGTGAGGCCCGAAGCGGTGGCTGTGATCGTACCGCTGCCGCTGCTGCTGCCGGTGGTGAAGGTGACGCTGGCAATTCCGGCGGAGGCGTTCACCGCCGCACTCGGGCTGAAGCTGCCCGTCACCCCACTGGCTGAGAAGCTAACGCTGGTGGTGGCGGTCGTAACCGTGTTGCCGTACTGGTCCTGCACCTTCGCCTGGTAGCTCACCCCAGTGTTCGGGCCGCTGGTGGCGCTCGTCGGGCTGAGGGTAAGCTTGCTGGCAGTAGCCGGATTGCCGGTGGCGCTGAAGGTCACTGAGCCGATGCCACTGGCTGTGGCCGTGACCGTGTTGCTGCCCGCCGTCGTACCCAGGGTCAGGGTCGAACTGGCGTTGCCGCTACTGTTGGTGCTCATCGTCGTGCTCGAGAGCGACCCTCCGCCTGCGGTGATAGCGAAGCTGACGCTCGTGCCTACCAACGGGTTACCGGAACCGTCCTTGAGTTGGACGGTGAGCGGTGTGCTCAAGGCCGTGCCGACTGTGCCCGTCTGGCTGTCGCCTGCGGTCTTGGCGATCGTCGAGGAACCCGAGCTACCGCCGGAGCTACCGGCGACGAAGACGATATCGCGGAAGTAGTTGCTGTTCTGGTAGGAGCTGGTCGGGAAGTTTCCAGCGCTGCCGTAGACGCCGTTCGCTCCGTCCGCCACCGAACTGAGGTCGCCATTGACCACGGCACTCGCCAGAGCGCCGTTGGTGAACGCAAAGTAGTTGCTGGTGTTGACCGAGACGACGTAGGTCGTGCTCGCCTGGATCGAAAGGGGGGTAGCGAGGGTCTGTTGTTGCCAGCCGGAGGCCGTTTCACCGGTAAAATTGACCGAAGCGAGCAGCGTCCCGGAGGCGGACCAGATCTTGCCTGTGTGGGTGGTGGTTGTGTCGCTCGAAGCCTTCCAGTAGCGGATGGCGGTGATCTGACCGGCCTTCGCACTGACAAACTTCATGCCCAGTTCGTAGCTGGTGTTGTCGGTGACGTTGGGGCTCGCGGGGGTTTGCGTGGTAAAGACGCTCTGGTTGGTGCCGCTGGGCGCACTGTTGACTGTCAGGGTGGCCGAGGCACCCGTCAGGCCAGTAGCCGAGGCGCTCAGGGTAGCCGTACCGGCTCCGCTGGGAGTAAAGGTGACGCTGGCGATTCCAGCGGAAGCATTCACCGTCGCACTCGGGCTGAAGCTGCCCGTCACACCGCTCGCTGAGAAAGTAACGCTGGCGGTGGCAGTTGTCACCGTGTTGCCGTACTGATCCTGGACCTTCGCCTGGTAGCTCACCGCCGCGTTGGCGGTCGTGGTCGTGCTGGCGGGGGTGAGGGCGAGCTTGTTCGCGGCGGCGGGATTGCCGGTGGCGCTAAAAGTAACCGAGCCGATACTACCGGCAGTCGCTGTCACCGTGTTGCTGCCCGCCGTCGTCCCGAGGGTGAGCACACTGCTGGCGTTGCCGCTACTGTTGGTGCTCACCGTCGTGCTCGAAAGCGACCCTCCGCCTGCGGTGACGGCGAAGCTGACGCTCGTGCCTACCAACGGGTTACCGGAACCGTCCTTGAGCTGGGCGGTGAGCGGTGTGCTCAAGGCCGTGCCCACCGTGCCCGTCTGGCTGTCGCCTGCGGTCTTGGTAATTGTCGAAGCGCCCGAGGTGCCGCCAGTGGTGGCGACGAAGACGATGTCGCGGAAGTAGTTGCTGCTGGAGTAAGAACTGGTGGGCCGGGAACCCGCCGGGCCGTAGAGGCCATTTGCCCCGTCGGCCACAGAACTCACATCGCCGTTCGTAATTGCGGTGGCCAGACCACTCTTGGTAAAGGCAAAGTAGCCGCTGGTATTGACCGAGACGATGTAGGTCGTGTTCGCCTGGATGGCAAGCGGTGTGGCAAGCGTCTGTTGTTGCCAACCGGAGGCCGTTTCACCGGTGAAGTTGACCGAAGCGAGGGGAGTAGTGCCGTTCGCCGCCCAGATCTTACCTGTGTGGGTGGTGGTCGTGTCGCTCGAAGCCTTCCAGTAGCGGATGGCGGTGATCTGACCGGCCTTCGCACTGACAAACTTCATGCCCAGCTCGTAGCTGGTGCTGTCGGTGACGTTCGGGCTGGCGGGCGTCTGGGTGGTAAAAACGCTCTGGTTGCCGCTCGTCTGGGCAAAGCTGGGCGGCACGAGATAGACCGCCAACAGAGCCGCAGCCAGACCCAGCGAGATCAAGGGCCGCAGGAGGCGCTGCAGTGCCAGAAAAGGCACCGTCAGAATCGGGAAAAACATCGCAGTGTACCTGAACTGGGGGGAGAAGAACCGGGCCGCTCAAAGCGGCAGTGGACTAGCTGGAAGGCGGCTGACGTTGAACTCGCTCTCGACAAGTTGCTCGAACCGGCGGCTGAAGACCGCCTCAGAAAACTGACCGGCGCGCTCGATGCAGGCGCGGGCGCTGAAGTGGTGCGCCTCGAACCGTTCGATCGCTGCGCAAAGTGATGCCGGACTCGCTTCAGCAAAAAAGAGCCCCGTGCGGCCTTCGACGACGCTCTCGCGCACACCGCCTTGATCGAGGGCAATCACCGGGACACCGTGGCCCATCGCCTCGACTGGTACGATGCCAAAGTCCTCGTGGGCGCAGGGAAAAAGCAGCGCCTTCGCCCCGGCATAGATTTCTGCCATCCGCTCGTCGGGAAGGTTGCCTAAAAAACGGACACCAGGACCGGCCAGCGCCCGCAGTCGGGCTTCTTCCTGGCCGCTGCCGACGATCCAGAGGGGCCGGTTCAATTGCTCGCAGGCGCGGATCGCCAGATCGACCTGCTTGGGACGGCTGAGCCGCCCAACGTAGAGGTAATATTCATCTCCGGCCCGGCCTCCGCCGTGGACGCGCACCGGCGGCGGGATCACCTGGGCGGACTTGCCGTAGAACTTGGCAATCCGCCGGGCAACCGCGTGCGAGTTGGCGACGAAGCGATCGACGCGCTGGGAGGCGGCAAAGTCGTATTGCCGGAGCCCGGTATTCACCCACAGCTCGTAGGCGCGGCGGTACCAGCTTGCCGCTGCAGGCTGGGCGTAGCCCCAGAGGTAACGGGGCGGCGTGTGGCAGTAGCAGATGTGCAGCGTCTCGGGACGGGTGAGCACCGACTTGCTCAGATAGCCGCTCGAAGAAGAAATCACCAGATCGAAGCCGCTCAGATCCAGGCTTTCCCAAAAGTACGGGATCAAAAAGCGCAGGGTGTGGTGGCGACGACCGATGGCAGGCAACCGCTGGGCAAAACTGGTGCGGATGTCCCAGTCTGCGAAGCGCTCCGCAGCGGGGCCGAGAGCCTGGCGATCAAAAAAGGCCGTAAAGACCGGCGCTTCTGGCCAGAGGCGATGAAGCACCTCCAGCACCCGCTCGGCCCCGCCGAACTCTTTGAGGTAGTCGTGGACGAGGGCGACTTTCACGTTGTTTGTTTCCAGCCTTCGCGGATGCCCCGGAAGCGGGTCCAGGGAACGACGATATCGAGCCAGGCTTCCCAGAGGGCGCTCGGGCGATCCGGGCTTGCAATTACCTTCGGCAAAAAACCAAACAGCGCCTTCGCGGTGCGCCACAGTTCCTTGCGACCGGTGGGAATGTGCAGGTTCCAGCGGCGGTGCAGGTCCACCAGCGTCCGGGCCTTGTAGCGCTGGGAACGGCAAAAAGATTTCAAAGTCGAGCGGTAGCGGTGCCGCACAAGCCCGCCGCCAGTGAGAAAGTGAATGCGGTAGGCGGTGCGGGTCTGCATCCGCCAGTTGAGGTCGGTCTCCTCACCGCCGGAGCGATCGAGCAATAGACCGACGCACCGGAAGACCTCGGCGCGGTACATCACGTTCGCCGTGCAGGCGGTGGGCAAAAAGACATGAACCGACCGGTGGCCGGGGTCGTTGAGCCTGAGCGCCTCGTAGCGCTCGACCGGGTGATTGAGTTCGTAGGGTTCGATCGTGCCCGCCACCGCCCCGATTGTGCCGTCGGTGAAACCGGCGAGCAGGTCTTTGATCCAGAGCGGATCGAGGACGCAATCGGCGTCGGTGCAGGCGATAAATTCGCCCTTTGCCTGTCGGATACCGGCGTTGCGCGCCGTGCCACAGCCGGGGCGCTCCTCGAAGACGATCGTGTAGGGCGTTTCGGCCAGAAGTTCGGCGGTGTGGTCGGTCGAGTTGTTGTTGACCAGCAAGACCTCCAGCCTTTCTGCCGGATAATCGAGCCGGGTGAGGGAAGTGAGCAGAGTCGGAAGCAGCGCTTCGCCGTTGTAGACCGGCACGACCACCGAGACGAGCGGCCAGAAGTTGGTAAAAGGAGCGATGGCGTCCATAAATTTTCTCAGGCTGGCTGGATTCGGCGGCGAAGACGTTCGGGGACAAACTGCAGCGCCTCGGCGACCACCGCCGGAGCCCATACTTGAAGCGAGATGATGTAGAGGGCGATGCCCGCCGGGACTGCCACGAGCAGCAGCGGCGCGGGAGCGAGGGGAAGGGCTCGGATCAGTAGCTCCGCCGCACCCATGGCGCAGGCCGCCAGGAGAACGCCCCTCAGGTTGCGCAGGTAGGCGGCAGCGGAGAGCTGCAGGCAACGGAGGGTCACCAGTAAAGTGACGATCGAGGTGCAAAGGTTGGCGGCGACGAAGCAGCCTGCCACCCCGATCACCCCACCCGGCAGGCCGACAATGAACGAGATAACGGCGACGCCGACCGCGAAGGCCGTCAGTTGCAGGCGCAGGCGCGAGTGGCCCAGTGCCAGCAGCACGGTGCCATCGAGGATGCCCAGCGACTGCACCGCGCCGCTTACCGCCAGGATGCGCAGCACCGGCACCACCGGCAGCCACTTCTCGCCGTAGACGACGCGCACGAAGGGTTCGGCGAGCACGACGAGCCCAACCATAAGCGGAATTGTCACCGCCCCGATGAGCCGGGCAGCCCGAAACCAGCCACAGGTGAGCCGGGTCGTATCCTCCTGCAGCCGAGAAAGGGCCGGAAACAGCACCGAGGCGAGTACCTGGCTGAAGCGCTGCACCGGGAACATCATCACGTTGTAGGCCATCGCGTAGTAGCCCAGGCTCATTGCTCCGACAAAGCGACCGATAAGCAGGTTGTCGGCGTTGCGGCCAACGTGGGCGAGCAGGTTGCTCGCGAGCACCTCGTTGCTGAAACCGACCCAGCCCTTTACGTCTGCCCAGCGAAAATACCAGCCGGGCCGCCAGCCGGAGACCGACCAGAGCAGAAGGCAGCTCGCGATCCCGGCAATCAGCAGGCGTCCAACCAGACTCCAGACACCGAGGCCAGCGACGGCCATCGCGATCGAGGCGGCGGTGCCGACTATCAGCCCGACCAGCGTGCGCAGCTCCAGCGCCTTGAAGTCCATCTGCCGGTGCAGCAGCGACGACTGGGTAGCGCTCAGCGAAAAGACCAGAAAGTTCAGCGAGAGAACCACCACCACCGGCTGCACCGCCGGGTTGCGATAAAACCAGGCGATGGGAGCAGCGAGGACGATGCCCACCAGGGTCATCAGCACCCCCGCCAGCACGTTCAGCCAGAAGATGCTCGAAATCTGGCGCGTTTCCAGTTCTGGCTTCTGGATGATCACAGCGCTCAGGCCGAGATCGAGGACGAAGAAGACGATGCCCGTAAAGACGCTCGCCATCGCGAGCAGGCCAAAGTCGTCCGGCAGCAACAGCCGGGCCATCACCACGCTCCACAGCAGGTTGATCAGCTGCTGGGCCACTTGCGAAAGTCCGGTCCAGCGCACACCGGCGAAGACCTGGTGGCGAATATTTTTGGGCTTCTCGCCCACAATCGCGTTTTGAGTCACGGTGTTGCAGTCTCAGCTCGTCGCTTTTGCCACTGTCCGGTAGGCGTAGTAGGCGGGCAGGGGGGTGATTTTGCCGCTGGAGCGCTCCACCTCCACCAGGCCAAAGCGCAGGGGGTGAAGGCCCTCGCCCTGGATGCCCCGGTACCAGAAGGTGAGTTCGGCGCGGCTGGCCAGAGCAGGCAGCACGCGGGTAAGAAAATCGGCCTTCGCCTGCTCGCCGCCGTCGGCAGAAAGGCCCAACTCGGTGATCCAGAGCGGCTTGTGTGCCCGGCTTTTGAAGTCATCGACCAGAGCGAGTACCTGTTCAGGTTTCTGGCGGTAAGGGTGGAGGTTCACCCGATCGCAGCCCGCTTCCAGACCGGCGGCAAAGAGCGCATCCCAGTAGGCGGGCCCGGCCATCCCGCTCGGCCCGGCGGCCACCACCGGCAGGTTTCCTTTGAGTACGGTGTAGGCCGCCTGGAGCGTCTCGACGTACTGGGCAGCCGATCCGGCGAAGTACTTGCTCAAGTTGGGTTCGTTGCCCACCTCCCAGGCATCGACCAGACTGGCGAAGTTTGCCTGCAGGTAGCGGCAGTAGGCGGCGAGGGCAGCCGGGCGCGGCACCGCCCCCAGATCGCCGCTCCCGGCGTGGGCGGGCGTTCCCCAGATCACAAACAAGATCTTGAAACCCCTGTCCTTCGCCAGCCTGAGCGCCTGCGCTATCGGCTCAGCCTGGAAGCGGCCCTGAACGGGCTCGATCACAGCCCAGTTGTACCAGACCCTGAGCCAGCTCACCCCCGCTGCCTGATAGAGATCCAGCAGTCGCAGGTTGAAGCGGCCCAGGCTCAGCTCTGTGCCAACGTTGAGGCCCAGAACTACCGGAGCAGCCTCCACCGGCAGGGCCAGCGCCCCCAGGGCAGCGGCGGTAAGCTGGAGGACCGGACGGCGCTTCATGCGTGCAGCTCCTCAATGGCGCGCTCCCGCTCGGCTGGAGTGAAGCGCTTGACGATCTGCTCGGGGTTGCCGATGACGACGACGTTGGCGGGTACCGGGCGGCGGATGACCGCACCCAGCCCCACCACCGAGTTCTCGCCGATCGTCACCCCTTTGAGCACGCGGCTGCCGGAGGCGAGCCAGACGTTGCGCTCGATGCGGATGGGCCGGATATTTTTGGCCAGCAGCGGCGCGTGGCGCAGGTGTGGCTCGCTGTTGTGAAAGTCCGAGTCGATCATGTAGCAGTCGGCGATCAGGCACTCGTCGCCAACGTCGATGCGCCGGTAGCAGCCCACCGAGCAGCCGTTGATGAGACAGTCGCGACCAATATTTACCACCCCTTCGCCGAAGAAGTGGCTGTGCTTGCGGAGGCGGGTACCGGCGGCGATCCGCACCCGGACGGAGCCGGAGAGTTTGATCTTGCCCGCAATCCGCACGCCGGGCTCGATCGTCAGGTTTGGGTAGCGCCACTGGTAATAGTGCCGCAGCCAGAAGCTCATCAGCGGTTCGATGCGCTGGCGAAAGTCGCCCATGACCAAAATTCCTTCCTCACTTAAACGATGCCCGCCCACCAGCGGCGCACTGCCTGCCAGGGGGTAGGCGGCTCCTCGATCGCTGCCAGTTCCGGCGGCAGCCAGTCGGGGCCGCTGCTCTGAGCTTTGTTCCAGGCGCAGCCGAGCCAGGCGGCGAGCACAAAGACCGTGACACTCGCCGCCTCCAGTTCACCGCTGAACATCGCCACGGTGAGCCCCGCCCAGGCTCCGGCGGCAGGAGCCAGTTCTGGACGCTTCAGGCCAAGCTGGACGAGGGCAATCGCAATCGCAACCCAGGCCGCGATCAAGATCGCCGAACCGAGCACGCCGGTGTGGTAGAGCGTCGAGTAGACCTGGGAGTGCGATCCGAGGGGCACTTCGAGAATCTCGGAGCGACCATGGGTGCCGTAGCCCCAGAGGGGTGAATTGAGAAACGATTTGAGCGTCTCGCTGTAGAGGGCGAGCCGGGCTGCCCCCGAATCGGCGCGGTACTCGAAAAAGTAGCTGTAGAGGTAGGCGGCGATCGCCGGGGAGCCGATGGCGAGGGGCACCAGGCTCCAGTTGAGAATCCGGCGTCCCCAGCCCCCGGCGAGCCAGAAGGCGATGAGCAGGGCGAGGGCGACCCCCACCTGCCCGGAGCGGGCCGCCGCGTAGTAGACCGTCGTCAGCCCGCCCAGAAGCCCCGCGATTTTCCAGAGGCGATGGCGCTCGGCCAGGGCCGCCATGCAGACGAAGATGCTCATCGTCCCGGCGATCGGCGACCAGTAATAAAACGAGCGCAACCGGGGCACCGGATCTTCGTCCCAGGCCAGCTCGTCGTAGCCGTAGAGGTACGACTCGAAGAAAACGCGGGCCGGGATAGAGGGCACCGCCGTCACAATCAAGCTGTTGGTCTCGAGGATCTTGCCGGTGGCGCGCAGGTAGCTTTCGCCCACACCGACGGCGATGAGCTGGCAGAGCCCGAGCACACAGATGGCGCGCACCACCACCTCGTAGCGCACACCGCAGCGGCGCATCGCGTACCAGACGATTACGACCAACGTCCAGACTCCGAGAATCGAGCCGGAGGTCGTGGCAGCCCGGCCCATCTCCGCGCCGCCGGTGGCGAGGTTGACCACAAGTGAACTTGCCCAGACGGCGATGTAAGTCCACCAGAGGTTCCAGCCGAACGGGAAGGTGACGATGCCTGGTCGCCGGATAGAGCGCCAGAACAGGTACCAGCCCACCAGCGGGTAGACCGCCACCTGCAGGCCAAGAATCCACCACAGCGGGATGAGCGCAATCGTCCAGAAAACGATGCGCTCGGCCCTGACATCCACGCCCGCCCCAGGCGTTGCCGGAGCAGGCTGTCTCAGGCGGGGGGGGCTGAGCGGGGTGCCAAACAGGTGCATCATGGACGATTCTCTCCACTGGGAGCATTCGGAAGCCAGCGGCCACTCGTCTCGGCCTCCCTGGGTAGCCACTGGGTCGAGCGCACCGGCAGGGTACCGGGCAGATTGGCGTCGCTGCCGATCACCACCTGGCCCAACAGGCGCGTCGCCCAGGTGCGCAGATTTTCGCTGCAGGCGATCGCCTGGCGGCGGCCCAGCCGCTGCGGGCAGCTCACCCAGAGCACGCCGTCGGTGATCGAGGCGAGCAGGGTGGCATCGGGCCCGTGCAACAGGGGCGGGCAATCGACCAGAACGAGATCGTACTCCTCGCGCACCTGCTCCAACAGCGCCACCCAGTCCTTGTACGACTCGGAGGGGCGAATGTGGCCAAAGGGCAGCACGTAGAGGTCCGGCTGCGCTTTCTGGATGTAGGAGCGCCAGATGAGCGGCTCGTTCGGAGCACGCAGGGCAAGTTCTGGCCGCTGGAAGTTCCAGAATTCCGGCTGACCGGGGAAGCGGCCATCGGCGTCGATGAGCAGAACGCGCCGTCCAGCCTTCGCCTCCAATAGTGCCAGGTTTGCCGCTACCGAGGAGCAGCCTTCGAGGGTGCTCCAGCTGCAGATCGAAAGAATCTGCTGGCGGCTGGGCAACATGCGCAGGTGCGCTTGCAACAGGCGGTAGCTGTCGGCGAGGGGGCGCTGGTCGATGCGCTCCTCAGTAGCGATAAGCCCGTTGCCGAGCCAGGGCACGAGAGCCAGAATCGGCAGGGGCAACGCCTCGCGCAGTTCGATGAGCCCATCGAGGGTGTCGCTGTTGCGCTGACGCAGCCAGACGACCAACAGACCGATACCGGTGCTACCGACGATCACCAGGGCAAACAGCAGCTTGCGGTTTGGCCAGACCGGGTCGAGGTTGAGTTGGGGCGGCTCGATGATCCGCACGTTCGAGATTTTTTGCTGCTCGGCGATGCGGCTGTCGGTGTACTTTTGCTTGAATTCGAGGTACTCCTGCCGGGCGGCGTCGGCGATCATCTGCAGCTGGGTCTGCTGCTTGATGAGCTGCGGCAGGCGGGCGGAGCGCTGCTGCAGTTGCTCGTATTGACCGGTGAGCTGGCTAAGGCGGGCGGCCTGGGCGGCGCGATCGAGTTCGAGGCCCACCCACTGCTCCACCAGGCGCTGGCGGAGCGGATCCATCGGCGAATCGGCCACCCCGGCGGAGGCGCTGCCTGCCAGGTTGGCTGTGCGTTCCTTGAGCAGTTGCCGCAACTGATCGTGCTTTTGAATGGCGTTGAGCACCTGCGGATTCTGCGGCCCAAAGCGGCTCTGCAGGTCGGCGAGCTGGGCCTCCGCCTGCAACAGTTGCGTCTGCAACAGTTGGTAGCCACTCTCCTGGCTCAGGCCCGCTGCACTCACTGCCTTTTTGAGGCTGCCGGGCATCTGGGACTTGAGATCGGCCAGTTTGCGGTCACTGAAGGCCAGTTCCACCCGCGCCTTGCCGATGTCCGATTCGAGGTCGCCCAGGCTGCGGGTCACCGAGTCGGTCTCGACGGTAGTGCCCAAAAACCGGTTGGCGTGCTGAAAAGATTCGAGGTTGTCCTGGGCTTTTTGCAGGCGTGTCCACAGTTCCGGCAGGCGCTTCTCCAGAAAGATGCGGGCGGAGGAACCCTTCTCGCGGTTGAGCGAAAGGTTCTCATCGATGTAGACCGCGAGCAACGCCGTGAGGATGTCGTTTGACAGCCGCGCTGAGCCGGAGCGGTAGCTCACCTCGATGAGGTCGCTGCCGGGAACGGTCTTGACCGTGAGCTTGCCCTTGGGCGGATCGTCTTTGTCAAACTTGAGGCGGGTGAGCACCTTCTCAAACAGGGGCCGCGAATCGAGCAGGGCCGCCTGGTTGGTGACCGGGCTCGCCTTCTCGGTCACCGTGTCGAGGCGCGAGATGTCGGCGTCCTTGTCGATCAACTGCTCCGTCGAGCGCGGGTACTCGATGAGGACGCGGGCCGTAGATTCGAACTGGGGCGGCAGCAGGCGAGTGACGACCACACCGGCAGCCAGCAGCGTCGTGAAGGTGATCGCAAAGGCCCAGCGCTGCTGGCTAATTGATCGCAGGACGCGCAGGGTAAAGTTGGGCCGACGAATCGGAAAGTACAGTTCGGTGTTCACGGCGGTGGTCCTGTTGGCGGAGGGCTTAGTGTCTAAAGAAAAAGAGCAGGTTGGTCAGCCCGTTGAGGGGCGAGAGGATGCGCCCGAAAGTATCGAGGAAGTTGCGCCAGCCGGAGCGTGGCACGATCAGGCTGTCGCCAGCCATCAAGATCGGGTTTTGTTCGCTGTTGCCCTGGCGGGCGGCGTCGAGGTTGAGCACCTGGCTCTGCATCTGGCCGTCCTGCTGTCTGAGCAGGGTGACCGCCGAGAGATCGGCGGCGTCGGTGGCACCGCCAGCGTTGGCGATCGCGTCGAGGGCCGACTGGCTGGCGGCGATGCGCACCTCGCCCGGATTGCGCACCTCGCCGCCCACGGCGATCGAGATACGGTCGGCGGCGATGCTGCTGCGCAGCGAGACGAGTGGTTTTTGATCGCTGCCGGCGGGCAACTTGCTCACCACGACCGTGTCGCCGTCCTGGAGAACCGGATCGACGAAATCCGCCTTGCCCATCAGCGTCTGCCAGAGGTCGTAGCGGGTCACCCGCACGCTGCCGTCGCTGCGGTGGCGGTGCAGCTCGATGTTGCTCAGATCCGCTTTCTGGGTGATCCCCTTGGCGGCCACCAGTGCTCGACTCATGGTGAGCACCGTCGTCGCCGCAGTGGGAGCGGTCATGTTCGGGTTGTTGAAGTTGTTGAGCGTTCCCTGCAGCGAGAGAAGCTGCGGTCCAGGCTGGTTCACCTCGCCGACGACGCTCACCCGAAGCGAGCGGGGAGTGACCACCGAGAGCGCCACCTGGGGCCGGTTGATGTAGGGCACCAGTCGCTCGGTGATCTTTGCTGTCGCATCTTCGAGCGAAAGATTGGCGACGGTGATCGCCCCGGCCAGGGGCAGGTTGATCCGGCCATCGGGCAAAATCGTCTGCTCCCCCGACATGTCGTCGTAGCTGTAGACCGCGATCTTGAGGCGGTCGCCGGGACCGAGCAGGTAGGCATCGTCGTTCTTTTCGACCGACAGCTCGACGGTGGCAGGGGCGGCGGAGACGGCCTGCTGGGCCTGGCTTGCTGGTGCGAGCAGCGCCGCCAGCAGCAGCGAGGCACCCAGCCCGGTACGCAGGCGATTAAAAGACCAGTTGAAGAGCGATTTTGGCATGGCAGTCTGGGCGAGAATCGCCGCGAAGGTGATCGCAGCGCGCCGGTCGCGCCAGAGCACCGAAGGCGCTAGGAGCAGGGCGGCGCGGGCGTGGCGGCGGGCTTCCGGATAGTTGCCGGCGACAAAGGCGGCGCGGGCCATCCAGCGGCGGGTGCAGGCGCGGGCGAGGGGAGCGAGGGTGCGCACGCTCTCGGGGCTGTAGGTGGCAATTTTTTCGAGAAACGCCTCCAGTCCCCTAAGCATCCGCTCGCTGTCGGCGGTAAAGCTGGCCGGGTGGACGCGGTACTCGGTAAGCACCTCGGGGATGAGCTGAAAGCGATGGCCCGCTACCGCCAGGCGCACCCACAGTTCGTGATCGACGTAGCGGCGCAGCTTTTCGTCGAAGCCGCCGACCGCTTCGAGCACCTCGCGGCGGACGACGGCGGTGCTGCCGTTGCCCAGATAGTTTTTGAGCAGCAGCGCCTCGCAGGTGATTGTGAGGCGCGCCTGGCTCATCGTGAGGCCGGTGCGCCTGCCTTCTTTGTCGATAAACGCCGACCAGTCGTAGCTGACGCTCACTCCGGGCTGGGACTCCAGTACCCGGCGGTGGGCAGCGAGCTTGCCCCTGCACCAGCGATCGTCGGCGTCTAAAAAAGCGACGAAGCGGCCTGCGGCAGCAGCGACACCGCTGTTGCGGGCGGCGGCCAGACCCCCGTTGGGGCGCTGGATGAGCCGCACCCGGGGGTCGGTAAAATCGCGGACGATCTGGGCGGTCCGGTCGGTAGAACCGTCATCGACGACGATCGCCTCAAAGTCGCCGTCGCTCTGGGCGAGCACCGAGCGCAGGCAGTCGCCGATGTAGGCTTCCATGTTGTAGGCGGGGATGACGGCGCTGAAGGTGGGCCTTTCAAGGGGAGAGATTGACACGGGAAGGCTCCAGTTGCGGGATCCTGGCCAGTCGGTAGTAGAGCGCTTCGTACTGCTGCCAGGTGCGCTCGAAGGTCCACAGGCGGCAGTAGTCGAGGCGGGCCTGGCGGGCAAGCCTCTCGCGCAAGGGGGCGTCGCTGAGCAGGCGGGCGAGCTGACAGCTGAGGTCAGTGGCGTCCTTTACCCTGCACAGCAAACCGTTGCGCTCCGCTTCGATCACCTCGGTATTGCCGTCGATGGCGGTGGCAAGACAGGCGCGCTCGGCGGCCATCGCCTCCAATAGCGCCAGGGGCAGCCCCTCAAACAGCGAGGGCAAGACAAAGGCGTCCGAGAGGGCGAGCCACTCGCTCACCGCCTCGGTGTGGCCAAGAAAGTGGATAGCAGCGGCGATACCCAGTTTTTCTGCCTGGGCAGTGAGTTCGCCCATCAGCTCACCGTCCCCAGCGAACACAAAGCCCCAGCCTGCGCGCAGTGCCGGGTCCAGGCGGGCAATCGCTTCAAGCAGGTAGACGTGGCCCTTCTGGGGGGCGAGGCGGGCCACCGTCAGGCACAGCCGACGGCCAGCAAATGTGCGGGGCAGGGCGGCGCGCAGAGCAGCAAGCGCGTCCAGACTGGGCTCACGAAACTGGACACCGTTGAGAATCAGCGCCCGCCGCTCCGGAGGCAGGCCAAAAAATTCGGCGTGGTGGCGGTCCATCGCCAGAGAGCAGCCCACCACCACGTCCGCGAAGCGGGTGAGCCGGCGGTGGGTGTGGTAGGCGATGTGATTGGTCTGCACCGAGGCCGGTGCCACAGGCAGCAGGCTGACCAGCAGCGAACAGTAGCGGTCGTGGACATGAACGATGTCGTAGTGCTCGCGGCGGCAGGTCTGGGTTAGCTGCCACCAGTCGCGGAGCTTGTTGCCCGTAAAAAAGCGCACCGCGCCCGCCGCCGTCGCCACCGGCGTGTCGCGGGCAAGAAAGCTCACCGCGTGGCCCGCTGCGCGCCCTGCCAGCGCCAGATCCGCCGCCACCTTGAGCGCACCGCCGCCGCTCTTGAACTGGTAGATGGCCTGGAGGATCTTCATGGGCGGACGGTGAGATCCGTTGTCTTGACTTCGAGGGTTTCAGAAGCGCTTGCAAGCGAACGGGCCAGAGCCAGCTGCAGGGCAAAGGCCGGATTGCCGAGCAAATAGCGCAGCGACAGTCGCTTCGGTTCGCGCAAAAGCCGGTAGAGCCATTCCAGGCCAACGTTCGAGAGCATCGGCGGGCAATCGGGCACCACCCCCGCCAACCGGTCGATCGCTGCTCCGCCAGCCATCAGAACGTTGGCGAGCAACTTCGAGCGGTTGGCGGCGAGCCAGCGCTCCTGCAGGGGCTGGCCCATGCCGACCACCAGCACCTGGGGCTGGAAGTGGTTGATCTGCTCGACGACCACCGCGTTCTGCAGCGGGTCCGCCATCTGGAAATAGCCATGATGACCAGCGACGCGCAGCCGGGGATACTCGGCCCGCACCTGCTCAAGCGCCCGATCGAGGTGTACGGGCCGCGAGCCCAGTAGATACACCGAGAAGTCCAGACGCTCGCAGGCACTCAACAGTTGCGGCATCAAGAGCGTATAGGACACGCGGTAATCGGTCGGCAGCGCCAGACCCATGTAGCGCATCGCCCCGAGCATGCCCATGCTGTCGCACAGGGCAATATCGACGCTCTGCAAAAATTCATAGAACCAGGGCAACTGCATCGACAGGTTGAAGCTGTGTACGTTGTAGTAAGCGACTGCCAGCTGCCGGTCCTGCACGCAGGCGCTCGTCAATGCCTCGATCACCGAAGGAATCGTGAGACAGGTGATCCGGCGGCCCAGCAGGTGAACTTCCAGTTGGGGCAACTGCAGCTGTAAATCCCTTATCCGGGACAGGGTATCCATCGCAACCTCAATCCAAAAAAGCAGAAACTCGAAAATTCGAGGGGGAAAATCAAAATTTGGGTGCAGCCAGCCCGCGCAAAAACCGCTACCGAGATCGATCCCAGTAGCGGCTTTCTGAAAGTCCAATAAAACTGAAATGTCCGGGGGCTGTGAATCGATACAGTGATCCTACACAGGAGCCGGTCAGCGCACTCAAACGGTGTTCAATCTGATCCGGCTTCTCGATGACAAGCCACAGGCTGTATTCAGTTTCCAGTACTCTGTAGGGCGCGAATGTGAAGTTAATGCAAAAGGTTGGGCTGGGGCGAGCGGCTGTTGCTGAGGGTAAATTCGCTGACCGAAGGATTGGGATGGTTCGGATCGAGCGTGCCGATGCTGCGCTTCCAGAGCGCCGCGTCCGGCAGTTGGGCACGGATCTGACCACTCGAGCGCTCGCGGACCACCTGCAGCCAGACGCGGCCATGCATCGGGCAATAAAACTCTTCAAGCCACTGGTTGCGATCGACGATCGGACCCTGGCTTGCGATGAGCAGCGCCCGCTTATAAGGAATGCTCAGCGCTCTGGCAATCGCTTCTGCGCCTTCTATATAGATGCTGTGCCTGGTGCTGTTGAGGCGGTAAACCTGTAGTTCGCAGTCTGGACATTGGGGCGCAAATCTGCGCTTGTAATGACTCCGCTTTCCGGGCATGTTTTTGACCTAGACCTGAGTCGATGGGGGGATTATCTTCGCAGCGCCGACATAAAATCTCTGCCGACCTCAACATCATGAGCGCCAGAATCAGAGAAGTCCAGCGGGAAACCGCAATTAGGTACGATGGTATTAGTACTTTTAGGCGGTTCCCCTACCCCCGACACTGGCCAAAAATCGCTCTAAAACCTCCCCATTCTAGGGGGGTCTTATCCCCAGCCCTTGGGGATAAATGTCGCCAGGCAGACAGGTACTAGTACTTTATTCCTAAACGAGTTGACAGAGGCATATAGACTGGGGTCTAGTATTAAGCCCCGCGTCTGAGATAGCCTGCTGAAGCGAGGGTTTTCGCCGGGTATCTAGCGGTAGACCGGCAGGAGTGCCGGGTCGGTTTGCTCAAGAAACAAGTATTTTTTGTCCTTTTCAGAGAGGCGGGGATCAGCCAGGGGCCAGGCGATCCCGACCTGGGGATCGTTCCAGGCGATGCCCTGTTCGTCCTCGGGATGATAAAAATCGCTGCACTTATAAACAAATTCTGCCGACTCCGAGATCACGGCAAAACCGTGGGCAAAACCGGACGGAATATAGATCTGGCGCTTGTTCTCGCCGGAGAGGATCACCCCGGTCCACTGGCCGAAGGTGGGCGAGCCTCTACGGATATCGACTGCCACGTCGAAGACTTCCCCCTGCGCTACCCGGCAGAGTTTGGCCTGGGGATGACGCAGCTGATAGTGCAGGCCGCGCAGCACACCCCCGAGCGAGTAGGAGCAGTTGTCCTGCACAAACAGGTCGCCGATGCCCAACTGGGCGAAGCGTTCGCGATGGTAGGACTCGTAGAAGTAGCCGCGCACGTCGCCGAAGACCTTCGGCTCGATCACGCACACACCCGGCAGGCTGGTCTCGATTCGCTGCATCCTTCAGGTACTGTCTTCACTGCAGGTCCAGGTATACCGCAGGTTGGCCCGGCTCGCTTCCAGGTTTTGAGAAACGCTGCTGTTGTTCGCTTTGCCGTACACTGATTTATTGTAAATAGCCCAAGAATAATGCCACCTGTCCGAGTAGGGCGCTGGATGGGTCGGAAGGAATATGAGGCGATGCTTTCTTCTGGCACGGTTCAGGAGAGCTACAGTGGTACCACACACGTTACTTTTCCAGCCAGTCCAAATTCGTTTCACAAGCCATCGCAGACGAGTATTTATGTGGAGTTTGATGTTCCAGACCTAGCTATCGTTAAAACGCAGGAGGGATGGGCAAAGATTATTGGCCCGAACACAATCCAAGGAAGAAATGCAAAGCGCAAAGGTCAACCGGTTCCGCAGATGCCGCAGGCATCAAGCATCCAGTTATTGATACCTTGAGACGGTCTTTGGAGGAAGTGATGGATAATATACACTTTCTATCATTTGATGATTTCGCTCGAAGTGGCGGAGAGAAACGTCAGAGCAAATTGAGTGCTACTGTTCTCAAGCAAGTATTAGAGAAATTTTTTTATAATTCAAGGCTTACAGGTGTCAGCTTTGAAACCACCTCCTTCTGCGACGTTTCCCCCGATCCGAGTGCAAGGTTGAACCTGGACTCTGAAAGATATTTGGGCCAGATCACCCTCTGGAAATCCGGCAATGTCGATTTTGAGGTTCTTGATTGCGAGCAAGAAGACACGATCTTTTTCGGGCATGTACGGCTCCAGGAAGATAGTGAAGAAAAACTCAAAGATCACCTGAGTAGATTTGTAGCTTACTTTTTGAACTGAGAATTTTGTCCGTGCCCGTGGGTGCCCCCAAGCGACTCGCCTGGAAAGGCGAACTTTAGATGCTAGATTGGCTACGTTCGGCACCGGAAGGTACAGGCCATGGAGAATCGGCAGGTGCGCCGCAACTGGATGCGCACGGCGTCAGGCTTCACACTTATCGAACTGTTGGTGGTCGTGGTGATCATCGGTATCCTGGCGGCTGTCGCCGCTCCCAACTTGATTGGTCAGACCGACAAGGCGCGCACGACCGAAGCGACCCAGGTGCTCTCCAACATGAACAACGGCCAGGCGGAGTACAACTTCAAGCATCCGGGCGAGTACGTCACGATCGGCCAGCCTGCCGTGGGCCAGACCAAGATTCCGCCCAAGAGCGCCGATTACATCACCGCCGAAACCGACCTGGGCAACCCCGCCACGCCCAATACGGCGGGCGAGCAGACCGACTTCCAGCAGATTCTGGGCATCTCGGTCGGCTCCGGCACGGCGGGGGAGCGCTGGAACTTTGCCACCGCCGGCAACGCTTCGGTCTTCAAGCCCGAGGGCGATGTGCTGGTGCCTGTGGCAGCGGCAAGCGGCCAGGGCGGCACCGCTCAAGATTTCGTCTCGATGGCCAAGGGCATCGACACCAGCAAAGACACCGCCCGCCTCGGCGTGCAGATCGTCCACAGCCAGAACCGCACCATCCTCGATGCCAAGCGGCAATAGCTGCAGCTTGGTAAACTGGCTGAGGTACTTTCGCAGCTGATCGCTCGGGCATGACAGAAGCGGTTCCCGCCCCCGATAAAAAATCGCCCCCTCCCTCTCGATTTGCGGTCCCGGTGTGGATGCAGCGCACGCTGGTGGGCACGGCGGTGGTGGCGGCGACTGGCGTCGCTGCTCTCGCGGTGCTGCCGCTTTTTATCGATGGTGAGAGCTTTCGCAAGCCCCTGCAGCAGGTGCTCACCCGTTCGACCGGGCGGGAGGTGCTGCTGGGCCGCCTGGAGTTGAGCACGTTCGGTGCGATCGGGCTGCGCACCGACGAGTTGCGCCTGGGCACCTCCGATGGACCGGCGGACCTGGAGGCGCGGGGTGCCTTCGTCGAGCTGGCGCTCTGGCCGCTTTTGACCCGGCGGCTCCAGGTGCAGGCGATCGAACTTGAGGGGGCGGAGCTGAGCCTCAAGCGCTACCGCGATGGCCGCTGGAATTTTTCGGACTTTGCGCTGCGTCCGGTGGCGGGCGAGCAACCGCTCGATCTGGCCCAGGTGGGCCTGCGCCTCCTCGACAGCACGGTGAGCATCGACGACGAGGCGGTCCAGCCTCCCCAGCGCTTCGCCGTCACAGGCTTGAGCCTCAACATCAAAAAACTCGACCGCCGCGATCTGCCGATCAACCTGCAGGCGAAGGTGACCAATAGTTTGAGGGATAAACCCGTCACTGCCGCCCTCACCCTCGACGGCAACCTTGTTCTCCCCGAAGACGGCGACTGGCAGAAGCTTTCAGGCAAACTGCGGATTCTGGCCGCCAAGTTCCGGCCCCGCTATCTGAGCGCTTATACCCAGCAGATTCCAAGCCTGGCGGGGCTGACCGGCGTCTTTGACCTCAACTTTGACTGGCAGGGCCAGCTGGGGGGCCAGTCTCGCCTGGCCGGCACGGTCGGTACTCGGCTTTTGCACTGGGACTGGCCGGCGGTATTTGCGACGACGCCCTGGGTGGTCCGCCGCGTCAATGTGCAGACGGCCCTCACGATCGACGGCGACAGCGTGCGCGCCGACCAGCTTCACCTGACGGGTGAAAATCTCGATGCCAATCTCTCGGGCAACATCGTCCGCCCCGCCGGTCCCGACCCAAAGCCCCAGCTCGACGTTGCTGTCAGGAGCGGCTTTATCGATCCTTATGCCCTGCGCGCCAATCTCCCCCTCGGGCTTTTTAGCGCCGATCTGCGCAACTGGCTGGTGCAGAGCAAGGGCGCAGGCCGGTTGCGCTTCGCCGATCTGCGCCTGCGCGGTGCGATCGACAAACTGAGCACCGAGGGCAGTCTCGAATTTCAGAACCTCAAACTGATCAACCCCCGCCTGCGTTCACCGATCGATGTGCTGGGCGGCAAGGTGGATTTTACCGAGAGTGCCCTGCAGCTTGTCGCCCTGCGCGTCGGCCCGGCGGGGGCAGAGACGACCTTAAACGGCACGGTCAACCGCACCACGGACGGTCTTTTGAGTCTCAAGGCCACCGGAGCAAACGCCGATCTGAGTGCCTTCAGCAATCTGGCCAGTGGCCGGTTGGGCACCCTCGGTGGCCGGGCCAACCTCGATCTGACGATCGACGGCACCCTCGACGCGCCAAAACTGCAGGGCCGCGCTGAGTTACTCGGTGCCTCGCTGCAGCGCGACGGCTGGGCGCAACCGCTTAAAAACGCGCGCGGCAGCCTCGTCTTTGAACCCGACAAGCTGACGATCACTGGCCTGCAGGCCGATCTGGGCGATTCGAGCCTGAATGTCGAGGGAGTGCTCAACCGCTACGGCACCGACAGCGCTGACCCACAGATTGCGATCACGAGCGACGGCCTCGCTCTCAAGGCCGCCTACTCGCTGCTGGCCTCGGATCTGTTCGAGGGCGATTTCCGGCGCGCTTTTCGATCGACTTTTAGTAGCCTGGCGGGCACTGCAGCGGTGGATCTGAAGCTGGCGGGCAGCACGACCACCGGCAAGCTCGACCTGCGCGGCGCGACGATCGGCCTTGCGGATCTGCGCACGCCCCTCGAAAATGCCGTGGGCAGCGTCGTCCTCAGCGAGCGGGGCACGACTATTCCTCAACTGCGGGTGAGTGCCGCCGGCTCCCCCCTCAACCTCAAGGGCTTCGTCAGCCGTTACGGCGACATGCAGCTCACCGGCGACGGTACCCTCAACTTTCCGGCTGCCGTCGCCCTGCTCACTCCAAAGGGCCAGGGCAATATCCGGGCCAGTGGCAGTGCTCCTGTTAGCTTTTCGTTGGGGGGCAGCGAAGCGCGTAGCTTGAGCGCCACGGTCGATCTGTCGGGGTTGAGCGATTTTGTCGTGGGCGGCACCCTCGCTCTCGCCCCGGCCCGCCGCCTCACCCTCTCAGGCACCCTCAGCCCGAGCGCCCTGGCCCTCGACAGCAATAGTCGCCTCGAACTCGAAGACATTGCCCTTGCCATCTCCGGCACAATTGCCAATGTCGGACGGGCAAGCCAGCGCTACAACCTGCGTCTGCGCTCCGATTCAGCCGTCGAACTGACCACCCTCAGCCGCTACGTCACTCCACTGGGCAACCTGGGCATCGCCTCCGGTACGCCGAGCCCACTCGAAGCGCAACTGGTAGGTTCCGCCCCCGAAGTAGAGAGCACCCTGCAGCTCAGCAACGTCAATCTGCCGGGCCTGCTGGGTGGAATAGCCGATCTGAGCGGCCCTGTCAGCCTTTCCGGCAACCGGGTAAGCACGACGGGCCTCACCTTCCGCCTGGGCGAGAGCAATGGCCGGGTGTCCGGCTCTTTGAGCAACCCGCAAGATCCGGCGCTCAACTTCGATCTGCGCCTCGATCGGCTCAACATCGACAATTTGCTCACCAGTGCCCTCGCGGGCGAAAACAATCTCAAAAATCTGCACGGCCAGGGCAGCCTGCGCATCGACGCTGGCGTGCTGAGCCGCCTGAACTTCACCGACCTGAGCGCCCAGGCTCGCCTCGATCGGGGCATCTGGAACCTGAGCGGCCTCACGGTGAGCCTCGCCGAAGGCAGAATGAGCGGCAGCCTCGGTACAAATGTGCGCAACGCCGTGCCGCTTTTTAACGGCGACATTGCCCTGCGCGGCACCGATGTCAATCAGCTGGCGACAGTCTTTTTGGGCTTCGGCAACCAGATCGCGGGCAGTGCCGACCTCAGCATCAACTTCCAGTCCCAGGGCAGCACCCCCGAGGCATTTGTCGAGGGGCTGAGCGGCAGCGGATCGCTTTTGATTCAAAATGGCCGCCTGAGCACAGCCGATTTGCTTGGCCCACTTTTTGGCTCCACCGGCAACCTGGCGGGCAGTGTGCGCGGCTTTAACACGGGCCGCTTCGATCGCTTTGAAGGGGCATTTCGGATCGAACGGGGCACAGCAACCGGCGACAACTTTAGCTACCTCACCCCCAATGTTCAGCTGCGCCTGGGCGGCAACCTGCAACTCACAGGCGATCGCAGCGCTGCGCTCAAAGGCACAGGCGAATTCGTCCGAGCGAGCGCTGCCTTGCTGGGCCAGATCCGCAAGGCGAGCGGCGGGCCCGAATTTTTTAGCTTCGAGGTCAACGGGCCCATCGCCCAGGCCGCCTCGCTGCGGGAGTTGCGCTGGGTAGAGGCCACTCCCGCCACCCCCAGCCTGCCCACCGGCAGCACCTCGACGCCATGACCACCGCCCGTGCCATCTTGCGGCTGTTGCGCTGGGACAAACCAGCCGGGCGGCTCATTCTGCTCATCCCGGCTCTGTGGGGCGTCTTTGCTGCCGCCCACGGCGCACCGTCCCCCTGGCTCGTCGCCGTGATGGTCGTGGGTACCATCGCCACCAGCGCCGCCGGTTGCGTGATCAACGACCTCTGGGACCGCGACATCGATCCGCTGGTCGAGCGCACCCGCACCCGCCCGCTTGCAAGCCGCGAACTGACGATACCGGTGGCCGTCGTCACTGCCCTGGTGGCCCTCGTCTGTGCCTGGGGTCTGACGTTTTTTCTCAACCCCTTCACCTTCTGGCTGTGCCTGGCGGCTGTACCGGTAATCGCCCTGTATCCGGCGGCCAAGCGCGTCTTCCCGGTCCCGCAGCTGGTGCTCTCGATCGCCTGGGGCTTTGCGGTGCTCATCTCCTGGTCGGCGGTTACCGCTTCTCTAAGTGCAGCGGCCTGGTGGCTCTGGGGGGCGACGATCTTCTATACCCTGGGCTTCGACACCGCCTACGGCCTCACCGACCGCGAGGACGACCGCAAAATTGGCGTCAAGTCGAGCGCTATCTTCTTTGGCCCTCTTGTGAGCGAGGCGATCGCCGTCTTCTTTGCCCTCGCCTTTGTCTGTCTTGTGGTTGCGGGCTACCAGCTCGAACTGGGCACCGGCTTTTACGCCACTCTCGCAATTGCCGCTGTGCTCTGGTGGCGCGAGTACCGGTTACTCAAGACCACCGGCGATCCGGCCCGCGCCGGTGGCCGCGTCTTCAACGAAAACGTTACGATCGGCTTCTTGCTGCTCGCCGGACTGATCGGCGGTACCCTTATCTAGATTGGCCTCGTCCCAAAAATAACCGGTATTGTACGATTCAGGAATTCAGTTGCCGCCCTGGGACGCTGCCCCTGGTGATGAGATGGTTGTTGCCAGCGTCTCCTGCCACGAAATCGCCAGACAGCTGAAGAGCAGCAAGAATGCCATCTTGATCTGGCTAGAGACTAAATACAGATTTTGCCTTCAAGATCGCCGAAACAATCGCCGATTTCTATAGTAAGAAAAAACGAAAAGCTAGAATAGAAGGCGATGACACAGTACAGAGCGAGCCGCCGAAACAATCGCCGGACGATATCCAGATAAGCATGACTAATTTTGAAGAGATCTCCTGGCCTGTCGGGGTGATGGAACCACTTCTGCCCGGAGAGGGCAAAGCAAGTGCAGGTCTTAGCGATCTTGTTATAGATATCGTCAGCGAGGACAGGGCCCTTGAACAGTCCTTGCCCCCGCATATCAAACGGGCAACAGCCGAACTGGTTCGCTCGATGAACTGTTACTACTCCAACTTGATTGAGGGACACAATACCCATCCGATCGACATCGAGCGGGCATTGAAGAGGGACTACTCTGCCGAGCCGCGCAAGCGCGAGTTGCAGTTGGAGGCCGAAGCCCATATTGCGGTACAGAAGCTGATCGACGCTGATGCTGGTCCCCCTAGCGCTTCCGTCACCTCAGCTGAGTGGCTTATCTGGGTGCATAAGGAGTTCTGCGACCGCTTACCAGACTCGCTTCTTTTGGCCAAAGACCCGGACACCGGTTCGACCAGACAGGTCAAACCAGGGCAGTTGCGCAACGGATGGGTCAAAGTTGGTGCGCATATTCCGCCGCCGCCAAGCGATCTGCCCAAATTCCTGGCACGCTTCGCCGAGGCATACGAACCAGCCCAACTTGGACGCACCCGTGCCTTAATCGCCACTGGCGCTGCCCACCATCGCCTTCTGTGGATCCACCCGTTCTTCGACGGTAACGGTCGGGTAGCCCGGCTCTTCTCCAACGCCTACTTGCGTCAGCTAGGAGTGTGCCGCTCCGGCTTGTGGTCCGTCTCGCGGGGACTAGCCCGCCGAGTAGAAGAGTACAAGAACATGCTGGCAGCTGCCGATGACGAGCGGCGCAATGATCTGGACGGTCGCGGTACCCTGAGTGAGCGGGGGCTCACTCTCTTCTGCCGTTTCTTTTTGGAAATTTGCCTGGATCAAGTCCGGTTCATGGCGTCACTTCTGCAGACAGAGCGCCTCGCTGAGCGCATCGAAGCCCACATGCGCGAGGAGATCACTTTGGGAAGGTTGCCGAAAGGTGCCGATGTATTGATGCGCTTCGCCGTCCGCTTCGGCGAGTTTGAGCGGGGAATGGCCAGACAGTTCATTGGCTACTCCGACAGTCAGGCCCGAGTAGTGCTCAAAGCATTGCTCGAGCGGGGATACCTGCGCTCCGATTCACCGAAAGGCGCAGTGCATGTGGGTTTCCCAGCTGAGGCAGCGGAGCGTTGGTTTCCGACTCTCTTCCCAGCTAAACCAACTTAAGACACTTCTGGGAGTGTGAACCGGGGATCAATAGCCTGGTAAATCCAGCAGTGACAGTCATCGGAGATTGCAGTCGGATGACTATGAGTAACTGCTCTGCTTCCGGGCTGACAGCCCGAACATCCGAAAGCCTGGACTCTATCATGTAGTCTGGCCCGGTTTATTGAAATATTCTTACAGGTCAAGATCCATGCAACCGCCGTGCGCCCCTGAAATTTCCCATCGCACAGTCGTCCACGACATCGAGCGCAGCGATCCGTACTTCTGGCTGCGCGAGCGGTCCAATCCAGAGGTGATCGCCTACCTCGAAGAAGAAAATCGCTACACCGAGGCGATGATGGAGCCCACCGCCCGGCTGCGGGAGACGCTCTACGTCGAGCTGGTGAGCCGCATCAAGGAGACGGACCTCTCGGTGCCCGAAAAAATTGGCGATTATTATTACTACTCTCGCACCGAACAGGGCCGGCAGTATCCGATCTTCTGCCGCAAAAAGGGCAGCCTCGAAGCCGAAGAAATGGTTTTGCTCGATCAAAACGCGCTGGCGGCGGGCCACGACTACTTCAGCCTCGGAGCGCTGCAGGTGAGCCCGGATCACCGGTTGCTCGCCTTTACGAGCGACACGAACGGTTCAGAGATTTATAGCCTGCGCTTTAAAGATCTGGAGACGGGCGAAGCGCTGGCCGATGGGATCGACAATGTACTGGGCTACTCGGTGGCCTGGGCCGAGGACAACCGGACGATCTTTTATGTCACCCTCGATTCGGCCCAGCGCCCCTACCGCGTCTGGCGGCATCGCTTGGGCCAGCCCGGCGATACCCTCGTCTTTGAAGAAAGCGACGAAGCGTTCTTCGTCGATATTTTCAAGACCCGCAGCCGGGGCTATCTGATTATCCAGAGTGAAAGCAAGCTCACCGCCGAGGCGCACTACCTGCCTGCGGACAGCCCGGAAGCTTCCTTTCGCTGCTTTGCAAGGCGGCAGGCGGGAGTCAAATACACGATCGATCACCGGGGGGAGCAGTTTTATATCGTCACCGACCAGGACGCCAAAAACTCGAAGCTGCTCATCACCCCTGTCGAGCACCCGGAAGTGGAGCACTGGCAGGAGTTGATCCCGCACCGTGAGGCGGTCAAGCTCGACGGGATCGACCTTTTTGCCGACTATCTGGTCGTCTACGAGCGGGAGAACGCCCTGCGCACGATCCAGATATTCGATCAAAAAACCGGCACCAGCCACGCCGTCGATTTTCCAGAACCCGTCTACACCTACTTCCCGGCCCGCAACCCCGAATTTGCCAGCAGTACCCTGCGCTTTACCTATACGTCGCTGGTGACGCCGCGCACGGTCTTTGACTACGACATGGCAAGCCGAGCGCGCACCCTGCTCAAGCGCGACGAAGTCTACCACTACGATCCGGCCCTCTACACCAGCGAACGGCTCTGGGCGATGGCCCCGGACGGTGTACGGGTACCGGTGTCGATCGTCTACAAAAAAGGACTGGCCCCTGACGGCAGCAACCCCTGTTATCTGGCAGGATACGGCTCCTACGGCATCAGCATCGACCCGGTTTTCTCCTCGACCCGGCTCAGCCTGCTGGAGCGGGGCTTTGTCTTTGCGATTGCCCATATTCGGGGCGGCGGTGAGTTGGGCAAAGCCTGGTACGAGGACGGCAAGTTTCTCAAAAAACAAAACACCTTCAGCGACTTTATCGCCTGCGCCGAGCACCTGATCGCGGGGGGTTTCACCCGGCCCGAGCGGCTCGCCATCTCCGGCGGCAGCGCCGGGGGGCTTTTGATCGCCGCTGTGCTCAACCAGCGACCGGAGCTATTTGGGGCGGCGGTGGCCAAGGTGCCCTTCGTCGATGTGGTAAACACCATGCTCGACCCGTCCATTCCGCTCACCGTCACCGAGTACGAAGAATGGGGCAACCCCGCGCAAAAAGCCTTCTTCGACTACATGCTTTCTTATTCGCCCTACGACAACGTCCAGGCAAAAGCCTATCCGCCCCTGCTCGTCACCGCCGGTCTCAACGATCCGCGCGTCGCCTACTGGGAACCGGCCAAGTGGACGGCGAAACTGCGCACACTCAAGCGCGACGCCAACCTGCTGTTGCTCAAGACCAACATGGGCGCAGGCCACGGCGGCCCCTCCGGACGCTACAGCGCCTTGAACGAGATCGCCTTCGAGTACGCCTTCATCCTGCTTGCTCTGGGGTTATCGACCGAACCGCTCACCAGCCTCGTCGGCTAAGCGCTCCGGCGCTGGCGCGACTGCAGCCAGCGCATCCGCTCGAACAACTGCCAGCAATACTCCTCGGACAGACCGCAGGTAAGCGCTCCGCGCAGAACGACGCTGCTGTACCACTCGTTGGGAGCCAGTTCCTCAGAAAGCTTGTCGATCACCGTGTAGGTGCGCACGCCAGGGTACAGGCGGCCCCGGCAGTTCACTTCGACTTGCTCGTGGCGGTAATAACCCAGTTCGACCCCCTCGCGCTCGTCGAGCCGGTCGCTCAGGCGCAAGGGCAGACGATAAAGTACGCCTTCGACCTGCGAGCGTGGATCCGCTACGATGTCGAGGGCACCGCAGTTGCGCCGCGATAGATAGTGATAAAAACCCAGACGATACCCTGAAAGTTGCGCCGAACCGAGGACAGAAGAATGCACATCCTCGCCCAGGGAACGCTTGAGATCGACGGGGCACATGCACGAACCGTAAGCAAAGTAAAGAAAGTGGGTGTCGAGGGATAGACCCGGAAGTGCCATCGCAGCAGGCGAAACAGAACGACCGCTCAAATCCTAGCAAACATAGACTCAAAATACAACGTAATCCGATGGATAAACCGTGGATTGCTCCGAATGTTCTGACGACGGCTATACATCCCGACGGCTTATCAAATCAGGTGCTCGCTTGAAAGCTTGACCTGGCGCGGGCATACTGGCAGTGTAGCAACGATAGTGAGTCGGAAGTTAGAGCTGTGAAGGCTGGCAAATATGCAGCGCTTCTTGCTTGATGAGCGTTCCTTCCGTCGCAGCCTGCTGTGGTCAGTGCTGCTGCCTTTGCTGCTGGTGGCGGTTCTGGCCGGGGTGTTGCTGTGGCAGGTGGGTGCCCTGCTGGAAGCTAACCGGTGGGTTGAGCATACCAGCAATGTGATTGGCGCACTCAACCGCACCGAACGGTTGCTGGTCGATGGCGAGACGGGCTTGCGCGGCTACCTGCTTACAGGCGAGCGGCGCTTTCTTGAACCTCACGAGCGTTCCCGAACAACGCTTGGCGGGCAATTTTCTACTCTCGCTTCTTTAGTGGTTGACAATCGCGAGCAGAGCGAGCGGGTCAACCGCCTGCGCACCCGTGCAGAAAGCTGGCAGCTCTACGCCCGAGGCAGGCTTACGGCTTCTGGGGCGCAACGCGCCAATCTCCAAGCGAACCTGGAGGGCAAGCGCCGCATGGATGAACTGCGCACCTTGATCCAACAGATGCTCTCAGTCGAAGAGAATCTGCGCGCCATCCGTACCAGCACCGCCCAGAGTACGGCTTCGGGCACGATCTTGCTCGCGCTCGTTGCTTTGGGTACTGCCGGAGTGATTCTGGTGGTCTTTGTGCGCGCCCGACTGGTGCAATTAGACGACGAATATCGCAAGTTGCTCAAACAAACCCGCAGCCAGACGGAGGAGTTGGCAAAGCGCGAGGAGCGCTTTCGCCGGGTGGTCGAATCCAATATCGTGGGTATTCTCTTTGCCGACCTGGAAGGGCAGATCCACGAAGCGAACGACGCCTTTTTACAGACGGTGGGTTATAGCCGCGAGGAGTTAGCCAGAGGACAGTTGCGCTGGGATCGGATTACTCCCGGCGAGTACACGCCTGCTGATGCCCGAGCGGTGGCCCAGTTGCGCCAGTCTGGCCGCTGTGAAGTGTTCGAGAAGGCATACGTGCGCAAGGACGGCGCACAGGTTCAGGTACTGGTCGGGGCAGCGCTCCTGCCGGATTCCGACAGCGACGAAGCGGTCAGCTTTGTCGTCGATGTCAGCGAGCGCGTGCGCGCCGAGGTACAACTGCGTCAACTTGCCGAAACCCTCGAAGAAAAAGTCGAAGCGCGCACCGACCAGTTGCAGCAGGCCAACCGCGAACTGGAGCAGTACGCCTTTGTGGTCGCCCACGACCTGCGCGCTCCCTTGCGCTCGATTCAAGGCTTCGTCGAGGCGATCGTCGAAGACTGTGGCAGGACACTGAACGGCGAATGCCGGGAGTACCTTGAGCGCATCGACTTTAGCGGCAGGCGCATGGAGCAGTTGATCGACGACCTGCTGGCCTACAGCCGCCTCGGAAGTACCGAGATCGAGACGCGGGCGATCAGCCTGGAAGCGGCAGTGAGTAGAGCCCTGGAGGAGCTGAGCGCAGACATCCAGCGATCGAGCGCCGTTATCCGGGTAGAGCGGCCCCTGCCTGCCGTACAGGCCGATCGGGTCATTCTCGTTCAGGTTCTGACCAATCTGCTGAGCAATGCGATCAAATTTGTCGCCCCCAGCGTCACTCCCAGGGTGCGCGTGTATGCCCGGCAAAACACAAGCCAGGCGCGGGTGCGGCTATGGGTCGAAGACAACGGCATCGGCATTGCCCCTGACAGGCAGGAGCGCATCTGGGGCGTCTTCGAGCGCCTGCACGGCTTTGAGACCTATCCTGGCACCGGCATCGGACTGGCGATTGTCCAGCGCGGCTGTGAGCGCATGGGCGGCAGGGCAGGCGTAGAATCTCAAAAAGACAGCGGCAGCCGTTTTTTCATCGATCTGGCGGAGGGGTAGGTCCGTGGTACAACCCAGGGTACTGATCGTCGAGGACAATCCGGAGGACGCCCTGCTCGCCCGGCGGGTCCTTAAAAAAGTCGGGCTCGGGGCCAACGTACTGGTGCTCGAAGATGCGGAGCGGGCCGTCGCTTACTTGAGAGGCGACGGCGTGTACGCCGATCGCACTGCCCATCCCCTGCCGGTGTTGACGCTGCTGGATTTGCGGTTGCCGGGGCAAAACGGCCACGAACTACTGGCCTGGATGAGAGGCGAGCCCGATTTGATGCACCTGCAGGTGGCGATGCTCACCAGCGCCGACGACCCGGCGGCGATCGAGCGCTCCAGGCTTCTGGAGGCGGCCTGCCACCTGCTCAAGCCCATCAAGGTAGAGGCTCTACGACAGCTGGCAGCCGAGGTAGGGATAAGACAATAACCTGTTGCTGCTTTTGGGGTGTACTTTATCTACCCTGGGAGCTTGCCTGAGCGGACAGAAATACTTAGACTCGTTCAAGTTTTGCAGTACAGGAGGCGGAGGAACGGCAAAAAATGAGGGTGCTGGTAATCGACGACAACCCCGAGGACCGCAGGCTGGTGATTCGCGAACTGGAGCGCGAGTTCGAGAACCCCCAGGTTGTAGAGATCGCGAACCAGGAGGCGCTCAACCAGGCTTTTCGCTCGACAAAAGCTATCGATCTGGTCGTTACCGATTACCAGCTGGGCTGGGCAGACGGATTATCGGTGCTGCAGCAGATCAAAGCAATGCTGCCCGCCTGCCCGGTGATCATGTTTACCGGCTCCGGAGACGAAGAAACAGCCGTAGCCGGCATGAAAAGCGGCCTCGACGATTATGTCCTCAAATCCAGAGGTGGCTACCGCCGCTTGATGGTGGCCATGCGGAGCGTGCTGGAGAAGGTGAACCTCAGACAGCAGGCCCTCAACCTCGAAAAGCAAAGAGCGGAGGCTCTTGCCCAGGCGCTTGCGGCCCAGCAAGAAGCGGAGCGGGCGAGCCGACTCAAAGATGAATTTCTAGCTGTGCTCAGCCATGAGCTGCGAACACCGCTTAATTTGATCGTCGGCTATGCCCAGGTGGCGCTCCGCCAGTCCCTCGATCCGATCAGTCGCCAGGCGCTCGAGGTAATCGAGCGCAACGCCAGATTGCAGTTCAAGCTGATTGGCGATCTTATCGATGTCAGCCGCCTCAGCGTCGGGATAGTGCGCCTTGAGAGGCGTTCTCTAGAACTGTCAGGGGTCGTCGAATCGGTGGTCGATGCCCTGCGCAGCCGGGCGGAGGCAAAAGGCTTACACCTGCTCTGGAGCCGCCCCCTGTACAGTTGCCCGGTCTGGGCAGACCCGGACCGACTCACCCAGGTGGTCAGCAACCTCCTCATCAATGCCATCAAGTTCACGGGCGCGGGAGGCCGCATCGAGCTGACGCTGGAGCGTTCCGGCTCGACAATAGACCTGCGCGTCAGTGACAGCGGTATTGGCATCAGCGCCGATTTTTTGCCCTACGTCTTTGAGCGCTTTCGCCGCGCCGCAGGGACGGCCAGCGCTGCCGACGGCAGCCTGGGCATCGGACTTTACGTCGTCCACGATCTGGTGACGCTCCATGGCGGCACCGTCACCGCCCACAGCGACGGCCTGGGGCAGGGTGCGACCTTCACCGTGCGCCTGCCGCTTCTGGCAGTGCAGCCCGAACCGAACTGACCGTAGCCGTTGCGCGGCTGGCGGGTAGACTGCGGATCCGGTCTTGAAGAGGCTGGATTTCTTATACAATCCGGGCAACAGAACAGATGGGGGGCAGTATGCAAGGACATGGACGGTGGGTGGGCGGATTTTGGGCTTTTGCCCTGCTTCTGGCGGGGGCGGGGGCGGCTCCGGCGGTCCCTCTGAGCGTTGCTCCGCCCATCTCGATCGGTGCCATCGACGGCTACCTGCGCTTTCTATCGAGCGATCTGCTCGAAGGCCGGGCACCGGCGACGCGGGGGGGCGAGCTGGCCGAAGAGTACATCGCCTCGGTCTTTCACTCTTTGGGGCTGGAGCCGGGAATGCCGGACGGCAGCTACTTTCAAAAAGTACCGATCACCGTCTCGACCCTGCGGCGCGACAGCCTCAAGATGCAGGCCGTCGCAGGTTCCCAGACGCTCGCTCTCGATTCGCCCGAAGCGGCCATTTTCTGGAGCAACCGCACCGAGAGCCACACCGACGTCGATGGCGAAATTGTCTTCGTCGGTTACGGAGCAAAAGCGCCGGAGTACCGCTGGGACGACTTCAAACAATCTGTCCGAGGCAAGGTGCTCCTGGTGCTGGTCAACGATCCGCCCGCCACCGCGAGCGAACCCAGACTTTTTGGTGGTCGAGCGATGACCTACTATGGCCGCTGGGTCTACAAGTTCCAGGAAGCCGAGCGCCAGGGAGCCGCCGGGGCAATCATCGTCCACACCCCGGAGCGGGCGGGCTACCCCTGGCACACCGTTATCAGCTCCTGGTCCGGCGATCAGCGCTTTTTAGCACCTGCTGGCGATGCCCCGGCGGCCCTGCCCGTGCGCGGCTGGATCACCGACACAGCGGCCCGGCAGCTGCTGGCCTTGAAGGGCCTGAACCTCGATACTCTGGTTTCCCAGGCCGCCCGCCGCGACTTTCAACCTGTAGCGACGGGCATCCGTCTGGTAGGCAGCTTCGACACCGACGTGCGATCGATCGAGGCGCGCAATGTCGTCGCCAGGCTTAGCGGAGCTGATCCCAGATTCAAACAACAGGCCGTCCTCTTTACAGCTCACCACGATCACCTGGGGATCGGACCGGCTGTAGAGGGCGATCGGATCTACAACGGCGCAAACGACAACGCCTCGGGCGTGGCGGACCTGCTGGCGATGGCCCAGGCAGCAAAACTGGCTCCCCCGCCGAAGCGCTCGCTCTACTTTGCAGCGGTCACCGCCGAGGAGTCAGGTCTGTTGGGTTCCGCCTACTTTGCCGAGCACCCGAGCCTGCCCCTCGATCGGATCGTAGCCAACCTCAACATCGATGGCGGCAACCTGCTCGGTCGCACGCGGGATCTGGTCGTCCAGGGCGAGAACAAGAGCACCCTGGGGGATCTGTTGCGCCTTGTTGCCCGCGAGCAGAACCTCACCACCTCCCCCGACCCCTTCCCAGAGCGGGGGGCTTTTTATCGCTCCGACCAGTTTTCCCTCGCCCTGCGGGGCGTTCCGGCCCTCTCGGTTGCCGCCGGCACCGACTTTATCGGCAGGCCCAGAGGCTGGGGCAAAGCGCAACTTGAGACCTATGTTGCAAAACGCTACCACCAGCCTTCCGACGAGTACCGGCCCGGCCTCGACCTCAGCGGTGCCGCCCAACTGTCGCGCCTGGTGCTGAGTGTCGGCCTTACCGTCGCCAACGCCCCGAACCTGCCCCAGTGGAAACCCGATTCTGAGTTTCAGCGCTCAAAAACCACTCAGGCTACCCCATGACACAACAATCACTTTAATCGAACAAAGAGGCACATCCTACAAGAAAGTGTGTGGCAGTATCATAAAACTTACACACCATCCGACGAGAGTGATTAGATAAAAGAGACTTCATCAATCAATAGCTCTAATGATTGATCACAACAACACTCGCCAAATATCACTCCTGTCGCTACAAGTGGATTAAATTTCTAGACTATGTGCTTGTATAGATGAGAGGTAGATGTGACCCAAAAAGCTAAGGAGCAACAGCAACCGACAGCAATTCCCAATCCATTGCATGAGGTCTTTGGCTTCCCGCCAGATATGATTGATGAAGAAGCACTGAGATATCGCAATAGTAAGTATTGTCCTTTTGGAAACGGCAGAAGCCGTCACTGCACCAAATCCAAGGCTACGGATCCAATAGGCGTATGCAGTATCTACCGCGACAACACTGCTACGATTACCTGTCCCGTGCGTTTCCGTCAAAATGGGTTAATTGGTAATCACACCTCAGCTTTCTTCTTTCAAGGCATAAAGAATCCGGATTTTCGCCTTCTGACCGAAGTCAAACTACGGGATGCCGCAGGAAACCCTGTCGGCATTATTGATGCTGTAGTAGTTCGACTTGAGAATGGTCGCATTGTAGATTATGGAGCAGTGGAGGTACAAGGCACTTATATCTCAGGTAATGTCACCAATCCTTTCAAAAAATATATGAGTGACCAAGTTGCTAATGCCACTATGCTTTGGCCCAAAAAGTCAGCGCCAAGAGCAGACTATTTATCTTCCTCACGCAAGCGCTTAGTTCCGCAGCTACTTTACAAGGGTCGCATTCTCAAATCCTGGAATCGGAAGATAGCTGTCGTCGTGGATCAACCGTTCTTCAAAGACCTGTTTAGGATTACTCCTTTTGAACATTTACAAGATCCTGTCTGTGCAGATATGGCATGGTTTATCTACGGATTACAACGGGACGAAGCCAGAACGCAATACACATTAACCCTCAACAATGTCGTATATACTGAATTTTTAAAAACCTTAGAACGAATCAACACCCCGATTTCCGGAGATGAAAGTCAATTTATTAAACAACTGCAGAGCAGAATTGATGCTGGCGAATTATCCGGTATTCCCGAAGAAGTTGAACTTACACCTGATCTTGACGCTCCTGTGACTTTCGACAACAATGAGTAATTCAACTGAAGAACAACTTGATCTGCAAATTTCGATTGCAGTCACATCCCATCAAAAGGTGGTCAACGTGGCTTCTGTGCCCAAGCGTAGCCCTTTTCGCTACCCCGGAGGCAAAACTTGGTTAATACCGTATTTGCGACAATGGCTAAATAGCTTACAAACAAAACCGACCCTATTTCTGGAACCCTTTGCCGGTGGCGGTATAGTTAGCTTAACCGTTGCATTTGAGAATTTAGCTGAATTCATCACTATGGTTGAATTAGATCAGCTAGTTTCCTCTGTCTGGCGCACAATTCTGGGAGACGAAGCTGAATGGCTGGCAATACAAATCGAAGCCTTCGAGCTTACAGCTGCTAACGTTGATTTTGTTCTAGCTAATAGTAATCCAACCGCTCGTGAGCTTGCATTTCAAACAATTCTTAAGAATCGGGTCAATCGAGGTGGAATTTTGGCTCCAGGGGCTGGACGATTGAAAGAAGGAGAGTCTGGCAAAGGGCTTAGGTCGCGTTGGTATCCTGAAACCCTTGCTCAACGAATACGTGATATCGGCAGGGTCCGTACTCGTATTGCTTTTATTGAAGGTGACGGTTTAAGCGTGATGAGAACTAATGCTCATCGTCAGGATATGGTGGTCTTCATAGACCCACCTTACACCGCGTCAAGCAAACGTGCTGGTAGTCGCCTTTATAATCATTCGGAATTAGATCACAATGAGTTATTTCGCATTACTGATACATTAAAAGGTGACTTCTTAATGACATATGATAATGCTAGAGAGGTTAGGCATTTAGCCACAAGTTATGGATTTGATACCAAACCTGTTGCAATGAAAAATACTCATCATGCCAAGATGAGTGAGTTACTAATCGGTCGCAATCTCGATTGGCTACAAAACCCTTAAATTGGATGGGACTTACCGTCGCCAACGCCCCGAACCTGCCCCAATGGAAACCCGACTCCGAATTTCAGCGACCAAAAGTGGCCTCAGTCGCGCAGTAGAACACTGTCGCTTTTCGCCTGCATCCCCTTATTTGCAACAATAGGGCCAACTCATCCTGGCTCGCCGAACCCCTCCGAGTCCGGGCTTTTCAGCATCCTGGGATCGAAGTCTCTGATTCTACCGTGACTCGCTCAGGACTTGGGGAGTGCTGGGTCATAGATTTGCAGTGCCCTCGCCCCGTTCGTCGTTGCGGACCTACTCATTCTCAGCCGGAGTGCCCGTTTGTTCGAGCAGAAGCGACTGCTGGTTGTAGTCGATCGTCACCCGGTACTGCTTGAGAAAAGTATAACCCAGCACGCCTGCCAAGGGCCGGTTCAAGATAGTCTCGAAGGTCTTGAGATCCTGGACGATGGCTGCCTGGCGGTGGGCGACGAGGGGACCAACCTGGATCGCTTCGAGATCGAGGGTGACGGCACTCTGGGAGCGGGGCGAGCCGATGCCGGAAAGCTGAACGCGCCGGGAGCGCAGGGGCAGACGGCGTTCGCGCACGTAGCGGTCGCTCAGGACGCTGACGTTCGCCCCGGTATCGACGATGAAGGCGGCGGGCGGCCCCTGGTTGACCCGCGCCTGGACGACGATGAGCCCCGCGACGCTCTCAAAAGGAATCGAGACCGCCTCAGCTTGAGCCGCTGCCGCCAGAAACGGGAGGAGGGTGAGGGTACCGAGAATCGGGCGAGAAGGATGAGACATTGTTCCCCATTAAACAACGCCCGGAAGATTGCCGAGTGTTGCCGGGGCAGCCAATAATGTCTCGGATGACCAATAATGTTGGCGATGGACATCATTCCTGCGATCGACATTCTCGATGGCCGCTGCGTGCGCCTCTACCAGGGCAACTACCAGCTGGCTGAAACCTACGGCGAAGATCCGGTCGCCGTTGCCTGTAACTGGGCCAAACTTGGAGCCCCCCGGCTGCACGTCGTCGATCTCGACGGGGCGCGGCGCGGGACGCCGGTACACCTCGACGTCCTCGAGGCGATCGTGGCCCAGGTGCCCTGCCCGGTGCAGTTTGGCGGCGGATTGCGCAGCTTCGAGGCGGTGAGCGCCGTCATCGAGCGCGGCGTGGACCGGGTGATCCTGGGTACGGCAGCGCTCGAAAATCCAGATCTCATCAAGCAAGCCTGTGCCCACTTTGGCGGTCGAATTGCCGTCGGCCTCGACGCGCGGGGCGGCCAGGTGGCGGTGCGCGGCTGGAGTGAAACGTCTGAAGTCGATGCGACGGAGTTGGCCCGCGAGATGGAAAAGCTCGGGGTGAGTGCCGTCGTCTACACCGATATTCTCAAGGACGGCACGCTCAGCGGTCCAAATCTGGTCGAACTGCAGCGGCTCACCGACACTGTTCAGGTACCGGTGATCGCTTCGGGTGGGGTCGGCACCCTGGCGGATGTGCTCAATTTGATCGCCCTTGAGCCCCACGGCCTGCAGGGGGTCATTATTGGCCGGGCGCTCTACACCGGCGATGTCGATCTCACTGAGGCGTTGCGAGCCGCCGGTCCCGGTCGCTGGCAGGATGTCCCGCCCGACGATGTGGCGTTCGCCTGATTCGGTGGTACTCTAGAGCAGCTTTTGCTCCACAGAATAGCCACCTGTATTGTCCTGCCAACCCAGGCAGGAGTCCGTTTGGAGATCTCTGATGGCCAGGTTCATTCCTCTTTGTGCGCTGATGCTGACGCTAGCAGGCACTGCTGCTCTTCCTCTGCTGGCGCAGCAAGATTCAAAAACCGCTCCCAGTGCTGAACTGCGAGCCTACCAGCTCAAAGTGCGCGATAAGATCCTCGAGAACTGGCAGCCTCCGGACATCGACAACGACACCCGACTGGAAGTGTCGGTGCGGGTCGATCGCGACGGCAAGGTGACGACCAAACCCGAGGTCAAGGTTCTCGACGGTGCCAGCAAATCCGATGCCGAAGATGCAGTCCTCGACGCGGTGCGCCGCTCCCAACCCTTTGAGAGCGTACCGGCCAACGTCGCTCCCTTCTACGTCGATGTGCGCTTTCGGCTCAAGATCGCAGCCAGGACACCGGCGACTCCAAAGTGTTTCCCGGTGGCCACCTACATCGACCTGCCCGCTGAGAGGCAGGCTCCCGTCAAAAAGGGCATCGATGACTTTACGGGTTTGCTGCGCGATACGGTGGGCAACAAGCCGCTATTTAATCTCGTGAGTGATCGCTCCCAGGCCGACTTGATCGTCCAGGCGAGCAGCGATCCGAGGCTGCCGCGCATCGAGAAGGCCCGATTTGCCGGGCGCTACACCGTCAACGATGCCCTGAGTACCGGCACGATCGATCTGGGCCTCAAAGACAGTTCCGGCAAAGACTACACCGACGGTGAACTGACACTCAACACGATGCAGCTGTTGGGCCGGGTGCTGGGCCTGGCGGGTACCGGTGGTCAGGCTGACTCGATCATGTCCGACGTGCGGATCGCCCCGCGCTTTGCAGGCGATCAGGCCCGCTACGCCGCCGATACGGTCAAGGCTGCCAGTTGCACTGCTCAAAACGCCCAGCGCGGCTTCCAGGTCGTCACCGCCACCGCGCCAGAAAAAAAGTAAGCTTCCCGATGGAATACGAGCAATCGCTCTGGCAGGAACTGGGCTGGCAACCCGACAGCGAGCAGTCCCGCCAGTTCGAGCGCCTCTACGCGCTGGTGATCGCAGGTAACAGCCGCCTGAACCTGACGCGGATTACCGATCGCGAGGAATTCTGGGAGAAGCACCTGTGGGACTCGCTTAGAGGCGCGGTGAGCTTCTTTGAGCGAAAAGACGTGAGCGCAATCGACATCGGCAGCGGGGCGGGCTTTCCGGGTTTGCCCATCGCCATCGCTCGACCGGACTGGTACGTGCTGCTCCTAGATTCGGTGCGCAAAAAAGTCGGCTTTATCGCCTCGACCCTGCAGGCGCTCGGGGTGACCAACGCCCAGGCTCTCTGTGGCCGCGCCGAAGAGATTGCCCACCGGCGCGATCACCGCGAGAGTTACGATCTGGCCGTTCTAAGGGCGGTGGCCCCGGCGAATGTCTGCGCCGAATATGGGCTGCCTTTTGTAAAGGTGGGGGGAGGGGCGGTGCTCTATCGTGGCAACTGGGAGGTGCGCGAAGAAGTGGAACTGGCCCGCGCCTGCGCGGCACTGGGGGCGGAAATCGCCGAGATCGATGCGTTTGAGCTGCCCGTCAGCCGGGCTGTGCGCCACTGCATCGTGCTCAACAAGACCGCCCCCGGATTGCGCGTCTTTCCGAGGCCAGCCGGTCTGCCGGTGCAACATCCGCTCGGTGCCCTCGAAGGAGAGCCACCGGCGAGCGAACAAGCCCACTGAGGACGATCAGTACTTGCGCACCAGGCCGACGACGACGCCGCTGACCTCGAGGCCGCTGGCCGGGTGGATCGGAGCGTAGCGGCTGTTGGCCGGCTCAAGCCAGCTCTGGCCGTTGCGGCGACGCAGGGTCTTGAGGGTCATCTCGCCATCGATGCGGGCGACGACGACATCGCCGTCCTGGGCGCGCTTGTTTTGATTGACGACGACGATATCGCCCTCGAAGATGCCCGCCTCGATCATCGAATCGCCCTTGACCCGCAACAAAAAGGTGCTGGTGCGCTCTTCGACGAGATATTCGTCGAGGGACATGCGGCTGTTGAGCAGATCTTCTTCGACCGTCACGGGCGAACCGGCGGGGATGCGGTTCTCAAGTAGCGGGATGCCCAACAGATCCGGATCGATGTAGTAGCGGTTGCCCTGGGCCTTGAGATAGCCCATCTGCTCAAGCAGCTGCAGCCAGCGATAAACCGTGGTGCGGTGCTGATCGAGATCGGTGGCGAGGGTACGAATCGGCGGCAGCGGCGTCGAACCGTAGGTTTCGATCAGTTGCTGCAGGAATTCTTTTTGACGAAGCGTAATCATGTTTGTACGATGAACACCTGTCCACAGTTTGGCATTCTCTTTTATCTATGGCAAGCATTCTGTCGAACTTTGCCGGTCTGCTGCCGGGTTTGGGGCGGCGGGGCAACAGGGGAACGCCTAAAATGACCCTTGGTTTACCTTCAATTTGGAGAGCCAAAGTGGAACGGACATTCATTGCCATCAAGCCCGACGGTGTGCAACGCGGCCTGAGCGGCGAGATTTTACAGCGCTTCGAGCGTCGCGGCTTCAAACTGGTCGGCTTAAAACTGATCAAAGTCAGCGAGGAGCTGGCAGAAAAACACTACGCCGAGCATCGGGAGCGGCCTTTTTTTAAGGGTCTGGTCGAATTTATTACCTCCTCGCCGGTCGTAGCAGCGGTGATCGAAGGCAAGGGGGTCGTCGCCACCGCCCGCGCCATGATTGGCCCCACCAACCCGCTCAACGCTCCCCTCGGCACGATCCGGGGCGACTACGGCATCGACATTGGCCGCAACATCATCCACGGCTCCGACAGCCCCGAGTCCGCCGAGCGCGAGATCGCCCTGTGGTTTACGCCCGAAGAACTGCTCGACTGGCAGGCGACGATCGCAGGCTGGATCTACGAGTAGGGTTTAGGAGTCCTTGCCGGAGGGCAGGCTCTGGGGCGACTCCGCTTCGGCAGGAGCACTCTTAGCAGGCTCATCGCTCACGCCACTTTTAAAGCCGCGAATCGCCTTGCCGAGTGCGCTGCCCATCTCAGGCAGTTTCTTGGGACCAAAAATGAGCAGGGCGATCACGGCGATCACCAGCACTTCCGGCAAACCGAGACCAAAAGGCATAACACTCTCTTTCAACAGAATGCCCATATTCTGGCACGTCGCCCGGCGGAGTTGATCGCCTTCACAGTTGCACAAATGTCCATGAGCCCCTATAATATGGACAGATGAACACAAGCTCTGTCCCATGGAATCCCAAATCGCCAGTCTTTCGCTCGTCGAACCGGTCATTGCCAAAGTGCAGATCAAGGCCCAGGCGCTCAGCTCCGATCAGAGCCGGGCGATGGCCGTTGCCTACCTTGAGGCCCGCGACGTGGCCCAGCGCCTCGACGATGTCTGCGGTCCCCACAACTGGTCCGACACCTACCACGTCCTGCAGTCCACCCCTTCCGAGTGGGTGGTCGAGTGTCGCCTGACCGTCGTCGTGGCCGGCGGCCACGAAGTGACCAAGTGCGACGTCGGCCTCGGCGAAGATGCCAAGGCAGCCTACTCCGACGCCTTCAAGCGCGCCGCCGTCAAGTACGGCCTGGGCCGCTTTCTTTATACGCTGCCCAAAGTCTGGGGCGACTACGACAGCCACCGGCGGCGCTTCAGCGAACCTGCCGCCGTGCGTGCCCAGATGCTCGCCGCCTACGAGGCGAGCCATTCCCAGGCCGCTGGGTCCGGCGACAATCCCCCACCCCCCTCGATTGCCAAGGAGACAGCCCAGCTCAGCGACAAGCAGCTGCACTGGCTCTTTGAGGATCTGTTGCGCCGTCCGGGCGTCGAGGGCATCGTGCAGGAGTGCTTCGAGAAAGTCGAAAATCTCTCCAAGGCGAGGCGGGCTCTGGGCTACCTGCTCTCCGACGCCAAAGGCGATCTGCGTCCGCGCTTTGAACGGGTCGGCAGCGTCGAGGAGTGGCGCAAATTTATCGACATGGCCAAGCAACTGCCCGTCGCCCTGCCCGCTGTTCCTTAACTTTCTGCGTAACTTCTTATCAAGGAGTACACCATGTTCAAGAGCCTCACTCCCAATTTAGGTGTCGATAATGTCAGCACGGCCCTCGATTTTTACGAGACAGTTCTGGGTTTTCAGCGGGTGATGGTCCTCCCTGAGCAGGCTCCCTTCGATTGGGGCATGGTCAAGCTGGGTGATATTCAGATCATGTTCCAGGAGCGCGCGAACCTCGGCGATGAGCTGTCTATCTTTAAAGACCGCGCTCCCGGTGGTGTGCTGACCTTCTACCTCGAAGTCGAAGATATCGAGGCGCTCCATCAAAAGATTCACCCCCAGGTCTCGGTGCTCAAAGCGCCCCACGATACCTTCTACGGCATGCGCGAATTTACGATCAAAGACCCGAATGGCTACGTCCTCACCTTTGGCCAGCCGATCCCCGGTTTTGCCCCCGATGAGCCGGGCTAATTCTGGCTGACTTCCCCCACCTGGGCGTCGCGGCGGCGATTGAGCCACCACAGGCCGATGCTGCCTGCTGCGATGCCCAGCAAGCTCACCAGCTGGGCGGTGCGCAGGGGACCGACCATCAGCGAGTCCATGCGCAGCCCCTCGATCCAGAAGCGGCCCAGACTGTAGGCGATCGCGTAGATGCAGGCGATGCTGCCGGTGGCCAGAGGGCGAACGCGATAAAAGACAAACAGCAGCAGCACGAATACGCCCAGATCCCAGAGCGATTCGTACAAAAATGTCGGGTGATAAAAGGCAAACTCCCCCAGCCCCGGTGGCCGGTTCGGCTCAGGAATAAATAACTTCCAGGGCAGGTCGGTGGGTGCTCCGAACGCCTCCGAGTTAAAAAAGTTGCCCCAGCGACCAATCGCCTGGCCCAGAATCAGGCCGGGAGCGACCAGATCCATCAGTGTGAGCAGCGAATAGCCGTAGCGGCGGCAGAACAGCCAGGCAGCGAGTAACCCCCCGAGGATGCCGCCGTGGATGGCGATGCCACCCTCCCAGATCGCGAAGACCTTCCACCAGGGTTCGGCGGCAAAGCGGTGCCATTCAAATATGACGTAGTACAGCCGCGCCATCGGAATCGCGCCAACCACCAGCCAGACCACCAAGTCCGAGAAGACTTCCGGGTTGACGCTGCGCTTTGGAGCGAGGCGCTGGGCGACGAGGGTACCGGCGACGATGCCGGTGAGGATGAGCAGACTGTACCAGCGCACAGCGAAGCCGCCAATCTGCACGAGAATCGGTCCAGGGGAGGTAAACATCGGTGCTCTATGTCGGGATCAGCTCTCCGGGCCTGAGCCTTGCCCAGCGACCGGTCTCTTCGGTGAAGCTCTCGCAGCCGACGACATCCCACTCCATTCCCTGCCCGTGGTCGTAGAGGTTGACGTTGATGAGCGGATGCACAGGCTCGAAGTCGGGCTCTTCACTCAGGTGAGGCTGCTGGTGAACGGTTTCGACCGTGTGGTAGGTCTGACAGCGATCCACGTAGGCGCAGTTGACGCAGATGCACATAGGCCGCCTTGAACGTCGCGATGGGTCAAGGCTAGCACTCAACGGGCGAATGTGCAGTCGCTCTCAGCTTTCGGAAAGATTTGGATCGCGCCGTTCGCGCTTGGGCGTCGGAATCAAGAAGCCCGTCAGGCCACCGGCAAAAAAGCCACCGAAGTTCTGGGCGATGAGGGCGAGATCCGAGGTGCGGGTGAGCACCGGTCCCAGACCAAAGGCGATGAAGAGAATGAACCACATGGGCGAAGAGATCAAAAATCCCTTCCAGCTAAAAAATTCGCCCTCCCGACCGTGGCTGGCAAAACCTGCCACCAGACCACCACAAATTGAGAGCACAAACGTAAACAGCCAGTGCTCGCGGGGAATGCCTGGCACCGAGGCGCGGCCCCCCTGACGGATCGAGACATCGATGGCGTTGATCGCCTCCATCAGGGCTCTGGCGCGGCCATTGTCCTGAACATAGAACTGATTACCGTAGCGGCCCTGCAGTTCCTGCCAGAAGACGCGGGGCAGTTTCTGGCGCACGTCGAGGCCGACATTAAAATCGAGCGGATTGTTCTCAAGCACGTTGAGCACGACCAGAATCGAGCGGTCATCCAGTCCCCAGTAGGAGCGCACCGCCCGACCAGGAGAATTCATCTTTTGGGTGAGAACCCGCACCTTGAAGCCAGAATTTTTCTCAAGCGCGCTCACTTTATCGCTGAGCTGCTGGCGCTGGCTGGGTGTCAATTGCTCCGCCAGATCCACCACCGGTACGGGCGGCTGGGGTAGGGTTACCTGTGCCTGTGCAGCCGGGCAGGCAACCATCAAAGCAATCAGTCCACCGATCCACCAGCCGCTCTTTGCCATCACAGAACCCACTTGTTTACCTACAAGTGTAATGGTCGGCGCGAGTAATGGCTCATCTGTTGTTTACAAAACCGGGTCAGCGCGGGGGGAATTTGAGTGAGCAGCCCCTTTTTTAGGGTCGAAGCGGTTATGATGTGGGCGTCTGGATGACGAAGATAGGGAAGTTCTCTAGGGTTATCGGCCGTAGCCTATGGATCTGCAGGAGGCGCTGGAAAGGATCTGGGAGAGCCAGCGCTACCAGACCAAGTCTCCCCTTGAAGCGCTCAAGTACCTGCAGCAGGAGGTGCTGGAGGCTCAGCTTGCCTGGCTGCGGAGCAACCCCGAGAAGGCCCGCCAGAAGATCTGCGAGGCTCTGCCCAGGCTTCTGGTGGCGATGCGGCTTCTGGGCCTCGACCCGCAGGGTGTGCTGGAGCAGAAGGCGGACGGTGCCACCCAGCGCCAGCGGATCATGTACATCATCGGCAACCGTGTCGAGGTGCGGGTAGGCGACGAGTTGCGCGGCAGCTGGACGATCTGGTCCGAAGAGGATCTGCGGGAAGTCCACAACCTGGCCCGCGAGTTTGAATGTATCCTGGTTCACACCCCCCCCGAAGATGCCAACAGCTACCAGTTAGGTTTTTTCAACAGCGGCAGCAATGGCAGCACCAATCCGCCTTCAAAAGCTCCTGGCTGAACATGGTATCGCCTCGCGCCGCCGGGCCGAGGGGCTGATCGCTGCGGGTCAGGTGCGCGTCAACGGCGCGGTCGTTCAGCAGCTGGGCACCTGCGTCGATCCGGCCTGCGACCGGATTGAGGTGGACGGGCAGTTGCTGAGCGATCAGCCGCCCCTGCGCTACTTGCTGTTGCACAAACCGGTGGGCTGGCTTTCCACCTGCTTCGATCCGAGGGGACGACGGACCGTCATGGATCTATTGCCGCTGGCCTGGCGGACGGGCCAGGGCCTCCATCCGGTCGGTCGGCTCGACTACGACAGCTCCGGCGCACTTTTAATCAGCAGCGACGGTGCGCTCACTTTTCGGATGACCCACCCGAGCTTCCATCTGCCCAAGACCTATCGCGTCTGGCTGGCTGGCCACCCTGGGGCGACGACCCTCGAACGCTGGCGAGCCGGTGTGCTGCTTGAGGGCCAAAAAACGCTGCCGGCTTCGGTACAGGTTTGTGAACGGACTAACAATTCCACGCTTGTTGAGATTATTCTGGTCGAAGGGCGAAACCGTCAGATTCGTAAGGTAGCCGAATTTCTCGGTTATCCCGTCCAGCAACTGCACCGGATTGCGATTGGCCCCATTGTCCTGGGCAATTTACCGGCAGGCCACTTCCGAGAATTGAGCGAGAACGAAATCCAGCAACTACAAGCTACTGGAACATCCGATCTATGAGTGCTGACTTTCAATCCGACTCGCTCAAATCAGTAGGAAAATTGCTGGCAAAAGAGCGCGAGGAGCGCGGTCTGTCGGTAGATGACGTGGCGGAGCGCACCCGCATCCCCAGGCGCTATCTGCTCGCCATCGAAGATGGCAAGTCCGAGTATCTGCCCGAACCGGTCTACGTGCGCGCCTTCATCCGCAAGTACTCTGATCTGGTCGATCTCGACGGTGCGGCGCTCCTTAAAGAATTGCAGCCACCGCCCCCGGCTGAAGCGCCTGCCGTCACCCCGACTCCGATCGAGCGGGCGAGCGCTTCGCTTACCAAGCCGACTTTGCGCCCCTTCCACGCCTGGCTCTTGTATGGAGCGCTGGTGCTCGTCGCCGCAGGCGGATTCTCGTACCTGCAGCGCGCCCAGCAACCTCCACTCACGGCGAGGCCGCCCGCACCGGCCCCCGTTGTCAAAAAGCCCGCCCCTGCGGCCAAAAAAACACCGTCCGCCCCCCCAGTCAGGCAAGCTTCGCCCACCGCGATCAAACCTGCCCCAGTGGTGACTGCTCCCGCCGCCACTCCTGAGAGCACCCCATCACTTTTGACCGCCTCGACCCCCCTTCAGACAACCGACAGTGTTGCGGCGCTTCCAAAAGGACTGCAGATGCAGATAGCGCTCAAGGAGCGCTCCTGGGTGCGGGTGGTCGCCGATGGTCGCAAAGCCTTTGAAGGCGAGTTGCCCCAGGGAACGAAGCGCGACTGGCAGGCCCAGAAGCAGCTGAGCGTCAGGGCCGGAAACGCCGGTGGGGTGTTACTCACCCTCAACGATCAATCCCTTGGCCAGATGGGCAAATCCGGCGAAGTGGTCGAACGTGTATTTCGGCAGGGCCCTTAATCAGTTTTGACAATCGGCTGTGTTAGGATCCCCAACGAGTCGTGTGCAGGGGGAAGGGGGCGTGGGCCTTTTCAGTCGGTTTTCCCGAGACATGGGAATCGACCTGGGTACAGCCAACACACTGATCTATGTGGCTGGCCGAGGCACGGTCCTCTCTGAGCCGAGTGTGGTCGCCCTCGATCAGCAGACCCGCAAGCCCCTCGCCTTTGGCGAAGCGGCCCGGCAGATGCTCGGTCGCACACCGAGCACGATTCAGGCGGTTCGTCCCCTGCGCGACGGAGTGATAGCCGACTTTGATCTAGCTGAGATGATGATCAAGCACTTCATCCAGCGGATTCACAACGGCGAATATCTGGTCTCACCGCTGGTGGTGATTGGCATCCCGAGCGGCATCACCGGCATCGAGCGCCGGGCGGTGATGGAGGCGGCGATCCGGGCCGGGGCGCGCGAGGTCCGGCTCATCGACGAGCCGGTGGCGGCGGCGATCGGCGCAGGACTACCGGTAACAGGACCGACGGGCAGCCTGGTGGTCGATATTGGCGGCGGTACGACCGAAGTGGCGGTGATCGCCCTCGGCGGCACGGTCGTCTCAGAATCGGTGCGCGTGGCGGGCGACGAGCTTACCGAATCGATCGCCACCTACCTTAAAAAGGTCCACAACCTGGTCATCGGTGAGCGCACCGCCGAGGAGATCAAGATGCGGCTTGGCACCGCCTCAGCCCGACGCGACGAAGGGGACAAGTGGGAGGTGCGGGGGCTACACATGCTCTCTGGCCTGCCCCGGACGGTCGATGTCCATACGGCAGAAATTCGCGAGTGCATGAGCGAGCCGCTCTCGGCGATCATCGAGGCGATCAAGCGCACCCTCGAGCGCACACCGCCGGAACTGGTGGCAGACATTGCCGATCGCGGCATCGTGCTGGCCGGTGGCGGGGCTTTATTAAAAGGACTCGACGATCTGGTCTCCGACGAAACCGGTGTAGCCGTCTACGTCGCCGAAGATCCGCTGCGCTGTGTCGTGCTCGGCATCGGCCAGGTGCTCGAAAACTTTGCCCGCTTAGAGCGGGTGGTGAGCAGCAGTATCAAGCGCCTGAGCGACCGCTAAGAGGGAGGGCTGTGGTCGAGAAGCTCAGGCGATGGTGGTTGCGATTTGGTCTTGTCACCCTGGCAGCGGTGCTCGCCCTCGGTGCGGCCTGGTGGGTGCGGCGCACCGATGGGGCGATGCTGAGCGATCTATTTGCCCTGCTGGCTTCTCCTTTTATCTATCCGGCTCCGACAGCGGGTCAATTGCGCGACGAACAACTCGCCCAACTGCAGGCCCGCCTGGAGTCGCTCTTCTACGAAAACCGCCAGCTGCGCAACCTGCACAAAATAGACGACAGACTGGGTAGCGGTGCAGTGAGCGCTCAGGTGATCGGTCGCAGCGCGGATCACTGGTGGGAGGAGGTGCTCCTCAATCGGGGCTCAGCCGACGGCATCGCCGTCGGTGCCACGGTCGTCACCGGCAACGGTGCGGCGGTGGGTCAGGTGAGCCAGGTGGGCGCTTACACCTCGCGGGTGCTGCTGTTGAGCGATCCCGGTTCCCAGGTGGGAGTCATGGCGGTGCGCTCGCGGATGATGGGCATCCTGCAGGGCCACCGCCGCGATCCGGCGACGGTCGAATTTTTTGAGCAGCCGCCCCTCAAAGCCGGCGAACTCATCGTCACCAGCGGCCTCAGTTCGCGCTTTCCCTCGGGGTTGCCGGTGGGACGGGTTACGGCTGTCGATCGCAACCAGGCCGTTCCAAAAGTCAAGATCGCCTTCGTTGCCCCCCTCGATCGCCTGGAGTGGGTCAAGATCTACCCCGGTGTGGCCCCCGTGCAACTCACACCCGCTCCACCCCCGCCCCCGACGCTGGTTCCAGCCGCACCGGCGGTTGCCCCGAGCAGCACCCCTGCTGCAACCACGCTCCCCACCAAGAGTGGCAGCGATGCGGGTGCTGCGCTTGAAATTCCAGCCCGGCCAGCAGCGACGACGCTGCGCGGCGGCAAACTGCCCGACCAGAAACCTGCTGTGTCCGAAAAAACGCCCGCTTCCCCAGCCGAGCGACGGCCCGCCGCCCCTCCCAGGCGCAGTGGGACTCTAGTACCCCGTTCCGCCCCCCAGCCCCTCGCCCCATCGGCAAATAACGAAGGGTCCAGCCGCAACAATCCGCCGCCCACAGCGCCCGCAGGCAACAGCGCTCCCGCCGATACCACCCAGTCCCCGCCGGAGCATCCCGATGCAACCCTCCCTGTCCCGCCAGATCGTTAATGGCATCGGTACGTTCCTCTCGGCCATCTGCGCGCTATTGGCCCTGTTTGCTCCGGTTCCGGGCTGGGCGATAGCCGGCATCAGCGTCGATTGGCCGCTCATCTGGATCGTCTGCTTCAGCATCCGGCGCACGCCCCTGATGGCAGGGGTGGCGGGTCTGGCGATGGGCTGGGCCCAGGACGGCATCACGATGGCCCGTCCGACCCACGCCCTCGGTCTGGCCCTTGCCGCCGTGCTCACTGCCCGCCTCGAAAAACAGCGCTTCATCCAGGAGGACTTTATCTCGGTGGCCCTCATCACCTTTGCGATGGCGGTGCTCTCGGAGACCTGCATGGCGCTGCAGTACTCGATCATGGGCCACATCGCCATCGCTGAAATCTGGTCGCACCACCAGTGGGTCGCCCTCGGTTCTGCCCTGATTAGCAGCCTCTGGGCACCGCTGGTCTACCTGCCCCTGCGCTGGTGGTGGCGCGATCAGGCGGACAATCTGTCCTGAGTGGATGCAGCAAAAAAACATCGGGTTTTGGGCTGGATTGGGGGAAGCGGGCTTTTTGGGGGGTAGTCGTTTCTCTGATTACTTTTTTGGGTATTGCTAAAACCGTCCCCCACCCCTCCACACCCCCCCTGCCCCCCCTCTCCTCCCCTGCCCCCCGAATGGGGGGCTGCCCCGCCGGGCAGAGGAGAAGAGATACGGTATTGAGAGTCAAGCAGCCTCCTCCTTTCTTCTCTTCCTCCGCCCTACTGCAAGCAAACCAACCTGCCGTGCTCTGCATCGAAAGGCGTGTCTGTTTTCACAACCGCCCAGGCAATGTGTAAGAGTTTGCGAGCCGCAGCGCAAAGCGCTACCTTTGCCGGTTTACCGGCTGCTCGTAGCCGCTGGTAAAAGCTTTTAATCTGCTGATTGCAGCGGATCGCACTCAAGCTCGCCATATACAGCGCCGTGCGTAAGCGGGCATTGCCTGCATGGCCGATGCGCTCTGGTCTATGAAGGCTGGTGCCGCTACGGTGGGAGCGGGGAGCGAGACCCGCGTAGGCCACCGCCGCTTCCACCGTTGCACAGCAGCCGAAGTTGAGGGTACTCACCAACACCCACCCAGCGGTGACAGACCCAATGCCTTTGATAGTGCGCAGCTTGGTTGCAGCTTGATGCCAAAGCGAGTCTTGGGCGAGCAGCGCTTCTAGCTGAGCTTCCATCTGCGCAATCTGCTCATCGAAGGTGTGGCTCAACTGCTCCAGACTCGCTTGTACCGCCGCCACCACCAACGGAAATTGCCGCAGAGCGTGCAACTGGTTGTGCAGTTGTTGGCGTTGCTGCAGCAAGGCATCGCGATGCTGCAGGCGCTGTTGGAGTTGGTAATAAATCTCAGGCGGCGGCTGCCAAAGACCAGGTTGCAGGGCGGCAGCGAGTTGGGCAAGCGTCTGGGCATCAAGCGCATCGCTTTTGGAACGCTTGAGCAGTGCCCTGGCAAAGTAATGAGACTGAGCGGGGTTGACCACACTGACGGCAAAACCTTTGAGCGCCAGAAATGTGGCCAGTCGCATCCAGTAGGAGCCTGTGGCTTCGATGACCACTAACACCTCAGCGGCGGTGGGACAGACGGCGAGTAAGCGTTCGGCCAATTGGCAGTGTCCTTCGGGGGTTTGGGGCAGTGTGATGGCAGCGGTAGGCTTTGCGTGGGTGAGCAGCCAGGCGGCAGTGACAGTGAGTGCCGCCACATCAATACCGACAAATAGCTGATAGTCGTTTTGTGAACCGTCTCGCTGCATGAGTGTCTCCAGTTGAAGCTTCAGAGGAGGTAGGCAAGTTCCGCAGGACGGCAAAAGTCTAGCCTCGTGATACGTGGTCAGTGCCACTCGATACGGTTCAGCTTTGCCGGTCCTTGATAGCGGGGGACAATCTCTTCCACGCGGTCAAAGCCGCAAGGGGGGGCACAGTCCTCACCGCTACCTTGGAACCAATAGCAATATACGAGGGGGGGTTCACTGTAACTGGGCTGCAGGCGGGATAAGCGGGGACAATCGGGGAGTCTGGCAGGAGCAGTTGCAGGTGGGAGCAGTTTTGAACAGGCATCGCGCTAATGGGTGTTATAAGAAGATTGATAATCAGTCTTATTACTGATACGATGGCTGCGCGCTCGGGATTTCTGGATATCCCGCTTCACCGTGAAGGAGTGTTCCGTGTCCAGCCTGCCTGTTTGTATTTCCCGTTCGCTGCTGGCAATCGGTCTGCCCGTGGCAGGTATTGTGCTCACCGCCCTTCCGGGCTTTGCCCTGCCCACCGCCCAGGAGTTGCGCCAGGCTGATTTGCAGGCAAAAGATCTGATGGCGCAGGATCTCACTTCGCCCCAGGCGGCCCCCGTGCCCAGAAGCAGTTCAGCGACGACCCAGCTTGCGGCGAGCGAACCCAGCTATGTCCTCGACACGGTGACGGTGACCGGTACGCTCCGCCAGCAGAAGGTGCGCGAGATTCCCGGCTCGGTCTACGTCATCGATCAAAAGGAGATCGAGCAAAAAGGGGCGCGCACGGTGGGCGACGCTCTACGGGGAGTGCCGGGGGTGGTGAGCAATATGTTCGGCCAGGGCGCGGACGTACACAGCACCTACTTTATTCGCGGCCTGCCCACTACCAGCACGGCATTGCTCATCGATGGCCGCTCGATCAACAACCTTAACCAGGAGCACGTCGATCTCAACGAATTGCCGGTGGCCCAGATCGATCGCATCGAGGTGCTCACCGGTGGGGCGACGACCCTCTACGGCAGCACGGCGGTGGGTGGGGCAATCAACGTGATTACCAAACGACCGCCCAAAGTTTTCGAGGGCAGTGCTGAGGTCACCTTTGGCAGCTACGGCTACAGCGATTACCGGGTGCGGGTCGGAGGTCCGATCAGCGACAATCTGCGCTTCGACGTTTACGCCACCACCTTCAAGACGGCCTCGGACTACTACTATCAGGTGGACCGGCCAGGTTTTACGATCTCAGGCATTCGCAAGAGTGGAGCGGTAGATAGTTCTACCTACGGCTTTGACCTCGATTGGGACATCGATCCCGATAGCACCCTGAGCTTCAACTCGTACTACCGCCAGGGGGGCCGGGGGATTACCCTCTTCGCCCTCGAAGACACGCGCCAGGCAATTCCATTCTTTAATCCCAATCACCCGGAACTCGGGGTGCGCACCGCCTCCGCTAACACCCTCGGGCTGAACGAGGAACTGGTGCCGCGTATCTTCATCGATTACTACGGTGCGGCTGCCACCTTCAACCACAAGCTCGGTGCCGACAAAAAGTCCAACCTCCAGGTGCGCGTCGCCTACGATCGCGGGCGGACCACCGAGTTTGCCTTTGGCGAGGGCGATGCGACCGACATCAGCGTCTTCAGCGCCCGCCTGTTGCACGACTGGCAGATTTCACCGGGCTATAACCTCTCCTACGGCTTCGACTTTATTCAAGAAGGCGGCAACTCGGTCACTGCCGGCGAAGGGCAGGTCTCCCTCAACTACGAGGCGACGATTGGCAGGCCGTCCTTCTTTGCCCTCAACACTTTCAAGCCCGCCGACAACGTGACGCTCACGGCGGGGTTGCGCGCTTCCTTTGGCAACAGCGCCTTCAGCCGCAACTTCAACCGCGACTTTCAAGGTTCGATCGATCCGAGCATCGGCGTGCGCTGGCAGGTGACGCCCGAATTCGGCCTGCGCGGCACGTTCACCAAGGTCTACAAGACCCCTAACTTCAACGATTTGTTCGGCGTGGGCGAGATCAAGGGCAATCCGGGACTGGAGCCGGAAAAAGGTTCCACCTGGGACGTGGGCTTCGACTGGCAGCCGAGCCGCACCAGCCTGATTCGCATGAGCTACTTTATCAACGACATCCAGAACCTGCTGGGTTACGAACTGATCGAGTCGGGCAACGCCGCCGATGCCCAGTTGCAGGCGCTCTACGGCTACGCGGTCAACGACCGGGTGCGCGTCAATTTTCCGGAGGTGCGCACCTCCGGCTTCGAGCTGAGCGCTTCCTGGCAGTTCGTGCCCCGCTGGACGGTCTTTGCCACCGAAACTTACACCGATGCCCGCATCGGCCAGGGTTTCAAAGACGTCTACAACAACACCCAGTACCCGCTGGTGCCGTTCCATAGCGGCCAGGCAGGGGTCTCCTACGACAACCCCTCCGGCTGGCGGGCGGCGCTGTTTGTCAACTTCCAGGGCTACCGCTCGGTCGATCCGCTGCACATCGGTCCGGGCTTCGCCGTCGATCCGGATGTCGAGGGCGAGGAGTTCGTCGTCAACCCGAGCACGGGCCGGTTCATCCAGAATATCGGCGCGCTTCCTCCCGGCACACTGCTGCCGGGCTACGCGACGCTGAATCTCTCTTTTCAGGTGCCCCTGACGCGCAACCTCACCCTCACCGGTTACATCGACAACCTCACCAGTGCCCGCTACGAGCGCAACTACGGCAACGGCGCACCGCCCATCAACTTCACCGCTGGCCTCAGAAGCAGTTTCTAGCGGGATTTTACTTTTGTGACAGGCGCACGTCAAGATTCGCTGCCTGTACAAACAGGTCTAACCGTCTGAGTTTCAGTTGCAGTGCTGCCATCTGAGCCGCCTGCTGTTGCTGTTGTTGTTGCTGGGCAACAAATTGCTGTTTGAGACTCGCTAGCTCTGCTCGTTGCTGCATATCCCTCTTTTTGAGACTTGCTAGTTCTGCTTGCTGAGAGACATTCTGCTGATGCTCTTTCTGCAGTTCACTCAACAGCAACGGCGTCAGCAAGTGATAGTATATGGTGAAGGGTTTGCCTTGCTTATCGTACTCTATTAGTTGCGGAAAGACCCTCGCCACTTCCTCGGCAATCAATCCATACTGCACAGGATGTGTGCCGTCCTCCGCTGCCTGCCTGTAACGAAACGAGACCGGTCGCAACTTTAGCAGTTTATTACTGATTGAATCGAGAGTATGGATGTCTTGTTTGAAGCGTTTGGAAGAGGTAAGAGTACCCAATTGACCCGAAGAGTTGATGAACACCTGCACCCCACCGCTTGCTGTCGAACCCGAGATGCCTGCGATGAAGGTACGGATCTGACCACCTGCCGTGCCAATACGAATTACCCTCGAATCACTGGATGAACCACTATTGCCAATGTGAATGTTGTTGCTGCCAACACTGATATAGTAGCCTGCTCCATAGCCCAAGGCAATGTTGCGCGTGCCCGTAGTGTTTCTGTAGAGCGAATTAGTACCTATAGCCGTGTTGAAGTTACCGGTAGAGTTGTAGAAGAGCGCCTCGTAACCGCTAGCCATGTTCGAGTAGCCAGCAGTATTCAGTGAGAGCGCACCGACACCAGTGGCTGTGTTAAAGCTACCAGTAGTATTAGAATCAAGTGCATTGAAGCCTACAGCTGTATTGAAGGCACCGATGGTGTTATAGAAAAGTGCATACGTACCAATAGCCGTGTTATGGTCGCCTGTAGTGTTGCTGTAAAGAGCAGAGGCACCGCTGGCTGTGTTGTAGCTGGCTGTGGTGTTGTTGTAAAGAGCAGAGGCACCGTCCGCCGTATTAGAGCTGCCGGTAGTGTTAGAGAAAAGTGCAGAGTAACCATTGGCCGTGTTGGCGAAGCCAGTGGTGTTTGAGAAAAGTGCTCCCTCACCGGTAGCTGTATTGGTAGTTTGAGCACGGACAGTCATCTGAGTTGCCATCAGGAAAGCTGATGCACCTGTACCAAGTAATAGGCGGGTGATGAATGGTACAAAGATTCTCATCATCGATCGTCTACTCCTTTTTATCTACGATTCTTTCTCGCTTGATTTGTTGATCAATTGCTGGTGCGCAACCATACTGTACCTATGGATTATCTGCAATCACATGCCGCCTACAAAGAGCAAGTCTGACCCTGAACCTTGGCTGCCTTAGCATGGGAAGAGATCGCACTCTCACTTTGGCAAAAGGACCAGAAAAAGAATAACGCAGTTCTAGCTAAACTGCTAATGCAAGTTGCAGTGCTCTGGGCTGGCGGTTAGATCTTGGGTAGAGTTGAAAGCTAAGCATCGGCATGAAACACCTGGAAAGCACAACAACGAGGACGAGTTGATGAGCGACAGGCCGAGACACTATCTCAGCAGCGCTGAAATTGCCGCCCTGAGCGAAACCGTTCGAGTTCATCCCCTCAACCCGGCGGCGATCCGTCACACCCGCTCGCTGGGAGACGCGCTCGGGCTGCAGCGGCTCGGGGTGCATCTGGTGCGATTGGAACCGGGCAGTGCGAGCAGCGAGTTTCACTTTCACCACTTTGAGGAAGAATTTGTCTATATTCTTTCTGGGCGTGGCGTCGCCCATGTGGGTGAGGAGCAGATCGAAGTAGGTCCGGGGGATTTTCTGGGCTTCAACACCCCTTCGCTGCCCCACACCCTCGCCAATCCGTTCGAGGGCGAACTGGTCTGTCTCGTGGGCGGTGAGCGGCGCGACTTTGACATTACTGATTATCCGCACGTCGGCAAAAGGCTCTACCGGGCGCACGGCAAGCGCCACTACGTCGATTGGCAGTCCTAGCGCACCGGCTGGAGCACGCAGCCGCCGATCCGCCACTCGCCATTGGCCTGCCTGCGCATCATGTAGACAGCTCGCTTGACGCTGCCATCGGTGTCCAGCAACAGCACCGGCTGGGTGGGCGTGTTGCGCACGAGCACCAGATCTTCAAACAGGACCGAGCGGGGCCGGTAGATCGCCCGGTAGGAGCTAATTACCATGTTCAAAAAGTCCGTCGGGGTGGCAAACATTGCCTGGATTTCGGGGGCGGCAAAGGCAAAGGCGGCCTCGGCATTATCTTGCTGAAAGGCAGCCAGTTGCTTTTGAATCACGGTGCGGATCGCTTCGCTATCGCTGTCGCTCATGGGTGTTTGGGGGATCGAAGGGGTCTTGCAGGCGCTCGACGAGGGTCAAAAAAGGTTCCCAGTCGTCGTTTTCACTGATCGCAGCCCAGACATTCTCGATCTGGGGCCGCAGCAGGACGGTCGAAGGGTTGTGCTCTCTCAATCGCTCCGCCACCGCGTCCAGTTCAGCCGGTGGCAAAGTTTGCAGTGCCTGCTGGTATAGCGTTCGCCACTGCAAAAATTCTGCCTCAGCGGCAGGCCGCCACTCAGGTAAGATCGACTCTGCCTCGGTGGACCAGTCGGGGCAGAAGTTGCGGCTGAGCTGGAGAAAAAAGGCGTGGTACGGAGCCCGTGCCGCCTGCAGGTAAGCGAGCGTCGAGGCGAGCACATCTTTTGCCAGGCTTGCTTCTAGCGCCTCGAAGCCCAGTTTGGCCAGCATCCGCCGCGAGTAGGCCCGCTCGTAGAAAGCCTGAAACCGCCCGAGGCTTGCCTGCATCCTTTCGCCTGGGATCAGCGTCTCCAGCGGGATCTGCAGCGCTTCGAGGTTGACCTTGCAGATGAGGGGCTGATTGCCGTAGCTGTAGCGGCCATAGGGATCGAAGTAGGCGGCGGTGAAGTCCGGGTCGTATAGATCGATGAAGGCGTAGGGGCCGTAGTCGAAGCTTTCGCCGGTAATCGACATGTTGTCGGTGTTGAGGACGGCGTGGGTAAAACCAGCAGCCATCCACTGGGCCGCCAGTTCGGCGACGCGCTCGACGAGCTGTTCATAAAAAAGGGCGTCGCGATCCGCTTCGTCTACCAGAGGCCGGTAATAGCAGGCGATGACATGATCGAGCAACTGCCGAATCAGATCCTTGCGCCCCAGGTAGTGCAACCGCTCGAAGGTGCCGAAGCGAATGTGAGAGCGGCTCAGGCGCACCATCACCGAGGAGCGGGTAGGACTCGGCTCATCGCCGCGCCACAGGCGTTCTCCCGTCTCGATCAAGCTCAGGGTGCGCGAGGTGCGCACGCCCAGAGCCTGCAGCGCCTCGGCTGCCAGCACTTCGCGCACGCCGCCTTTGAGGGTCAGCCGTCCATCCCCACCCCGCGAGTAGGGCGTCGTACCGGAGCCCTTTGTGCCCAGATCGTACAGTTCGCCGTCCCTTCCCCGCACCTGGCCGTAGAGAAAACCGCGACCGTCTCCTAAAAACGGGTTGTACTCGCCGAACTGATAGCCGTGGTAGCGCAGGGCAAAAAATGGTCCCTGCCCCTCGAAGTGGCCAAAAGCCTCGATAAAATCGGCGTCGCTCACCGCCGCCGGATCGAGATTCAACAGCGGCAGGAGCGCATCGTTGCGAAAGCGCAAATGGTGGACAGGAAATTCTGCGGCGGCCACGACATCGTAGTAATCTTCCCCGAGCGATGCGAGGGCCGGCTCAAAGGGCAGGGCGAGCAGAGGGTTCTTCTTTAGTGGCGGATCTGACTGCACAGGTGCGTTTGCACAAACACGACCTGCTACCAGGGTAAGCGGATCTGGGACGGCTTCAGCAGGGCTGAGCGTTTTGTTTTACAGACTGCCAACGGGCTGGGCAATCGAGGGTAGACCGACAGCACAGGTAAAAAACATCCAGATTGTGAGCAGCGACTCGACGTGGATGATGTACGCTGCATCGGACGCTTCAACCACACCGTAGTAAAAATCGTATTCCATCTTGGACCTCGGTGAGTGGAAAGGGGGGAGCCCTCATCAAAGAGTGGGTAACTGCCGAAATATAGGAAGGGCGATCGGGTTACTTCAACCCTATAGCCGGGTAAGTCCAAAAATATGAAGCTCAGGTAGGACTTATATGAGGCTTGTATAAAGCTCCTGGCACCGCAAACACACTATCGGGGCCAAGAAATTTCTTCAACAAAAATAGGAGCAAAGAGCCCACCCAAAAGATAGGGAGCAAAGCTGCCTACCGTGCAAGAATGCTCCCAACCAGGAGAATCGGTATGCCTACGATCACAAGAAGCAACGATCTGCCAGCCGAATTTGCTGTCTTTACCGTCGAGCCGGAGCGGCAGGCGGCACTGGTGGAGCAGGTGATTGCTCGTATCGAGACGACCCTCCAGACCCAGCCGGGTTTTGTCGCCGGGATCGTCCATCGCAGCCGCGACGGTTTGCGGGTGACCAGCTATCTGCAGTGGGCAAGTGCTGCTCACTATATAGCCAGTCAGCCCCTCGCCGATTTTGCTCCACCCGATGCCCATCTTTTTGAGATCTTCGGCGAAGAGCCTACCGGGAGCGTACTCAAACCCTTTGCCGGTATGGCCGGGTTGATCAACTTTGGCATCTTCAAACTGAAACGGCCCGAAAACCAGCCCCGCTTTGTCGAACTTTTTCAGCAGGCTCTGGGTCTGGTGGGCCACCAGCCAGGCTTGATCACCACCCAGGCCCACCGCAGCCTCGATGGCTGGCGCTGTATCAACTACGGTCACTGGACTTCGCTGGAAGAGTTTACCGCGATGGACAGCAACCGTCCCTTTGCTCCTCTGTTCGGTGAGATGCTCGATCTAGCCGACAACGAGTATCAAAAGACGCTGCATGAAGTTATCTTTACTACCAGTTAAGTGCCTGGTGCCCTTACTTTCTGATGGGTGCTCAGACAGAGCCGTTCAGACAACTCCGCCCTTTGGGACACCAGGATGGGGCAGCGCGTGGGAACTGGCCGCCTCCAGCAGATGCTTACCTCAAAACAGAGCAAGAAGCAGGCACCAAACGTGATAGACGACCCAGAACTGGCTCGCCGCTCTATCTATGGCTTCGGCGAGATGGTTGCAGCACTCGGGTATTGGGGCATCGGTCCTGAAGCGGAGGTGCGCCGGCCAGATGCGGTGGGGGCACGCATCGACGCAGCAGCCGATAATCCCTGGTTTGATGGGGCGGTTGTGCCTTTGGGTAAAGTCCCGCCCACCGACGAACCCAGATTGCCTCACTGCCTGTGGACTGTCGCCGATGCCGCGCCGGGGCGCGTCGAAAAAGCTGAGATCGCGATGCCGTGTCTGGGCATCTCCCTCTATGACCCGACACTGAATTTCGAGGGTGGAGCATCGCTGGTAGAGGCACCGCCCCTTGCGGAGTTGGGCAGGATCAACGAGCGCGCCTACGGCCAGCAGAGCGGGCTATTCAGTCAACTCGTCGGGGCGCTGCAAGACGAGCGCATCCGCACCCACGGCCTGCGCGTGGACGGTGTCTTCGTCAGTGTTGCCCTGACCTTTACGCTCGGCGACGACCTGAGCATCCAGTACGTCGCCACCGAAGCCAAGTACCGCCGTCGTGGCCTGGCGAGTCGGTTGCTGCTTGCGGTGATCGCCGCCGCACGAGATGAAGGTATGGGCAGTGCGACTCTGCAGGCAAGCCCAGACGGATTATCAGTCTACGAACGCATCGGTTTTCGCCGCGTCGCCACCCTGCGGGCCTACCTGCGTCCAAAAATCGAGATCTAGGCAACCTGCCCCTGCACTTCCCGCTATTGACTATAAATCAGCATTTGTGGAGAGGCTGAAGCTTCTGCTCCTTCGTAGCATCGTTGCAGCCCTTTTTATAGGTGATCGAGTCGCTATACAATTCCTCTTCTATGGATATTCCTGATTCCCCCTGGGCGTTTTTGTCACAAATGCACGACAAGGTGCTGCCCCTGGTCCGGCGCTGCTTGAATCGCTGGCTGCTACAAGCCCGGCAGATACCCAACCCGGAGCTGCGCAAACAAGCGCTCGCCAGCCTTGAAGCCAAGCAGTTCCACTGTGAGGGGGGAGCGATCTACGGATTGCTTGCCAATCGAGACTGGCAGGAAGCGGTCCGCTTTATTGTGGCCTACCAGACGATCAGCGACTATCTGGACAATCTGTGCGACCGCAGCAATTCCCTCGATCCAGAAGATTTTCGAGCCCTGCATGGCTCCATTTTGCATGCGCTCACTCCCAGCGCAGAACTATCAAATTACTATCGCTTCCGCAGGGACCAAGATGATGGTAATTATTTGATCAGCCTGGTCAAAGACTGTCAAATTATTTTGTCGAATACTTTGAACTACTCAAAAGTTGCTCCAACTCTGCACGAACTGGCGAGCTATTATTGCGAATTGCAGATCAACAAGCACGTTAAGCTTGAAGAGCGCATTCCACGCTTAAAAGCCTGGTTTTCTTTACACCATAAACAGTTCCCAGAACTTAGCTGGTATGAATTTTGCGCCTGCGCGGGCTCGACTCTAGGAATTTTTTGTCTTATATCCTACTCGTTCAATCAAGAGTTTCCTGAAACACTGACAATGCAGGTAAAAAACAGTTATTTTCCCTGGGTCCAAGGGCTGCATATTTTATTAGATTATTTGATCGATCAGGAAGAAGATCGCATGAACAACGACTTGAATTTTTGCTTCTATTACAGCAGTGAGGACGAGCTAACAGCCCGTCTTCAGCAGTTTGTCGAGGAGGCGACAAAAAGTGTTGCCTCCCTTCCGCACAGCCAGTTTCATCAACTGATCCCCCAGGCGCTGTTAGGAGTCTATCTTTCAAGCGAGAAAGTAAGTAAGCAAGGAGCGGTTCAAAAGATTGCAACACGATTGATTCCGGACGGCAGTCCCGCTTCCTTTTTCTTTCAGCAGGGTTTGCTTGCCTCCCATTCAACACAGTAGGAAAGTGACATGGCCAGGATCGCGGTTGTCGGAGCAGGCCCAGCCGGTTGTTCAGCCGGTTATCACCTTGCCAAAAGTGGGCATGAGGTGACTTTGATCGATAAGAGCGCCTTTCCAAGAGATAAAGTTTGTGGGGATGGAATCAGCCTCGAATCCGTTCAGGCTCTCTCTACGATGGGTATCTATCCTCAAGATCTGAGACGACAACTTGCTGAATACGCCCCAATTCGCCATTTTTTTCTGGGGGTTTCCAATCAGATTTCCCACAGTGAAGCGACGACCCTGGAGGCGTACTGCATTCCTCGTGTCTTCTTTGACCAGTTCTTATACGATAAAGCACTTAGTGCAGGTTGCCTTCCCCTTGTTCAGCTCGTTCACAAACACACTCCCCAGCTTCAGCACCTGTCTGAAACGTTCGACTACTTAATCGATGCGCGCGGAGTTTATGCAGGACAGGTGACAGCAATTGCTATTCGTGCCTACTGGACGCTCCGCCGTCAGGAGCGACTGGAGTTGGACCTGACGGAAGCGCAGATCCACTTCGATCGACACCTGGGTGCCACCGGCTATGGCTGGATCTTTCCGGTTTCCACCCAGGGGGAGTATGTAAAATTTAATGTCGGGCTGGGGGTCTGGTTGGATGACCGGCCAAAGACTACTATCAATGTGATTCGTCTGTTCGAGCAATTCATCCGGAGCAATCGCCAGGCTTGCCATCTGCTGAGTAAGGCTGTTCACCGGGACATTCCTCAAGTTTATCCGCTGGCGACCGCTCAAAAAGGGAACCGCGTCAGCGAGCGCAATATTCTAAAGATTGGCGATGCTGCGAATCTGACTGACCCCCTGACCGGGGAAGGCATCGCAAATGCCATATTAAGCGGGCTGTATGTTTCCCAGGCAATCAATATGAGTGCGAATCCAGCCGCCGCCGCAAAAAACTGGCAGTATCTTTATCAATCTCGTTTTGAGGCGGACCTGCGAGCGGGTCTAAAAATTAAAGCGTTCAGAAGATTTTCACTGATGAATACGGTGTTGATCTGGCTGATGAAACAAAACCCACGCGTTGCAAGACAGATCAGTCATGCGGTTGCAGGACTGGTACCCTATCACGAGGTTTTCGCCTCCTTGAAGTACTGAAGAGCCCCTTTAGCGGCGATCGATCCCGTCTGGACAGGCAGAGGATGTCGTGTTTTTTGGTTCCAGATGGGGTTCAAGATAGGCGACGAGCACGCACTTGGTCTGGGCAATCATCTGCTGGCGGTACGCCTCGTCGCCGAGCACACCGGCCAGCAATAAAGTGGTGGCGATGCGGCGGCAAACATCGGCCAGCAGGTCGCACTCCTCGGGAGGCAGCTTTGGGTTGCGCGCCGAGAGCAGTGCCGCGAGCAACCGGACGATCTCCTGCTTGAGGCTTTTGTCTTCCTCGCAGGGATTGAAGCGGGCAGTCGGATTCTGGGTGAGCACGACGCGAAAACCTGGCTGGGCATAGAAACCGGCAAACGCATCGATGAGTTCGCCGATCATTGTAGCCAGGGGCAGGCGCGCCTTTTGGGGAGAAAAGACCTCTGCGCTCAGCGCGTAGCACTGCTCACAGTAGCGCTCGTCGAGAGCCTGGAAGATCGCGAGCTTGTCTGGAAAAAACTGGTAGAGAGAACCGATCGAGGTGTGGGCACGGGCGGCGATGGCGTTGGTGGTCGCTGCCTCATAGCCAACTTCGGCAAAGACGACCGCCGCCGCGTCGAGAATGGCATCGACCCGCTGGCGGCCCCGCTCCTGTTGGGGCGTGCGGCGCATCGCCGCTGTTTTTGTCTGTTGAGCGCTCATGTCTCCAGATTATCGCCCTTGACAAATACGAGCAACAACTCATATTCTGCGAATGTGAGCTTTTGCTTGTATTAATCCCTGCTGTCGGGCAGGACTGTTTTTAGCAACTGGATAACGACCACCGCAGGCTACGGGCCGGGCGGCTACTTCGCAATGGGAGAAGCGGGAATGCGTCCATCTCTTCAACAAGTCGATGTGCCGCCCCAGGCTGGGGCGGTGGAAAATGGCCAGGGTGCAACCAGGGGGCAAAGCTGGCTTGTGCGGGGAGCGGCGGGGGCCGGTCTGGTTGCCCTCGTCGCCCTTGCCTGGGCTCTGAGTCGGCCAGGAGCAAAGACAGCACCGGTCGCTTCTTCGGCTCCAGCGGGGCAGAGCATCACCGTTCAGCCGGTGCGGCGGGCAATTTTTCCAAGAACACTGCTGGTTACAGGCTCGATCGCCGCCTGGGACGAGCTACCGATCGGTGCTGAGACGACCGGATTGCGCATCGAGCGGATCGCAGCCCAGGAGGGGGAGCACGTGCGGCGGGGGCAACTTCTGGCCCAGCTCAACGACCGGCCCCTGCAGGCACAGATCCGGCAGGTAAAAGCGGACATCGCCCGCAACCGGGCTCTCATTGCCCAGCAGCAGGCAAGTTATCAGGAAGCGCGGGCCCAGGAGCGCGAGGCGATGAATAACCGCAACCGCTTCGAGGCGCTGGTGCAAGAGGGGGCGATTAGCTCCCTCGAAGCGGAGGCACGGCGCACCACTGCCGATACTTCCCAGGCGCGCACGAGCGCCGCCCTCCAGGCCATCGCTGTGGCGACAAGCGATCTGGCCCGCGCCCAGGCTCACCTGGAGGAACTGCAGGCGATGCTTGCCCAGACGCGGGTCGTCGCTCCGGCAGATGGGTTCATCAGCAAGCGGCAGGCGAAGCTGGGGAGTGTAGTGAGTCCTCTAGCCGCCTCGGCGCTTTTTATGCTCGTGCGCGACGGTCGCCTTGAATTGCAGGCGGAGGTGCCGGAGGTGCATCTCACAGCGATCCGAACCGGGCAGCCGGTGCAGGTGCGTACCGACGCCGAGCCGCAGAAGACCTACCAGGCCCGCGTGCGCGAGATTGCCCCGGCGGTGGACGCCCAGAGCCGCGACGCCCAGGTGCGCATCGATTTGCCGGCCAGCCCCCGGTTGCATCCCGGCATGTTCGTGCGCGGTCTGCTGCAACTGGGTACCGCCGAAGCGCTCGCTGTTCCGGAGGCGGCGGTGCTTTACAAGGACGCCCGGCCCTTTGTCTTTGTCGTCGAGGGACACAAGGCGGTGCGCCGGGAAGTGATTACCGGTGAGCGGCGCGATGGGCAGGTAGAGATCCGCTCGGGCCTGGTGGCCGGGCAGCCGGTGGTCCTCTCCGGAGCGGGTTATCTCAAAGATGGCGATCCAGTACGGGTGATCGGAGGGGCGTCGTGAACAGCAACCTCTCCGCCTGGTCCATCCGCAACCCGATTATCACGGCTGTTCTTTTTATCGCCCTGGTGCTGGCGGGCAGTCTGGGCTTCAGCCAGTTGCAGATCAACGAGAATCCCAACGTCGATGTCCCGACGGTTTCGGTAACAATCACCCAGTCAGGAGCCGCCCCGGCGGAGCTGGAAAGCCAGGTGACCCGCAAAGTCGAGGATGCCGTCGCTGGGATCGAAAACGTCGAGCACCTGCGCTCGACAATCAAAGACGGTATTTCGACGACGACGGTCGAATTTGTCCTGGGCACCAACACCGACCGGGCCGTCAACGACGTGCGCGACGCGGTGACCAAGATTCGCTCCAATCTGCCTCAAGACATCGACGAGCCCGTGGTGGGGCGGGTCGATTTTGTCGGTGGGCCGCTTCTTATCTACTCGGTCGCCTCCAATCGGCGCACCGTCGAGCAGCTGAGCTGGTTTGTCGATGACGAGGTAAACCGCGCCCTGCTCGCCGTCGATGGCGTCTCGCAGGTGCAGCGCGTCGGCGGGGTGAACCGCGAAGTGAGAATCGACCTCGACCCGGATCGGCTGTTTGCCCTCGGTATCACCGCCGGAGAGGTCAACCGCCAGGTGCGCGAGCTGAATTTGAACGTGCCGGGGGGCCGGGGCGAGGTGGGCAGCCGCGAGCAGACGATCCGCACCCTGGGCAGCGCTCTCACGGTCGAAGGACTGCGCAGCACCGAAATTGCCCTTTCTGGGGGACGGCGCATCGCCCTGGGTGAGTTGGGCAGCGTCACCGACGCTACCGCCGAAGCGCGCCAGATTGCCCGGATGGGTGGCCGTCCGGTGGTCGCCTTCTCGGTATTGCGCGCCAACGGCAGCTCGGAGGTGGTAGTCGAGGAGGGCGTCCAGCAAAAGATCGCCGAACTTGAGAAGCAATTTCCCGATACGCGCTTTGAACTGGTCTCGACTTCTGTGCGCTACGTCCACGAAAACTTCGACGCCTCGGTAGAAGCGCTCTGGCTGGGGGGAGTGCTTGCGATCGTGGTCGTCTATCTTTTTTTAAGAGACGGACGGGCCACCTTTATCGCCGGGGCAGCGATGCCCCTCTCGGCAATTCCCACCTTCGCGGTGATGAAGCTTTTAGGCTACAGCCTCAACAACCTCAGCCTGCTGGCGCTGGCGCTGGTGGTGGGGATTCTCGTAGACGACGCGATCGTCGAAATCGAGAATATCGTCCGCCACATCAAGATGGGCAAGACAGCCTTTCAGGCCGCCCTCGACGCCGCCGACGAGATTGGCCTTGCAGTCGTGGCGACGACGATGACGATCGTGGCCGTCTTTGTGCCCGTGGGCTTTATGGGCGGCGTCCCCGGCCAGTTCTTTGGCCAGTTCGGCTTCACGGTGGTGGCGGCGGTGCTCTTCTCGCTTTTAGTCGCCCGCCTGGTCACACCGCTGATGGCCGCCTATATGCTCAAGGCTCTGCCGACGCCCGAGCGGGCCAGCTGGTATGTCCGCGCCTATCGCCGGGTGCTCGAATGGGCGCTGGCGCACCGGATCGCGACCCTGCTTGCTGCCTTTGCCTTCTTCGCAGGCACCCTGTTACTCGCCCCCCTGATTCCTTCGGGCTTTCTTGCCACCACCGACCGCGCCCAGTCGATTCTGAAGCTGGAATTGCCTCCCGGTGCCACCCTCGCCCAGACCGACCGGACGGCCCTCGCCCTCGTGCGTACCCTGGGCAGGCGGCCCGAGGTCAGGGACATCTTCTACTCGGTGGGCGATCAAGGGGAGGTGCGCCTTGCGACGCTCTTTATCAACCTCAAGCCCCGAGACGAGCGCCAGTTATCGCAGCAGCAGTTCGAGAAGGCGATCCGGCCTCTGCTGGCCGGTGTGCCGGGGGCGCGGTTGAGCTTTTCGGTGGGTTTTCGCGGTGGCAAGGAAGTCTCGATCATCCTCACGAGCGAGGATAGGGCTATCCTCGAGCACACCGCCGAGCAACTCAACAGCCAGATGCGGACTCTGCCGGGTCTGGCGAACGTGAGCAGCACCGCGAGCCTGCTGCGACCGGAACTGCTGATTCAACCGCGCTTTTCAAAGGCCGCCGATCTGGGCGTCTCGGTGCAGCAGATTGGTCTGACCGCTAAGATTGCCACCCTGGGCGACATCGACGCCAACCTGGCGAAGTTCAACCTGGGCGAGCGCCAGATCCCGATTCGCGTCCAGCTCGACCCGCGCTACCGCAACGACCTGCAGGTGATCCGCAACCTGCGCCTTGACACAGCCGCCGGGCGCAGTGTGCCCCTTGAGACCGTCGCCGAGGTCAGCGTCGGCAGTGGCAGCGCCCAGATCGACCGCTACGACCGCTCCCGGCAGATCTCGATCGAGGCCAACCTCGACGGCCTTCAGCTCGGGCCTGCCCTGAAGCGCATCTACGCGCTACCCGTGATGGAGCACCTGCCCGACTCGGTGCGGCTGGTGCGTTCAGGGGACGTCGATCTTCAAGATCAAGTCTCCGCCCGCTTCGGCACCGCTCTTGGCTTCGGGGTGCTGCTCATCTACGCGGTGCTGGTGCTCCTGTTTGGCAACTTCTTCCATCCGCTCACGATCATGGCGGCCCTGCCCCTCTCGATCGGCGGGGCACTCATCGGTCTTCTCGTCTCCGGCAAAGCCCTGGTCTTACCGGCCCTGATCGGCATCTTGATGCTCATGGGCATCGTTACCAAAAACTCAATTCTGCTGGTGGAGTACACCCTGGTCCTGCGCAACCAGGAAGGTCTTTCTCGCAAGCAGGCGCTGCTGGAGGCGGGCATCGATCGCCTGCAGCCCATCTTGATGACGACGATTGCCATGATTGCGGGAATGCTGCCCATCGCCCTCGGGATCGGAGCCGGGTCCGAATTTCGCTCTCCCATGGCCGTCGCCGTCGTAGGCGGCCTGTTCACCTCCACCCTGCTCACCCTGGTCGTCATCCCGGTGCTCTTTACTTACATCGATGACTGGCAAACCTGGTTCACCCGCCGCTTTACGCGCCCTCTGCCCCAGGGCCAGCCGCTTGAGAACCCGGCCCAGCAATAGCGTCACTGAAAAAACAAACGTGGTAGATCTTCGCCACCGCTCAGTCCCAACTGTTGCGCTCGAGTTCAAGGCTCTGGTCGATCTCCTCTTTTGATCTGCGCGGCAGTTTGCTGTGCTCCAATTCGTCTAGGCACTCCTGCAAAACCTGTGCATCTTTTGGCCCAGTGGCAGGGCGCACCAACACGACGATCTCAGCCTGCCCCTCGGGCACTTCCCCCGGCAGTTGCACGCACCTATCCGCTCCCACAATCGCTGTGAACATGAATGCCTGCATAAGTAGACTCCCGCGCTGCCTCCGGCCTCGGCTTTGTTCCAGCATAGTTGTGCCATCACGGAACAGCTGAAAGCTCGCACCATGGCGCAGGCATGGGCTGTGCGCCAGTTGCGGGAGGCCGGTGGCTCTCAACCGCTCGTTGGCTATGTCTACTCTGCTGATGGCAGTTGCCAGGTGAGGCCCAACTGCCAGCCTGCGCTCATCACCTCCACCGTTGACTGGAACTGCCCGGCGGCCACCTCGATGCCCATCAGCACGAGCTGCTGGTAGCCACTGGGGGCGAAGGGATTGCGCGGATTGCGTGAGGCGCAGATTCCACAAGCCCGCTCTGTCCTGCTCCCGATCGCTCGCTTCACCCCACTGAGATGTGTTCACCGGGTTCTTCCAGTCGAAGGTAGAAAGCACCTGCAGGCACCAGGCCCGCACTCCCCACTCGTCAGGCGTCGGGTCCAGCGGGGAGTGGTTGGGCAACAGCCGCACCCCCGCCTCGGTGTGGATCCAGTTCATGTTGGGCACACAGCCGGGATTACCATGCTTTGCCCAGACAGCGATGTAGCCATCGGGTTTGATAGCAAAGTGGCCCAACTCGTGCAGGGCGTCCCACCAGTGACAGGTAATACCGCCACGGTGCCTGCGGGTGTCTTCCTCCGGCCCATTGCACCAAATTTCGCACCAATTTAGCCCACGAATCAGGATTTTTGAATGCGAGTGAGTGCGAATGGACACAGCACAACAGATAATTAGAGAAGCCGGAAATCCTTGCCCCAAGACAATGGAAGCCGCCTGCTGAGCGGCTTTAGGTAATATGGGCAATGAGGGACTCGAACCCCCGACATCCTCGGTGTAAACGAGGATTTCCATCGTCTGAAACCTTTGCGGTGACTGCATTACAGCGGAAATTGCAAAAATACCGTACCAATTCCGTACCGAACTGTGTCCGGCAGGGTGCGGCAGGGCGCGGGAGGCGATGATTACCGCTCTCGACCGCAGAAAGGCTATGTCTACTCTGCCGATGGCAGTTGCCAGGTGAGGCCCAACTGCCACCCGGCGCTCATCACTTCCACAGTCGGGCGAAACTGCCCGCCGGCTACGTCGATGCCCATCAATTCCAACTGCCGGTAGCCACTGGGGGCGAAGGGGTTGCGCGGATTGGTGGTGAGGCGCGGATTCCACAAGCCCGTTCGGTCCTGCTCCCGATCGCTCGCCTCGCTCCACTCAGCCGAGTTGACCGGGTTCTTCCAGTCGAAGGCAGTGAGCACCTGCAGACACCAGGCCCGCACTCCCCACTCGTCGGGCGTTGGATCCAGGGGAGAGTGATTGGGCAGAAGACGCACACCCGCCTCGGTGCGGATCCAGTTCATGTTCGGCACACCGCCGGGATTGCCATGCTTCGCCCAGACAGCGATGTAGCCATCGGGCTTGACAGCGAAGTGGCCCAGCTCGTGCAGAGCGTCCCACCAATGAGAGAATGTGGGGCCGACCGGACACCAGAAGCGGCGCAGGTTCCAGATGGCAGGCCCGAGCATCTGACCCAGTTCAAGGATGTCGGTCATCCTGGGCGTCTGCAGGCGGGAAGGGACGGCGAGCGGTTGTACGAGGTTCATAGGTTCGTGTGCGCGTAGTGTGTGTGGAGGAATGGACAATAGAAAGCCCCGGCGTGCCTCGGGGCCGTTGGTACAACGGCCCGTGTCCTGGATGGCACCAGGAGGCCGGGGGCGGAGAGCAGGGGCAATCGTTAACCGTGCTCCAGAAGCTTACTCAGTGCTCGCACGTCTTCGTGCAGGCTGTTAAGGTCGTCTTGCAGCACCCCGGCAAGGACGGCAAGGGCATGGCCCACTGTGTCGCTGTGAACTTTGGGAGCGCCCTTTGCGAGAACTTCGAGCAGACAGGGAAGAAGACTTGCCTGCCAGGTTTGCTCTTCAATCTGTCTCACAAGCGGTCCCAGATGAAGGCGAAACTTTTCTTCGGAATTTGTTTCAAGCATGGCTGTATTTCCTGAATCGGTGCCGGGCGCTACTCCGGCAAAAGCGCTGTGGCGGTTAGCGGACAGCGGCGAGAGGGCGTGCAGGCCGGGGGGTGACGGGCCGCTCCTCGTCAGCATCGATCACCGGCTCGATCTGGTAGCGGGTGAGATCGACGGTCACATCCGCATAGAACAGAGTGCCGACAAAGGTCGCAAGCCAGGGCAGTTGCCGGGCCAGAGCGTGGCCTGTGAGCAACTGGACGATGGGAGTGCTGGGACAATCAGCGTAGGTGACGGTGAGGCTGTAGCGGCTCACCAGCGGCTCGGGGTGGAGGGAGTTCATACGTCCTTGCCCTCCTCTTCGGGGTCGCGTCCGAAAAGCTGGCGGGCCTTCTGCCGCAGATGCTGATAAGCTTCCTGCTCTTGCTCGGCGTGCAAGTCGGCTAGATGGGTGATATCGACCATAAAGCTCGCAGGCGCTATCTCTGAATCGAAGTAGAGGCTCAGAGCCTTGGCCTCTGCTCCGTCGAAGATCAGTTTGTTCGGCTCGTAGTTTTTGCCTCCAATAATCCAAAATCCTGTGGTCAAGACCTCAGCCTGCAGATTGCCTTTGTTGCCGGTGTAGAAGTCGATGCTGACGACGTGGGAGAGGTTGACGATGCGCTCGCCCAGCTTGATGAATTGCGGTTGCATGTCTGTCCTCCCCTACCGGCTGGCGGGTGCGGTGGCCAGCTCGTCCACTCCGACCGCTTCGACGGCGGCGTAGGCAGCGGCGAGAACGATGTGTTTGCACCGGCGGCCTCGGAAGATGTGGTCCGCACAGTCGCAGGAACCGGCATTCAGATCTACGGCGTAGAGGTCGCCCTTGCTTCCCCGGATGAGGTAGGCGTTGTTGCCTTGAGGATGGACCTCGCCGGGGAGCTTGGCGGCGTTGACGATGGGCTGAGTCTCAAAGTCGGCCAGGAAAGCGGCGGTGCTCACAAACTGGGCGCGCTGGTGACGAAAGACCACCAGCAGACAGTTAAAGGCTCCGCGCACCTCGCGGATGGCAGTGGCCGCAACACCGAGTATCCGCGCTGCAGCGGCGATGGTGTACGGGCTGTTGGACTGTGCGATCATCATAGATGACTCCTTTCGGGGTTGGAGAGCGGTTCCTGATTGCCGTCCGGGCCGCTCTCTTTACATACCTATTCTCCCTAAAATTCTTTAGGGTGTCAAGCATTTTAGGCAAAGAATTTTAGGCTAGAATCTTGATATAAGAAATCATGGGGATGCTACCGATGTCGAATGTTGCCGAGCTGCGGAAGGGCGCAAATTTGACCCAGCGACAGCTCGCCGATCTTGTGGGAGTCACAGAGGCAACGATCGCCAACTGGGAAACCGGGCGTAGTGGCCTTGAATGGTTCGTCCGGCTTGACCGGTTGTGCAAGGCGCTCCGGTGCGCCCCAGTTGATCTGTACCGCATTGAAGAATCCCAGGCGGCTGAGGACCAGGGAGGGCAGGGATGACCGCCGGCAACGGACAGAGAGATTCTGGAGAGGGCAGCAGGCTCGATCGCATCGAGACCGCCCTCGAAGTGCTCATTCGGCAGCAAGCGGCGACCGACAGGCGCATCGACCGACTGACAGAGCAAACAGAGGCCAACAGCCGGGCGATCGCAGATCTAACGGTCCAGGTTGCTCAGGCAAACAATATGGCAGTCAATGCCATTGCTGGCCTGGTCGATGTGGCTGACGACCTTATCGAGCGTTTCGACGCCTTAGTAGTGCGAGTCGATGAGAACTCCGGTTACATCCGGGGGCTGCAGACGGAGAACCGGCGGATACTCGACATCCTCCAGCAGCGCGGCGAGCAGAACGGCCAGCAGTAGAGCGCTCCATGGGTGTACTGCCAGTCGCCTCAGCAATAGCCGTCACGGCCTTGGCGTAAGCTCCATCGCGTTCTACAGTTGAGCGCGACACGCCCATCTGATCAGCCAATCTTTCTGCGGTCCTTTGTGGCTCAGAAACGTGCTCAAGTTGAGCACGTTTTTCGGGCCTCCCCTCCGCCTCTTTCTCCGCCAGATACCTCAGCCCTCGAAGCAATCGGGCCTGGTCGGGGGCAAGATTTCTTCGCGCAAGTTGGTTGTCGATGACCCAGTTATGCGCAGCCTCCTGATAAACACAAAAGGCGGGGCAACTTGTCCCGCCTGCTTCTCTGGTCTGCCCTATCCCCCCTGGACTCTTACCCTACCTGTTCTGCAGCCTCCGTATCTGCGCCTCCGCCTCTGCATTCTGTTTGGCCTGCTGCTCGTGGATAGCTGCTACCTGCCTATCCAGGATGGTGCGCTCGGCTTGCTTCTTCAACTGCTGCGCCCGCTCGGGGTTCTGGCTTTCAATCATCGCCTGATGGGTGAGGTTGTTGCTTTCTGGTAGCCAGGGATTGCCCGTGCGCAGTTCGTGTTCTGATTTGAGGGCTTTGTAGATTTCCGGGTGCTCCTGGCTGAGGCGATGTTGCCGGGCTGTATCCTCGGCAGGAAACGGGTCCGCTTTTTCCCCAGCACCCTTGAAAAGCGCGACAGCTTTCTGGGGATTGGCCTGTTCGAGAGCACGCTGAGCGGCAGGATTCCACCCGGCCTGTGAGTAGGGGTTACTGGTCGGGTCGGCCAGCTGCTGCAGGGCCACTGCCAGAGCCGGGTTCTCCGCTTCGAGGACTGCCTGAGCAATCTGGTCAACGGATGCGGCGGCGTAAGGATTGAACGCTTCACCGGTGACGGTGACGATGCTGGAAGCAGTACCGTGCTTCTGGATCAGGTCGTTAATTTGAGACATGGATTTGTTTTCCTTATGTAAGTTCAACCACGGTTAGGCCCGTGTCTGTGTGCCCGCCAGAGCCTGGCGGATCTTGTCACTTTTGCGAGCGGCATAGATGTTGGCTGAAGCCACCGCCATGTGCTGCTCCTGAATCTGCTTCACGAACTCCTGGGCGCTGAGGCCGTGGGCCTCGTTGTGCTGGCTGTTGTCGTCTCCAGCGATGTTGATGTTGAAAACCTGGACAGTGGCCCCGCCGGTCCCGGCCAGTCGTCCCCCGCCGCCGAGCAACGATTGAGCGTAGCCGAGGCGCTTGCTGTGAGGGACAATATCCTCGGGCTCGCCGCCTTCGCCAACGATGGCAAGAGTGGGCTGGTCAATGCCCATCGCCCCGCTGGCGTAGTGGGGTACGGCCAGATCCGCTGGGATGGCAAAACCCGTTGCGGCTTTCAGTCCGGCGATGTCAGCAAAGCCTGCGCCGCTCACATCAATGCCGGTTGCCGTCGGGAACAGACTGCCCGCCGCCGCGCCGCCGCCCAGGTCGATGCCCACGCCGGACAGGTTCAGTCCACCGCCGACACCGAACAGTGGCCCCAAAAGACTCTCGATGAAGTTCTCCAGAGGTCCGCCGATGAGCTTCTGCTCTACCTTGGTGAGGGCAGAGAGTGCGGCATTCTCGAAAGTCTGGAAGATGCTGGTCAGGCCACCGGCGATGCTCTGACTGCTTCCGAGCAAGCTACTCGCGATACCCTGGGCGGTCGCCTTCAGTTCCTTGGCGCGGGCCTCCGCAGTGTCCTGCTTTTCGTCGAGCTTTGCGAGCGGGTCGTAGAGGGCATAGAGCTCTGACTTGAAGCCCTGCAGAGTAGCGGTGTCCTCCGCAAAGGTGTCGCGCAACCGCTCAAAGGTCTTCAAAGTCTCTTTGGCCGCTTCGAGGTCGTCCTGTCGCTGGAGCGCGGTGTTGCGCAGCGCATCTGCGAAGTTGTTGTTTTGGGGGTCCGACGGTCCGAAGGCGGCGCTCGCCACCCCAGCCTGGGTCACATCGTAGGTTCTTAGGGCAGAGACACCCTGGGTCGGCACGCCGCCGAAGAGCGCCTGGCGGAGCTGAGCATTCAGCGCTTCCTGCTCTCTGGCAAGGCGTTTTGTGACCGCCTCGCGCTCCCGCAACTCCTTGTTCTGCTCTTTGAGCTGGGCAGTAAAAGGGTCTGCGATCGACGCTTCGAGCCTATGAATGTTCGCAAGATCCTTCTTCCACTTCTCTGAGCCGGGGGCCAGTCCTGCAACTTCTTTGCGCAGGTCTGAGATTTTGTCTCGTATTGCCCCAACGGTACCAGCAGCAAAACCCTGCGCACCACCTCCTTTGCCAAGCTTGTCTAGATCAATCTCAGCCCTGAGAAGGTCAGCATACTTCTTGAGTCCGCTCGCCTCGTGCTGAAAGTACTTGACTACTTCAGCGTCCGCCGGATACTTCCCGTTCTTGATGCCGTCGAGAGTGGCCTTGACATCCTTGAGCTGGCTCAGGGTGTTTTTCAACTGTTCAGTTTTTGGGGTGCTAAGCAGAGCGCCTGCGAAAGCTTCCTGACTTTCGAGGTCTTGTTTCAGTACATCTGGGCGTGGCGGGGGCAGGGCCAGCGAGCGCACATCATCACCAGCTATCTGAATACCGGGATTGAGCTTTCTGAGTTCCTGCAGTTTCTCAAGGCCGGCTTCGCGGGCTACGAAGTCATCGAGCAGCCTGATTGCTGCTCCCAGCGGTCCGTTGAGCTGCGATTCTATAGACCTGCCGATGCGGGTGGCGGCGTTGCTCGCGGCAGTGCCGAACTGCTCGAAGGTGGTCGCGCCCCTCCTGGCCTGCTCGGCAGCTGTGCCGGTGGTGCTGCCCAATTCCTTTGTTACTTCTTTGAGTTCCTTGCCTCGATCGGTGACGAGCGGCAAGATGCCGGTCAAGGCGGTGACATCGGGGATGATCTGGCGCAGTTCCTTGACATTGTTGCCGGTCGCTTTCGACAGCTCATCGAAGGCGGCGGCCAGCCCCTTGTTTTTGAGAGTCAGATCGATGTTCTGCAGTCCAAGCTCAGCCAGCACTTTGCTTGCCTGGGGGCCAGGAGCCAGAAGAGCAGCGATTGCCTGGCGTAGGGCGTCGGTCGAGCGCGAGGCGTTGACACCCCCTTTCGAGAGGATGGCGATCGCCGCTGACAGTTCTTCAACTTTGATGCCAGACTGGGCGGCAATCGGGATAACGTTGCCGAGGCTGGCGGAGAGGTCTTTCGCCTTCAATTGTCCGAAGGCGATGGCCCCGGCGAGGATGTCCGTGACTTTGGCGGCGCTGTCGGCATTCAATCCGTAGGCATTGAGGACGGTCGAGAGCAGCCCCACCGCCTCAGCACTGCCACCCAGACCGCCTTTCGCCAGAAGCTGAGCGCTTGCTGTGATCTTCGCTGCATCTGCGGCGCTGGAGAATCCGGCAGAGACTGCCTCGTAAGCCGCCGTCAGGCTTTCGGTCGTCGTGAACAGATCGCCTTGCTGGATGTTGAGCGCTTCAAAGCGGGAGCGCAGCTCGTCTGCGTCGTCGCTGACTGTCGAGAGGACAGCGACGGCCTTGGTCTGGGCTTCTCCGAGTTGCAGGAGGGTGGCGGCAGCCTGGCCGACTCCCAAAAGACCGATGTAGCCACCCAGGCCCGCAAACACCGCCTCAAGAGCGCCCACATTGGATTTGAGAGGGGCGATCAAAGCATTCAGTTCCTGGATCTGCCGCTGGTAACGCCTCAGTTCGACAGAACCGGCCTGCAGGGTGAGCGACTGCTCTTTGAGGGCGGCGATTTCGGCCCTGATGGCACCGACGGTCCCCTGCGCCGTCTGGGCAGCGAGCTTCTCTGCTGCCTGCCGTTCTTTTTCTGCCTGTGCTGCTGCCCGCGCCTCAACCGCTCGTGAGCGGATGGCTTCAGCCGTTACCCTGGCCGCTTCTTTCTGTGCAGCTGCCGCTTCTTTTGCCGCTGCCGCCACCGTCCTTTCTTCGGTCTGGAGCGGATTGAGTGCAGCGGTCAAAGCCCGGATCTGCGCCTGGTTCTCTTTGAGGGCAGTAGAGCCCGCCTGCAGCCCGGACTGCTGCTCTTTGAGGGCGGCGATCTCCTGCTTGAGAGAAGCAACGGTGCCAAGTGCTGCTTGAGTGCGCGCTCTGGCTGCAGCAGTGTTGTCGTCCAGCCCTGTTGCCGCCCTTGTGGCCGCATCGTTCAGACCCGACAGCTGCCGAGTTGCCGCGCCGACCGCTCCGGCGTACTCGCTGGTCTGCAGTTTGAGATAGATGCTGTATTCTGCCATACTTTTATCTCCTTCCATGCACTAGTGATAAAGAAACTGAATGCATTTTTCTCTCTCGCGCCTCATATCGGTAGCTGATGAAATAACCGGCGGCATCGATTCCCCGGTTATCGTGGCCGTTCTGCTTATCCGGCTTGCCCGTCTTCGGGTCGTATGCCTGTTGCTCAAGAGCTTCGACGTAGAGCGGACATGCTTGAGAATTGACGTAGTACCTCCGGATGCCCTGGCCATTGAGGAACATCGCATTCATCGCTGTCACTCGGTCTTTGATGAGCGGGTTGGCCGATGGGCCATCCACCATGAGCCCCGCCTGCCGCAGAAGCGAAAGACTCGACTCGCTGGCGTTGGTCGCGTCGGTATGGTTTCCTGCAGCGTCCGGGTAGCAAACTATCTGCCGGCCCGTCAGGTAAGTACCAAAGCGCTGTTTGATCGCGGCTATCAGCGCTGGTGTGTCGGTCATCCCCTGAAATTCTGCCACCGCATGGGCCTGCTCCCACTTTGTTGAGAGTGCTTCTCTGTTGGTCTGTGGTCGGTAGCCTACCCACCGGCCATCATCCAGGCCGATGACGATATGCACGATGGCCGAGGTGGCCCCAACGTTGAAATCCACTCCGATGTGCAGGCGGTCGTTCAGTCGAAGCTGGCTCGGGCAGTGATTGAGCTTGCGATCGAAGGCGTTGTAGACCTGTCCGCTGGTCAGGTTGACGAATTGGCCTTCGAGGTATGCCTTGATGAGCGCCGGTGGATAGTTCTGCTCCAGCGATTCGATATAGCTCGCAGGCAGGAAGGGATTGTCGTAGGTGCGACCCCTCACCAGCCGCCGGTCTGTTCTGGGAGAACCGTCCGGATTGCGGGCGTCGCGCTCGAAGGTGCGCCACATCCACCTGAAGCCCTCGGGGGTACTGGTGGCGAAGCACTGACGCACGGGGCCGACGCGCACCCGGCTTATCATCGTCTTCCAGGCAGCATCGGCAACATCCGCGTTAACGGTGTCTGCCTCATCTACTCCGAACCAGGCAAGGTTGAGACCGCGCAAGCGCCGCCAGTTCTCAAAGGACCGCACGAGCAACTTGGATTTGCCATTGGGGAAGTACAGAACGTACTCAGGCAGGGGCGACGCACGATATTTGAAGTCGATACCGGCCAGTTCCAGCAGCTCTTCCAGGGTTGGCTGCACCAGATCCCGAGCCATTGCAGCAGTCGGTGTAAGGGCTGCTCCTATGTACCCGACGTTGCGACTGGCAAGCAGGATGTGCTTGATGGCGAAGGCGCGGGTCTTGCCCGAACCAAAGCCCGCGCACATCGCGATGTAAGGGCTGCTCATGTCTGCGCAGAATTCCATCTGGTGAGCGAGTAGCTCGATGCGCTTCATGCTGCCGCCTCATCTTTGTCGTTTTCGTCGTTCTCGTTCTGCGTCGCACCATCCTCGTTCTCAGAACGGGTAGGTGGCGTTATCAGTACCAGCTCAAGACCGGGCTGCTCGCCCTGGCTGGTGTTCTTCCTGCCTTCGAGGAGCGCTTCTCGACTGCCTAGAACCTGCAAGATGGATGCGGTCAATCCTTCCAGACTCTTGGGCTTTGCTGCTTCCAGATGCGGCAGGAGGGTGGCGAGCAACTGATCATGCAGCGCGAGCCCGTCGAGGGCATCGTCTACGGCCCGCTGGACAGCCCGACTATCCAGCGCTTCGGTGAGACGAGTTGCCACCTCACCGCGCAATCGCTGCTTTGTATTCGCCCATCCTCCTCTGCGAGCGTAGCGCTCGATCGTCCGCGCTCCGATGCCATGCGCCTGAGCAAGCTGGGCATAGCTGAAGTTGCCGGACTCGTACTCGCCACGGATGATAGCGAGCAATTGCGGATCTATGGGAGGGCGGCTCATCGTTAACCGTTGAACCTCTGAATAACCTGGTCTGTGAAACTGTGCAACGTACTGCAGTTGGTCAACAGGTTATTCAGATCCGTTCCTGCAGGCGGGACGAATTGACTGTTCGACGAGTAGTCAGAAAGAATCTGCTGAATGCGCTCTACTGCCTTGCGCATTTCGTGGGCATGGAAAAGACACCAGGTTCTATAGGACGTTGAGCTGTCCTGAGGCGGTAGATTACTGAAGTTTGTCATGATAGATATCTCCATTGAGAGGGTATGTGTTCAGCTTGGCCTGGCGAGGGCCGCCATTTTTGCCGCCAAATCACCGCCATTTGGTGACGGGCTTTCTAACTGGGGTGAGTGCAGGAGTAAGGTTAGTTGGTTTAAACCAGGTGCGAGAGCCACCCGTAGGGCTACTGGCAGAGTCCGGCAGTTCGACCAGGATGAGGTCTACCAGTCCCCGGAGGTTGTAGCGGTGGCCGACGACAGTGGCGACGATGCCACTAGGAGTAACCACCTCTTTGCGGGGTGGGAAGCGATCGTAAATGGGGTCAGGTTTGATGAGAGTCATGGGGTGTTCCTCAAGGTGACAGCACAGCGCCAGAGTTGCCGGGCCAGGGTAGCCAGCTGGTGGGCCTGGTCAAGATCGCCTCGACGATGAGCGCGCTTGCTGGTGGTGGAAGCCTGGCGGGCCTGACGCAGCAGGTAGCAGGTGAGCCACTCGCGATCTATGTCGGCAAGCGGCTGATGTCCCTGCAGGCAGTCCAGGGGGGACGCTACAGCGAAGGCGTGCAGGGAGCCATCTGATAGGCGCTCAACGACAATGAAGCCGCGTCCAGCCACCTCGGGCGCGGGAGCAGGCGGCTCGTCTGAGTGAGGTGAGGGTTTGATGAGGTGGCTGATGTTGGGAAAGGTGTCGAACAGTTGCCGGTCGGCCAGTTCAATGTCTGGGGTGGGGTTCATCTCGGTTCCTGCAGCTGGTGAAACACATGTTTGGCGAGGGTGCCGTCCGCCCGGCGCTCGCGCAGAACATCTGTGCAACGCTCGCAGCAGCGCTCGCAAGGGTAAGGGCGGCGAAGGAGGCGCATGAGTGTCGGGTTGGCCTGGAAATAGCGGCGATCGGCAAGTTCGATGGCTAGCTCGGCATCGAGGGCCGCCGGTTCGTCATTGTGGGATGGTGGCGGCGGTGGGCTGGCAGGTGGCCTGGGAGAATTGGCCGACTGTGGAACTTGAGAGTGCCGGCAGACCTGAAGAACGGCAAGCAACCGGGCGCAGTCTTTGCGGGTGTGTCGGCTCCTGTCGGCAGGTAGGCCCAAGCGGTGGATGATCTGCCGCACCTCAACGGGGTTGAGTCCCAAGTGCTGGATAACAGCTCGGATTTCAGCTTTGAGCTGCTGCTGGTTGTTCATGCTGCACCTCCAACACGTCGAACTGAGATAACGCGGCAAGTTCAATTGCGCCGCCCGGCCAGGGCTCACCAGTATCGTCCGCAATCAGGTGGACTTCCTCTAAGGTGACTCTGGCAATTCGCCAGATTCTGCCGGTGGCACGGTGTCGAAGGCAGGATCCCTCGCGCTGGGCAACTGCAGCTCGTTTATCTACTTGCTCGCACTCTGTAATTTGAGGGTGCGAGGTGCGGGTATTGATACGAAGGGACTCAATACCCGCACCTCGCACCCCTATTTCAGAAGGTGCGAGTGCAGGTGCGCGCCATTGAGCCGGAGTGGTAGCCCCACCTTGCCTCTCGATAAGTCCCGCGCTGAGGAGCTTACCCAGTTCTTTGCGAGCGTGATTATCAGCGACGTCAAGCGCCTCAGCAACCTGACGAGTAAAGAACCAGTGGCCAGGCCGCTCTTTGAGCAGTTCGAGCGCTTTACCTGCGAGGGTGCCCTGCTGCCCTTCGCCGTCGTCGTCATAGGGGTTGACGATCGCCACCCGGCCAACTGCCCCCAGCTCCTGAAGTGGTGCGGCAGGCGGTGCATGGCCGTCGTCGTCCTCGCGGGGCACCGGCGGTATCAGGAAGATGGGCTCGAACTCACGGACGCGAGTAACCCCAGGCCGCAACCAGAGAAACTGCCGACGAGGAGCGTCCTTCTCGCGCACCCGGTTGAGCAGCACCTCGATCTGGCAGTCAGACTCGAAGGCACCCGCGCCGCTCACCCGCCTACCACCTTTGTTGGTGTGGTTGATGAGCAAGATGGCGACGCCGTGCTGCTGGGCGAAGGCAACCAGCCAGCCCATGAACATCGATATATCCTTGTTCTTGTCCGGGTCGAGGCCGTCCTGCACCACTCGCCGGAAAGTGTCCAGGACGAGAACCGAGGCCCTTGATGCTCTCAGTAGATCTGCCAGAATTTCGCCGTCCATCGGCAGCCGCAGCCGCTTCGCTGGAAGCTTCTCCAGGATCGGCAGGCTGATCTGCTTGCGCTGCCGCCAGAAAGGATCGATCACGTCCAGCTGGCGTTGCATCCGGGCGTGATCGACATCCGCTGCCACGTAAAGGACGCGGGCCTGCCTGGTGGCGAGGCCGTAGAACGGCTCTCCCTTGGAAATGCAGGCGGCCAAATAGGTAGCGACGCAGGTCTTGAAGACTTTCGGCGGGCCGTTGAGGATCGTCACCGATCGAGCCAGAAGCACTCGCTCGACGATCGCTTCCTCGTGAGGCGGCGTGTACTCGCCAGTATCAAGGGCGTCGGCAAGGCTGAAGGCGGAAGCGGATGGCCTGCTTTGCTGCTCGCGCTCGGGGTGTTCCAGCGCAGCGACGATCAGCGCTGCCACTTCCGGGGCCGTCCGGCCAGAATCGAGCCAGTCGGACAGATCGCCCTTCGGCGGCAGGCCAGGCAGGTTGAGCGCGGCGACCGCCTGAGCGTGACCGGTGAGATCGGCCACGACCTGGCGGGCGTGTTGCTGGCCCGGCTCGTCGTTATCTGGCAGAATTACGACCTGTTTGCCTGCAAAGTACTTCACCCCCCAGCCAGCTCCCCACTTCCCGGCCCCCTGGGCGTTGCAGGTAGCAGCGACTTTCAGGCCGGTCTGCTCCGATAGGAGATCGATCAGGCCGGAGGCATAGGCGCGGTCTACGTCTTTCTCGCCTTCGACCACGACGACCAGATCAGCGGCGATCACCTCCGGCAAGCGGTAGGGGATACGATCGACACCGGCCATACCGTTCTGCCAGGTACCGCCAGCGTATCGCTGCTGGAAGAAGCCCTTTGGGTCTGTCCGGCAAACACGATAGGCGGGCTTGCCCTCAGTGTCCTCGTAGACGTGGGTGGCGACGACACGGCGGCTGTTGGCTGGCGCTCTGTGGCCATTTTGGCCAGTTGTCGGGGCGAAGATGCCCCCCATTCCTTGCTGAGCAGACTTGACCCAGCGCCAACCGTCTGGCGGCGAGGTCCGATACTGCTCACCGTGGATACAGGTGACGCTGCCGTCGCCCGCGAGCAGGCAGCGCCCGCGAGGCTCGATATCGGCGCAAATAGGACAGGGGCGATCGGGGCCAGAACGAAGAGTCACCGCACACCCCCCTCGAAGCCCTCAGCGGCGACGTAGGCAAGCCACCGGTCTACGGCGAGCGAGTTGGCGACAGTCCAGGGAAGATTCAGAAGCCGATCAAGATATGGCGGCAGTGGCGGCGCTGGGCGGTATCGAGGACGGCGGCGGATTGAAGGCGGCACGGTTATCATCTCTGTAGAGTTTTGAACTTCAAAGCCCGCCGGGTGACGAACCCGGCGGGCTTTTCTTAGGCACTGACTTTTCTCGGTCTTCCAACCGGGCGCTTTTGATTGCCGAGCAGGGCGCTGCGGTAGACCTCTATTGCCCGCTGGTGGGCTTCTGGGTCGTTTTGGTTGGCGATCCAGTCCCGAATCAAAGGCACGCAGTAGAGAATTGCTTTTCGGCTCAAAGCAACGTAGTGAATACCCGGAAGAAATTTCCCTTCCAGCCGAAATTGCTTTAGCTGGCGGTGTGGCAGGCCAATAGCGTCCGCTGCCCGTTCGCCGGGCAAGAAATCCGCGTTCAATTTGAGCCTCCTGGCTTAAACTCGCTTATCGCAGCTCTTATCTATTGATTTGAGCTTATTTTTCCCCTTCTATTCCGACTTTAAGGCAGATCCTGTCAGAAATCAACACTCAAATAGCTAAATATTGAAGAAGTTACTAATTGGCTCACGATATCGCGCGCTAGGGCATTGTCTACAAAGCAGTATCAACTCAAAGAATCGGGTCAATTATTTGCCCTGAGCAGGTTCTAGAAAAACTAAAATATCGCTGCCTTCCTAAATTCTGCTTAAAAACTACTTCGAGTTTTGCGCAATTGAATCGCTAAAAACCTTTCTCAGTGGTAGTTTCGTAGAAGCAATAAATCCAATACGTTACTTAAATGTTGCCTATTTTTGGCCTATTCGGACTGAGAAGAGTAATGCGCCGCTTTTTACTCTGCAAGCTGAGATCCTTGCACCTGCTTGATTTGAGGCTTTTGCGCCTCGGGTGTTTGAACTGCAAAATAGCAAAGTGACGGACTGCCAGTCCGTCACTTTCTTGCTTCCTTTCTCTAAAGAAAAACTGCTCAAACCCTTACGCCTGTTCAATTTGAGACATTTTGCCCTTTGGGCACTTGAACAGCAGAATGGCTAAATGAGGGTCTACTAGACCCTTGCCTTACCACTTATTGAAAAGCTGCTGAGACCCTTACAGCTCCGGCAGTCGGGGACGGCTGTTCACGTTCGCCGCGTAGAAGGTGTAGAGCGTCCGGACGTTGTGGCCGGTGAGAGCAGCCACATCGAGCGGACTCATGCCCATATCAAGAGCGTTGCTCACCAGGCTATGGCGGCAGTTGTAGGGCCGACGTGGGTCAATGCCCAGGCTACCCAGGACGGTCATCCAGGCGCGGCGGTGGAAGTTGTTCGCGTCGATGGGACCGCCACCTGGAGCCGGGAAGACCAGCGCTTCGGGCTCGACACCGGCCCCTTTGCGCAAAAGAAGTATCGCCTGCAGAGCAGCGGTCATCGGTAGAACGCGGGCCTTGCCCGTCTTGGTGGCTTTGCGCACTCCCTTGCTTACCGATTCGCCGATCCACGCCCAGCTGCAATCGGCAGCGACGTGCTTCCACTGCAAGCCGACCGCTTCACCAGTCCGCACGCCGGTCGCGAGCAAGAAGCGAACGTAGTCGGTGTAGTGCGCATAGTAAGAAGAAGCCGTGAAGCCCTCCACAATCCGGGCCATCTCTTCTTTGCTAAAGGGGCGCGGGCGCTGCTTGGGAGGTACCTTCACCCGGCCCGGCAGTTCTGCCCAGACATTGACCTGCACAATGCCTCGAATTGGTTCCATCGCCCACTTCCAGGCAGATTTAATAAGCCAAAGCTTCTCGCGAGCAGTACGTGGAGCGACCCCGGCCTGTTCTACAAGCCACTGGGCAAAGTTTTCTGCACTCGCCTGGTCGATGTCTGCTGCTGGCTTCTCGCCAAAGAACCGGACGAGCAAGCTACGGATAGCGAGGTAGTTCTCGATGGTGCGCGGGTCAAGGAACTTTGCTTTGTACGCGGTGAAGCGATCGAATAGTTCGACTGCCAAAACGATTTTGGTACGCTTTGCCGTACCAGTGGCTGTGGGCGCACGGTATTTAGAAAGGGTGGCATCGAAGTTGCCCGTGGCAATGTCGCCCTCTATCTGCCCGGCTTTCACCTGGGCCATTTTGCGATTGACCACACCGTCAGGCAGTCCTAGAGCCATTGCATAGCGCTTGCCGCCCGCCTGCCAACGCAGCCTGAGCCGACCTTCCACAGCTTCGATAACCACGCTTCCTTTCCCAGCTTTGCGCATCGTGGAAGTCAATTCCGTACCAATTCCATACCAATAATACGCTTTAATCCGTTCAAATACGTCTCAATATGCATCAATCTGAGGACGGATGTTCCGCGATAGACTACAGTACTAATATTCCCTCAAACAATAAAACCTGCTTCACAGGCAGGTTTGAGGTTCATGGGCAATGAGGGACTCGAACCCCCGGCATCCTCGGTGTAAACGAGGCGCTCTACCAACTGAGCTAATTGCCCGCTCGCCCCTCGATATTACCACTGGCATCGGGCCAGCTGTGCCGGGCAAGAAGAACGCGCTCGGGCGGATACCAGCGGGAACGGAGTTGACCTACCAGATAAAGCGATCCGGTCGCCAGCACGATCTGCTCCGGCTGGCGCAGGTGCAGGGCAAGAGCAAGGGCCGCGTCCGGGGAAGGGGCCCTGTAGACAGTATCGAAAAGACCGCGCGCTTCGTATTCCAGCTGAGCCGGGTCGGCGGACAATTTACCCTGGACGGTAACGGGAGCGAGAACCAACTGGCGGGCCAGGCGCGAGAGGATCTTGAGCATCGGGCGGACAGGTTTACCGGCGAGGCTACCGAAGAGGGCAACGGTGGGGCGGCCCCGCAGTTGACGGGCCAGGTAGGCGAGTTTTTCGCTGTTGTGGGCGGCGTCGAGCCAGACCAGCGCCCGCAGGCCCATCGGCTCCAGACGGCCAGGCAGCCTGCCCGCTTCGGGCGGGATGACTGGAATCGCTCCGGAGTGAAGGGCTGCAAACAGCGCCTGGGCCAGCAGTCGGTTATCCGGTGCAACCTGCTGGATAGTGGCTCCCCAACGCTGGGCCTCCTGCTCGATCACCGCGAGGGGCAGGCCGTGGGCAGCGGTGATGACTGGGGCAGCGCTTTTGATCAGTCCGGCCTTGTGCCAGGCGATGTCCTTGAGGGCCGGACCCAGCAGGGCCAGGTGATCGAGGCCGACGCCCGTGATGGCAACCGCCTGGGCAGTCAGGGCGTTTACCGGATCGAAGCGGCCACCGCTACCGACCTCGAAGATGCCGACCTCGACACCGGCGCGGCGCATCGCCTCGGCAGCGAGAACCAGGGAGACCGCTCCGCTGCGCTTACGGAGGCTGCCCGGTTCGCGCCAGCCATCTAGTTCAGGCCAGATCCAATCGACCAGTTCGGCAAAGGTTTCGCCTCGGATATAAAGGCCGTCGATCTGGATTTTCTCGGTGGCGACCTGCAGGTAAGGGGAAGTGTGCAGGCCCACCCGCACGCCTGCTGCCTGCAGGTAAGCGGCGAGCAGGGCGGCGACGGAACCCTTGCCGCTGGTGCCCCCCACCAGTACGCAGCGAAAGGCCCGATCGGGAGCGCCCAGCCGGTCGAGCAGAGCCCGCGTCGCCGTCACCAGTTCGGCCCCACCTTCGATCGCCGGTCGAATCGGGCCAGGACGGCAGAGCAGTGATTCGAGGCGGCGGTTCGCCTGCTCGTAGAGGGCACTCAACTATCTTTCTCCGGTACTGCGGCTGATGGCCAGATCCGACTCCCAGTAGCCAAAGCAGCCGTGCTGGCTCGCCACCGCCAGAAAGTGCCTCTCACAGCGCAGGGTCAATTCTGTCCAGAAGTGCTTGAGTTCTTCTTCGCGGACGATAAGCGGAAAAAGCCCCTCCCCCAGCACCACCTGCAGGTAGGTGTCCTCGCTGACGAGATCTTCAAAGCGCACCAGCCCGCCGTAGCCCTGCTGATCGATGTCGAGGGCGAGCTGGCGACCGTGAGCCTCGAATTCTGGGGTGATGAGCAGGCCCACCGCAGGCGGCAGGGCGTCGAGCAGATGCACCCGCTCGGCGGCGGAGCGCAGGGCTTCAGCCTGCTCGCCGGTGTAGTAGACGATCTCGCTCCAGAGCAGCGTCCCCTCGCGCCAGCGCGCCTTGGCAGGCAGGGCGATCGACTCGCCGCCGTCGCGTCGGGAGCGCAACTCGAACTGCAGCTTCTGGGTAGCAGAAAAGTGCATGGCAGGCGGTTGCTCGGCTACGTCTATCCTGAATGAAACGGACGAACATTTCCACGGGGCAAGAGCGGTGGGACAGGTCAAACTCGTCGCCGTCGGCAAAAACTACGTCCAGTACCGGGCGCTGCAGCAGATCGATCTGGCGATCGCAGCGGGAGAACTGCTGGTTCTGGTCGGTCCGTCGGGCTGCGGCAAATCGACCTTGCTGCGCTCGATCGCCGGCCTGGAGACGATCGACGAGGGTGAAATCTACATTGGCGGGCAGCTGGTGGCGAGTGCGGAGCGGTTCGTGACTGCTCGCGAGCGGGATGTGGCGATGGTCTTTCAAAACTACGCGCTCTACCCGCATATGAGCGTCGCCGACAACCTCGCCTTCGGTCTGCGGATGCGCGGCACCCCAGCCAGAGAACGGCAGATCAAAGTCCAGCAGATGGCAGAGCTTCTGGGGCTGGAGGCGCTCCTCAGCCGCAAGCCCGCCCAACTCTCGGGCGGCCAGCAGCAGCGGGTGGCCGTAGGGCGGGCGCTGGTGAGAGATCCCCAGGTGTTTTTGCTCGACGAACCGCTCTCCAACCTCGACACCGAACTGCGCAACCAGACGCGCAGCGAACTGAAGCGGCTCCATCAGCGCCTGGGCACGACGATGATCTACGTCACCCACGACCAGGTCGAGGCGATGACCCTGGCGGATCGGATCGTCGTGATGGCGAAGGGCCGCCTGCAGCAGGTGGGCACACCCGATGACATCTACTGCGATCCGGCAAACGTCATGGTCGCCCAGTTTCTCGGCCATCCGCCGATGAACCTGCTGCCGATTCGACGGCTGGAGGCGGACTGGTACTGGCAGGATACGTGCCTGGAGCCGGATGGCCCTCTGCGCACGGCTTTAGAACGCTTCCCAGGACAGGACGCCTGGCTCGGGGTGCGGCCAGAAGCGATCGTCGCCGGAGAGCCACCGGGCGGACCCGAGGGAGTGTTCAAAGTCGAACTCATCGAACCGCTCGGCAACGAGACGGTGGTCCAGGGCACCCTTGGGGATACCTCCGCGAGCCTGCGCACCCCCGGCAACGTGCGCTGGCAGGTGGGCGACAGCCTACCGGTCAGCCTCGATCTGACTTCGGCGGTCGCCTTTGACCCCCAGACGGGAGCGCGCCTGCGCTAGGCCACCCCGTACTTCTTGAACCAGGCCAGTAGCTTCTGCTGGGCATCTTTGGCGGCTTCGGGGTTGTAGCTGGGCCGGTAGTCGGCGTTGAAGCCGTGCTCAGCCTGGCTGTAGACGACAATCTCAGACGGGTTGCCCGCCTCCTTGAGCACCCTGCGCATCTGCTCGATCGAAGCGAGGGGAATGCCCTGGTCCTTGCCGCCGTAGAGGCCCAGCACCGGCACCTTGAGCTTGGAAGCAATATCGATCGGATTTTCGGGATGGTTGGGATCGGTATCGCCCACCAGCCGCCCATACCAGGCACCGGCGGCCTTTACTTTTGGATTGTGAGCGGCGTAGAGCCATACGATTCTGCCGCCCCAACAAAAACCGGTGACGGCGAGCTTGTCGGTGTTGGCCTTGCCCGCCAGATAGGCCACCGTCGCATCGAGGTCTAAGAGCACCTGCTCGTCCGGCGTCTTGCTCACCACTTTGGTCACGATATCCTGGATGCTCGTGAGCTTTTTGACATCGCCCTGGCGGGCGTAGAGGTCCGGGGCAATCGCGTAATAACCGAGCTTGGCGTAGCGGCGGCAGAGATCTTGAATGTGCTCGTGGACGCCGAAGATCTCGTGGACGATGAGCACCACCGGCAGATTGTTGCCGCCGTTCACAGGAAGTGCCCGGTAGGCCGGGATCTCGCCCCCTTTGACTGGAATTTTGACTTCACCGGCTACCAGCCCCGTCGTATCGGTGGTGATCGTCGCCGCACCCACCGGCAGGACCGCCAGGGCAAATCCGGCGGCAATGCTCGTCACCACGAACGAGCGCCGGTTGAAGTCCGTCTTTGGCAGCACACTGCGTATCTGGGAATCCATGCTCTCTCCAGCCCGTCGTATGGGGGCATCCTACCAGAAGCAGGCTGGCTGACTCTACGATGGGGAGCGCCCGGCGTGGCGGAGCATCTCCCCCAGCGAGTCGCCGCCAAATTTGCGCTGCAGTTCTTGAGCGAGCACGATCGCCGCCATCGCTTCGCAGATCACGCCACCGGCGGCCACCGCACAGGTGTCGGAGCGCTCGTAGTGGGCCTCGAAGCTCTCGCCGCTCACCAGATCGACGGACTTGAGCGGCTTGCGCATCGTCGGCAAAGGTTTGAGGTAGGCGCGCAACAGCACCGGCTGGCCGTTGGTCATGCCGCCCTCGATCCCTCCGGCGTGGTTGCTGGTGCGGGCAATCTCCCCATCCACGCTCACAAATTCGTCCTGCACCTCCGCGCCAATCGTGCGGGCAGCAGCGGTGCCGATGCCCACCTCGACCGCCTTGACGGTGTGAACCGACATCAGCACCCCGGCAAGCAGGCCATCGATCCGCCGGTCGTAGTGGGTGTGGGAGCCAAGACCCACCGGAATGTCGCCGTAGGCGACCACCTCGACGACGCCCCCCAGGGTGTAGCTGCCTTTGGCCGCCTCGACGATCCGCTCGCGCAGCCGCTCATAAAGAGCCGGGTGGCAGCGCAGGTCGTTCTGCTCGACCTGCTCAAAAAGCGCCTTCCACTCAGCAAAATCGGGCAATTCTGGCCGCAGCGGTGCGTCGCCCCCCACACCGCCAATCTCGACGACCTGGGAGTGGACGTGGATGTTGAACTGGCGCAACAGTTGCTTGGCAATCGCCCCGGCGGCGACGCGGGAAGTCGTCTCGCGGGCGCTGGAGCGCTCGAGAATGTTGCGCACGTCGGTGAGCCCGTACTTGATCGCACCGGGATAGTCGGCGTGGCCGGGGCGGAGGCGGGTGATTTTTTTGGCCTCCAGTTGGGCTGCCACCTCCGGGTCGTCCAGATCCACCGGTGCCACCGACATCGGAACTTGCCAGTTTATAAAGTCGCGGTTTTCGAGGGTAAGGGCGATGGGCGAGCCCATCGTCCGGCCCAGGCGCACCCCGCCTCGAATCGTGGCCCGGTCGGTCTCGATGCTCATCCGGCCACCGCGCCCAAAACCAACCTGGCGGCGGGCCAGATCCCGGTCGATGTCGGCGGCTAAAAGCGGCACATCGGCGGGCATTCCTTCGACGATGATCGTGAGCCCCGGCCCGTGGGATTCACCGGCGGTCAAAAAGCGCAGCATGCCTGGTCCTTCTCGAGTGCGTCCTTTAACGATAGCGGAGGCCGGCTGCTAGCTCTCGAAGAGCCAGTTGCGCACCTTGAGCATCGCCTTCCAGTCCGGACGGCGCACCAGACCTTCCTCGCAATTTTTGCGCACTTCTTTGCCCTGCTCGCCGTCGATCTGAACGATCTGCTGGGCGCGCTCGATCGCCTCGCGCACGCCCTTCTGGCCCGTTTCAAGCAGTGCCAGGGCGAGATTGACGTGGGACTGGGCGTCGGCGGGGGCAAGTTTGACCGCCTGTTTGGCCGCCTTGAGCGCCTTCGGTGCGTCGGCTGCCAGTAGATAGAGCCAGGCCAGGCAGGTGAGGGCCGGGCCATTCTTGGGCTGCTTTTGGGCAATGTCAAGAAATAGCGGCAACAGCGTCGCCGGGCTCTCGCCCGCCTCGTAGCGACGGATGCCCTCGTCGAAGCGTTCCTGGAGGGGCGTCGTGCTCATCAGCGCGCCTTTGCCTCCACCTGGGCCTGCTTGAGGGCAGCGAGCACCTCCTCGCTGTGGCCGGTCGGATCGACGCCGGTAAAAACTTTCGCAATCCGGCCTGTCGGGTCGATGAGGTAAGTGTTGCGGGAGGCTCTGCCCACATCGCCTGTGCCGTACCAGGAGTCGTAGGCTCTCGCTGTCTTACCGCCGACATCGGAGGCGAGCGGGAAGGTGAGACCTTCTTTTTTGCTGAACAGGCTATGGGAGTCGAGGGCGTCGGCGCTCACCCCAAGCACTTCCGTGTTCAGTTGTTTGTACTGGCTCAGATCCCGCTGGAAGCGCTGCGCCTCGATCGTGCAGCCTCTGGTCATGTCCTTCGGATAAAAGTAGAGCACCAGCCACCGGCCCCGAAAGTCCTTGAGCGAAACGCTCTTGTCCGCCGCCACCGGCAGGACAAAATCGGGAGCGGGCTGGCCGGGCTCGGGAGCGGCCAGAAGGGGTGTCAGGGGACTGAGGGCAAGGGCGAGGGCCAGAGATAGAAAGCGCTTTTTGTACATCGAGTCAGGTTTCCTAGCTACTTTGGAGAACTTTTTTGAACTGCGCCTCAAGGACCGCCTGGGGAATCTCGCCGCTGTCGCGGAAGACTTCTTTGCCCTGGCCGTCGAGCAGCACAAACGTTGCCGTCCCCACCACCCGGTACTGGCGCAACAAAGCGGCGTTGGCCGGATCGTCCACATCGACGATGCGAACGGCTACCTGCTTGCCCCAGCGCTGCTTCAAAGCCGCCATCGTCGGTTCCATGTGTCGGCAGACAGGACACCAGGATGCCCAAAATTCCAGTAACTGGGGCTGGGCACCCGCCGCCTGGGCCACCTCCGGCCAGAGCGCTGCCAGCGCCAGAGCCGCCAGCAATCTGCGTCGCTGCACAAGCCACCTGCAAAAGTTCCGTCTATTAAGATACATTGCAGGCAGGACAAGCGCCAGCGGCGGGCATCAAGCCGGCACTTCCAGCAGTTCCGTCAGGTAGGCCACCAGTTCCTGCCAGCTCGCTACGGCGCTGGCCGGGGCAGGGGGCAGCTCGCCACCGGCCACCACGTAGCCCAAAAGCAGCGTCTCAAACAAAACCCGCTGTCTCCTCCCGAGAGCCGATTCGGCGGCTGTCAGCAGCTGCGAGCGCTGCTGGGGCGATAGTTGGGCGATGAACTGCTCGCGCACGCAGCCTGCCAGCGAAAAGGGCCGCACCGCCAGCGATTCGCTCCAGCGCTCGCCCTGCTTACCCACCGGCAAATCGACCGGGCGCGTCCGGGGAGTGAGCGCCGGGCGGCTCTGGGGCTTTGGTCCTGGTCGGTTGGATTTCATCTGGATCTCGGCGTAGATCTGATCGAGTTCGCTGCTTTGAGGCGGCTCGTGCAGCTTTTCCTGGATCTGAGCGTAAATTTGATCGAGTTCATCGACTGGCTGGACAGCTACCTCAGGCGCAGGCTCCCCGCCTTCTGGGGGGATCGGCGCTGGATTTGCGGGCTTCTGTCCGCGCTGCTGTCTGAGTTTTTGTTGAATCTCGACGTAGATTTTATCCAGTTCGTTCGCAGACTCGGGGGGGAGCTTATCCGTATCGGAGGCCATAACTTACAAAGAACGACAGCGATGGAATGGGGTGCTTGAACAGTCGGAAAGGTGCTATCGGTCTATCCTACACCCATCCGTCGATCGTCGTTTATGACTCGCAACATCCCTGGCTGTCGGCGGCACTAACGGTAATTGACGAACTGCAGAGCGACCGGATAGTCCTGATTTTTCAGCAACTGGATCACCGCCTGCAATTCGTCGCGGCTCTTGCTGGTAACGCGCACGCTCTCTCCTTGAATCTGGACTGTTGTCTTGCTTTCGTCGCGAACGAGTTTGGCAATTTTTTTGGCCAGTTCTTGATTGAGCCCCCGCTGCAGTCGAATCACCTGCCGCACCCGGTTGCCGGCAGCTGTCTCGATTTTCTCAGGTGCGAAGATCTTAAGAGACAGATTGCGTTTGGCAGCCTTCGTGCGCAAAATGTCAAAGATTGCCTCCAGGCTCAGTTCGCTGGCGGCATCGATCACGATTTGCTCTTCGTCGAGGCGCACCTCCGAGCGCGTGTCCTTGAGGTCGTAGCGGCTTTTGACCTCGCGCAGGGTCTGATCGACCGCGTTGAGCAACTCCTGACGGTCAAAATCGGAGACGATATCGAAGGAATAGGTCTGAGCAGCCATAGCGGTCCAAAAATTCTCGCTCTATTATCCTGAGAAAACGGGACCGTGAGCGCCTCAGCACTGCAGAGAATAAAGTTTTCTAAATATTTATAAAGATCAAAGGTCGATTGGCTGGATGAATTTTACAAGTTAAGGATAGAAGTTTTCTTGACCAGAGTTTATGCGTTCCGCCTCCGACACTCCTACCTCCAGCACCGACGAGACCTTCACCTGGGACAACGATCGCTTCGAGGCAGTGGTCGAACAGCACACCGGTGCGGTGGTGGGCCTGATCGATCGGCTCATCTGCTTCGGGCTGTTGCTTTTTGGCCTGGCGAGCCTGCCGGGGATCGTCATGATGTTCTGGATGCACCTGAGCCGGTCGCACTGAGCGATTGGATCTGCTGCAACAGCGGGTGCAGGCCGTTGCGTCCCAGCCGATAGCTGAGGGGATGGGCGATCAGGCGGGCGGTACTGTCGTAGATCGTGGCGATTTCGACCAGGCCATTTTCGCGCAGGGTCCGGCCACTGGAGACCAGATCGACGATCGCCTCGGCCATACCGGTAAGCGGAGCGAGTTCGACGGAGCCATAAAGAGAAATCAGCTCGACGGGCAGTTGCAGCTCATCGAAGTAAAGCCGGGCGCAGGTGACGAACTTGGAGGCAACCCGGCAGTGGGCGGGCAAATCCTGCACCTGGCGGTAGGGGCTGTCGCCCTTGACGGCCACCGACATGCGGCAGTAGCCAAAACCTAGGTCGGCCACCTGGGCCACCGGCAGCTGTTTTTCTTGCAAGACGTCGAAGCCGACCACCCCCACCTGCGCCTGGCCGTAAGCGACGTAGACCGGCACGTCCTGGGCGCGCACCAGTAGCCCTTCGTAGCGGCCCGAGCGGTCGCTCAGGCGCAGCAGGCGGTTGGAAGATTCTAAAAAAGCGCCAAAGTCGATGCCCAGCTGCTGCAGGCGCAGGACCGTTTCTTTGAGCAGAGCACCTTTGGGCAGCGCAATCGTAACTGCTGTCATTGCCAGCCCGTGTTGGCAGGCGGCTCCTGCTCGCGGTTGGACTCCGAGCGGCGAAACGGCTCCGGCATCGGCTTGCCGAGCGAGAATCCCGGCAGCATCTCCGATAGCTGCAGCCCTTCTAAGAGATTACGCGACTCGCGCTGCTTGCGCCACATCGAGCGCGACATCAGTAACTTGCGCTCGACTTCTTCGGCACCGATCGAGCGCAGGAATTCTTCGCGCTCGGGCTGGTAGTCGGTGGAGACGACGTGCAGCGCCTGGGCCGGGTAGTGCTGGGCGATCGTGGCGATCTGAATGGCGAGCTGCGGATACAGCCAGGTGTAGGCCGGGTGGACCAGCAGGTTGGCCCGGTGCGGCTGCAGGCCCGTCGTCGAGAGCGTCAGCTCAAAGCTGCCGATCGCCGCCTTGCGCTGGGACTCGAAGACGAACTGGGCCACCCGCGCTGTCTGGGTAAACGAACCGACCACCGCCTCGAAGGAACGGGTCACGAGGCTGCGATGAAAGTCGCTCGGATGGCGGTCGTAGAGATGCCGCACGATGGGGGGCATCGTCGCCGATTCAAGCTGACACATCAAGGCGGCATCGGCGTTACTTACGGGCTTGAAAAAGTTGAGGGGCGGCTTTTCACAGCCCGCCAGCTCCGCCAGAATCGCCGGCGACAGTTGCCAGTAACACAGCTGCGCCAGCGACTGAAAGCCATTCTGGCGATAGAGGGCGAGGGCAGAGCGGTTGTGGATGTTGACTTCGACCATCCAGTTGCGCGCCTCGCGCCGATAGTACTCGAAGATGTGGCTGAGCAACTGGGTACCGACGCCCTGGCCGCGCATCTCGCCCACGACGGCGATATGCTCGACCTGCCAGGCGGTGCGCTCGGCGTTGCGGGGCCGCACCTGCACCAGGCCCACCACCTGACCGTCGAGCTGGGCGACGTGCAGGCAGAAGACATGCTGCATTGGATTATGAAACAGCCCCAGAAGCTTTACCGGACCGTAGAGGCGATGAATGCCTCTAAGCGGCTGCAACATACCCTGATCGACAAAGCTCAGACATTCGGCGGTCTCGTCGTAGAGCTTGCGCACCGAGTCGAGGTCGCGATATTGAACGGGCCGGATCAGCATGGCTTAAAGTGAACGCACGCTTCTATCCTAGCGCCCTCAGACCGCAGGGATCCGGCTGTTCCAATCGAGCAGCGCCCCTAGCTCACCCAGAGAAATAAAGCTCAACTGCCAGAGCAAAATCAGCAGCGGCCCCTGCCGGGAGCGCTGGACTTTCTTGGCCAGCTCCAGCTCGCGGCGGTTGACGATGCCACTGCTCAGCAAATAGGTCTCCAGTGTGCGCTGCCCCTCGCTTTCGACCGCCATCGTTCCCTGCTCTCCCTGCTCTCGCAAACTTTCTTAAGTAAGTTGTAACAATACTTAACAACAAGGTCAAGATCTTGGGGATCGATCCAGAGGCAGAGTTTTTAGAAGCCGTAGCGGCGGATGGCGCTTTTGGCGTCGCTTGTGAGGGCGTAATCGATAAACGCTTTGATCAGGGGGCTGGGCGGATCCTTGTAGACGTAGTAGAGGTTGCGCCGCAGCGGGTAGTCCTCGTTGTCTGTGCCGGGAAGCTGGTCGTTGATGGCGACGATGCGCACGGTCTTCTGGCGGCGCACCTGGCTCACGGTGGCGTAGCCGATACCGTCGCTGCCGAGGGCGCGCAACAGAGGCGTCGTCTCGTCGCGGCTGAGGGTGGTGACGTTGGAGCCGGTGCCGAAGGGCGCGCCGCCCAGGACCACCTTCTGAAAAAATTCGTAGGTGCCGCTGTCGGGGTTGCGGTTGATCACCTTGAGGGGCCGGTTCGCTCCCCCGAGCTGGGACCAGTTGGTGGTGCGCCCGGCGAAGATATCGGCGAGCTGTCCGGTGCTGAGGCTTCCTTGAAAGGGATTTTTGACGCCGACGACGACGGCGATCTCATCGACGGCGACCGGCACCGCCTTGAGGCCGCGCTGGGCTTCTTCGGGCTTGAGGGGCCGGGAGGCAGCGGCGATCTCAGCCTGGCCTGCGAGGAGAGCGGCAATGCCCTGGCTGGTGCCGTTGGCTTTATAGCTCACCTCCACCTCGGGCACCTGCTGCTGGTAGCCGATACTCAGAGCCTTGTTGATGACGACCATGCTCGTACTGCCGTCGATGTGCAAGGTACCGCTCTGGGCGGACGGGTCGGCAGTCGGGGCGGGCCCACCGTCGCTGGGGCGGGTCTGGGTCGTGGGCGCACTGGTCAGTTGTTCTTCGCCCGCCGGGGCAAAGGGACCAAGCTTGTTGCTGTAGAGGTAGTAGCCGCCGCCGGCAAGCAGGACGACGAGCAGAATGTAGACGATCGGGGGAATTTTCACGGTTCGGACTGGCGTTCGCTTTCGCGCACCGGTAATTGCAAGGGGGGATTGGAGGGCTGGCCCAGCGCTTCGAGCCGCCGATCAAGTTCGCTGTCGGCGGAGAGTTGCTTCAGTTCGTCCTCCGCTTTTTGCGAAGCGCTCTCGCTCAGTTCGTTGAGCGCTTCGACCTGAAACTTTTTGCGCTGGACGGCGGCGTTGGCTTCCTCGAACTGGGAGCGGGCCGAGTCGATGTTGTACTCGTTACTCACCTGGGCCATCGTCGCCAGGGCGTTGTTGATCTCGTTGAGGTCCTTGAGGTTCTGCAGGCGCGACTTGTAATCTTCGAGTTGCTGCTGTTCTTTTTCGAGGCGGGCGCGGGCGGCGTTGGCATATTCTTCGGCCTTCTGGACCCGCTCCTGCAACTCCGGCAGAATCTGCTCGATGGCGAGCGCCTTGCTCAGCGCCTGACGGGCCAGGTCCAGGCGGTCCTGCTTTTTGGCGGTGAGAGCCTGCTGCTCGTAGCTCTGGTATTCTTTGACTTTTTGTTGATAGAGCTGCTGGGCCCGGCGATAAGCGCTCACCTGGGTGGCGACCGCCTCGGTCAACCGCTGCACCGACGCCTGGATGTCGCGGTAAGCCTGCTCGGCCACCTTCACCGACATGTTGCCGCCCTCTTCGACCGGTCGGCCCCATAGCCAGTTCCAAAAACCGACGACGACGCGACCGGCGCGCTCACCGAACAGCCAGTAGACAAAGCTCTTGCGACCCGACCTGCTCATCGAAGCACCCTGTTATAAGACCGTCTGTGCCCCCAGTTTATCTGTGAGGGCACAGCCCAGGCTGTCACAAATGCTCAATTGACCCGCAACGCCGTTTTACCTCAGTATGCGACCTCTGGTAAACCAGGTGGGAACGGGCGCACTGGCTTTAGAGTCTCCGGAAATCATCTGATTAAGATGCCCGGCTTGCTCACCGCCAGCCGTTGGCTGTTCCCAATCGCACGTAGTTACGATCGACAACTTTATCGGCATTCACCAACGCCGCAGGCCATCCGCATCTTATCAAAGCCTGCCAATCTGTCGCTACTGCTGGACAAAGTTCTGCTTGCTGTGTAGTCAGATCACACCGACGCGGGGCCAGACCGCGCCGGATCGTCGGGCCGTTGCGGATCGGTTAGAACAGGCGCTGACCACTTTTGAAGAGCAAAAAAAGCACCGTCGGCACGAAGAGCACCAGCAGCCCGAGCGGGATCAAAATAAGCCAGACATTGCCACTCATGGCCCAAAATTCCTGAAACCGGAACCCCTCTATTATAGGAAGCTGAGGCTCGATGGAAGCGGACTGTCCGGTTCGAGCAGCCCCTGCTTGATCAGATCCGCCAGCTCCTGCAGCTTGGCGATCGCCTCTGCCCCCTCGATGCGAACAAGTTCAGAATCATCATAGATCTCAGTCCAGACGATTCCTTGATCGGAGACCAGAAAGCGCATCATCGCCCCGCCGCCCATGCTGACCATGAGGCTGGCACTTTCGGCCTCCTCGCCGCAGGTGTAGCACGAGACCAGATAGCCACGGCGCTCCATGACCAGCGCCAGCGCCTGCAAATTGACAATCAAGTCGCGAACGAAGTAGCGGTACTGCTCAGACAATCGGTAGAACAAGGGATTCGATTCTCCTGGACGGGAAGCTCTTTTTTATTTTACTAAGTATTTATGCTCAGAACGGTTGTCGCTAGGATAAAACTGCTCTGACGGAGTTTGCCGATGCAGCCGCTCTCTCATCTTGACACTGGCGGTGAGGCCCGGATGGTCGATGTGACGGCCAAGGCCGTCGGGGCGCGGGTGGCGGTGGCCGAGGCGCGCCTGCGGATGGAGCAGTCCACCTTTGAGGCGATCTTGACAGGCAACGCTCCAAAAGGAGATGTGCTTTCCACGGCCCGCCTCGCCGGGATTATGGCCGCCAAGCGCACCAGCGATCTGATTCCGCTGTGCCACCCGTTGCCGCTGGGGGCGGTGCAGGTAGAGATCGTGCCCGCACCGGAATTGCCTGGGTTTCGAGTCCAGACGACTGTCAAAACCCAGGCCCAGACCGGCGTCGAGATGGAGGCGCTCACCGCCGCCGCGATTGCGGCACTCACCCTCTACGACATGGCCAAAGCCCTGCAGAAGGACATGGTGATAGAGCAGGTGCGGCTCATCCGCAAGTCCGGCGGCAAATCCGGCGATTTTGAGGCGGCGGAGCATGACTAGCTGGCGGTGACCGCTTCGGTCTTAGCCCGGAGACTCGCCAGGAGCTTGTCGTAGGGGCCGGTGAATTTGGCGAGGCCGTCGGTGAGCAGGTCGTCGGTCACCTGATCGAGGTCGATCCCGACGGCCTGGAGTTCAGCGAGGGTGCCCTCGGCCTGCTCGACGCCGGATTCGAGGCTGGGGCGCAGCTCGCAGTGGTCGGCGCAGGCTTTGAGCGTCGCTGGGGGCATCGTGTTGACTGTTGCCGGGCCCACCAGTTCTTCGACGTAGCGCACGTCGCGGTACTGCGGGTTTTTGGTGCCGGTGCTCGCCCAGAGCAGGCGCTGCACCTTTGCGCCGCGCGCGGCGAGTCCGGCAAAGCGCTCGCCCTCGAAGACGTTTTTGAAGTGGGCGTAGGCGAGCTTGGCATTGGCGATGGCGATTGTGCCTTCGAGGGCTTTGAGCCGCTCCTGCACCGCCGGGTCGTCCGTCTGCTCGATTTTGGCGGTGAGCAGGTCGTCAACAGCCGTGTCGATGCGGCTTAAAAAGAAACTCGCCACCGAGGCGATGCGCCCCAGCGGCCCTTCGTGGGCCTCCAACCCCCGCAGGTAGGCATCGACCACCTGGGCGTAGGCGTGGCGCGAAAAAAGCAGGGTGACGTTGACGTTGATGCCCGAACGAATCAGGTGCTCGAAGGCGGGAATTCCTTCTTTGGTGCCCGGCACCTTGATCATCAAGTTTGGCCTATCTACCCGCTGCCAGAGGTGCTCGGCCTCTTTGATCGTTCCTTCGGTGTCGCGGGCCAGGTAGGGCGAGACTTCTAAGCTCACGTAGCCGTCCGCGCCACCGGAACTCTCGTAGAGGGGCCGGAACAGATCGGCGGCGTCTTGAATATCTTTGATTACCAGTTCTTCGTAGATGTCGTTGACTGGTCTGGTCTGGTTGGCGCGGATCTGGGCATCGTAGAGGGCGCTACCGACGATTGCCTTCTCGAAGATGGCCGGGTTGGAGGTGAGGCCGCGCACGCCCTCGCTCTCGATCAGGTGCTTCAGCTCGCCGGTGGTGATCATGTCGCGGCGCAGGTCGTCCACCCAGACGCTCTGGCCATAATCGTGGAGCTGGACCAGTGGGTTGTCAGCCATGATTTCTATCTCTTATTCGCTATACGCCGATCTTAGCGAACGGCTGGGGCGCGGTTGGAACGGCTTAAGGATGAACTAAGCTCAGCTTGCTACCAATGCACCTGCTGCAGTTCTTCGAGCCGTTCTCGAAATCGGGTGCGGGTAGTCAGCTCGTGCAGGTTGTAGGCGGGGATCGCCCGCTCGTGGGCCAGGGCCACCGCAGTGCGGACGCTGCCTTCGACCACGCCATCTTCGGTGGGTGCCCAGCAGATAAGAAACGCCGAAGGGGTACGCAGATCTTTGCCCAACATCTGAAAGACCCGACGCAGGTGGGCGCGCCGCGAAAAATCGTTGTAGCTCCGCCAGTCCGGATGCAGACCGACAGCGACTGCCACCGCCTGCTGAATCACCTCGGCGTCGCCAATCACGATGCCGTCTTTATAGCCCCCTGCCCCCGTGTGCGGGGCATAAATCTCGCGCCGTTCACCCGCCCCGGCAGCAAAGGCGGCATCGGCTCCCTTGTCTACTCCCGTGCGCAAGATCATGCCGGTGGAGGCCAGATGCTGGGCAGTGAGCACGACGAGCGCGCAGATATCCGGGGGCGCGTGGGTGGCACCGGCTCCTGTGTAGTAGGGGCGAGCCGGAGGCAGTTGGGGCGAACGCGAGGCGATCACAGCACATGGCAGGCCAGACGACTCCACCATCCGCCTCTTTTCTGGGTACTGTCAAGAATTCGCCGCTTCTCGCCCTGCAAAAAGGTGCCGGGAGTTTTTTCTCCCGACACCCTACGCACAACAACGTGGCTGAATTATGCCCCAGGCAGCCGCTTCTGCTGCTTGCTTGCGATCCACCAGACGATGCCGCCCACGATTGCAATCGGCAGAGCGTTGTGGAGCACAAAGCCCACAAGCCCCGCCAGCAGCGCCAGGGGCAGCACCAGAATCTTGAAGGCGACGCCAAGCACCGCCAGGACGACCAGCACCAGACCAATCTGCAGCAAGAGCGAAAGCATCGTAGATTGCCTTTGAAAGCTCAATTGACTTAAGTCTACCAGTATAAATTTGTGGGAGCAAGATCTTAGCTGGCCAGTTGCTGGGCCTGGCCCTGCAGTTGGAGGCTGCCCCGGACGACGACCGGCTCGCCGGGCTTGAGGCCCGCAAGCACCTCCACGTAGTTGCCGATCGTGCGACCGAGTTTGAGCGGTCTTTCCTCGAAGGTGTCGCCGCTTACGGGCACGTAGGCGACGTAGATTTCGCCGCTTTTTTGGACCGCTTCGGCGGGCACCGAGAGCACCTGCACGCTGCCGGTGGCGATCGTCATCCGGGCGAACATGGCGGGTTTGAGCCTGCCTTCGCGGTTGTAGACCGTGGCGCGCACCGCCAGGGTGCGGGTATCCGGGTCGAGGGCGGCAGCCACGTAGTCGAGGCGGCCTGTAAAGGTTTTGCCGGGGTAGCTATCGATGCGCACGCTCACCGGCAGACCCGTATGCACCCTCGGGATGTCCTGCTCGAAGACCTGGCCCACCAGCCAGACTTCGCTCAGGTCGGCGACGGCGAACATCGGTTTGCTGTCGTCGGCATCGACGAGTTCGCCCGGATTGACGGAGCGCTCGGTGACGATGCCGCTGCGGCGAGCGCGGATATAAACCCGGTCGTCCACGCGCCGCTCGCCCACGACCCGCACCGCTTCGCCCGGCAGTGCCCCGAGCAGGCGCAACCGTTCGGCGGTGGCGGTGATGAGGGCAGTGCGCTTGCTGTCGATACCTGTGAGGGCAGCGAGGGCTTTCTGGTACTCGCTCTGGGCCACCTCGTAGTCGGCGCGCGAGCCGATGCGATCGTCAAAGAGCTTGCGCTCGCGGTCGCGCTGGCTCCTGGTGAGGTTTACCTGGACGACCGCCTGCTGGCGATCGGCCTGCAGTTCGAGCACCTGCTGCATCAATTCCGATTCGATCTGGCTCACGTCGTTGGATTTGAGCACCGCCAGCACCTGGCCTGCCTGCACCCGGTCGCCCGCCTGGACGTTCACCCGCTCGATGAGGCCATCGACCGCCGTCGCCACCTGCAGCGTGCGGTTGGCGGCACTCTGCACCTGGCCGCCGGTCAGCACCTGCAGGCCCAGGCGGCGCTTTTGGGCCGTGGCGGTGGTGATCTGGGCGCGGGCGAGTTGGGCGGGGTCCAGGCGGACGCGCACCGGGCCACCGGCGGTGGCGACGACGGGCCTTGGAGCCGGATTTTCGGCCTGGGCGCTGCAACCGGCGACGAGCAGAGCGGCAATAACTGCAAGAACCCGTTTCATTCGGAGGCGACCTCCACGGCGGAGCGGGGACGGCCCGCCGGTTGCGGCAGAGTCTGGGGAGCAAACAACCGGTAGAGCGCAGGCAAAACAAAGAGAGTCGTGATCGTCGCTGTCACCAGACCACCGATAATCACGAGGGCAAAGGGCCGCTGGGTCTGGGCACCGATCTCGTTGGAGGTGGCCGCCGGTACCAGGCCCAGCGAAGCGACCGTAGCGGTAATCAGCACCGGCCTGAGCCGCAGGAGCGCTCCCTCATAGACGGCCTTCTTGCGCTCCAGCCCAGCGGCCAGAAGCTTGTTGATGAAGGTGACGAGCAAGATGCCGTCCTGGACGGCGATCCCAAAAAGGGCAATAAAGCCGACGCCCGCCGAGATCGAAAAGTAAGTGCCGCTCAGCCACAGCGCCAGCACGCCGCCGATCGAGGCGAGGGGCACCACCGCAAAGACGACCAGGGCCGAGCGCACCCGCCGGAAGGCAAACCAGAGCACCGAGAGGATCACCGCCATCGTGAGCGGCAGCACGACGGCCAGCTGGGCACTCGCGTCGCGCTGGCGCTGAAATTCGCCCGACCAGATGATCCGGTAGCCCTCCGGGAACGTCACCGTCGATTCGACCCGGCGCTGGGCATCGGCCACCGCCGTTGCCAGATCCCGGCCCCGGACGTTGGCGCGGATTGTGGCGAGGCGATAACCTGCCTCCCGCCAGATCTGGGTGGCTCCGTTTACCTCCCGCAGCGAGGCCACCTGGGAAAGCGGAATTTTGGCACCGCCTGGGGTATCGATGAGCACGCGACCCAGAGCCTGCTCGCTCGATCGAAAGGGAGCGGAGAGGCGGACGACCAGATCGAAGCGGCGCTCGCCCTCGATCACCTCGGTGGCGGCCTTACCGGCGACGGCGATCTCGACCAGTTTGCGCAGATCCTCGACGTTGAGGCCGTAGCGGGCCGCCTGGGCGCGGTCGATGGCGATCGCAAACTGCGGCTGGCCTAAGAGCGGATCGACGATCACATCGACGATCCCCGGCGTCTGGTTCATGATCTGGCCCACCCGGCCCGCCAGTTGCTCAAGCTTTGCTAAATCCGGCCCGGCGATCTTGGCCACCAGCGACCCCTGCACGCCGGAGAGCGCCTCGTCGAGGGTGGTCTGGATGTACTGGGTAAAGTAATAATTTGCACCCGGAATCGTCTCCAGTTCCCGGCGCATCGCAGTGATAAGCTCGTCCTTGTTGCGGTGGAACTGGGAGCGCCACTCGCGGCTGGGCTTGAGGTCGATGAGATATTCGTGGTCGGCGAAGCGGGCCGGGTCGGTGCCGTCGTCGGGTCCACCTTCTTGAGAAAGGGCACTGATTACCTCCGGATATTTGCTGAGAATTAGCCGGACCTCTCGGGCGACCTTGACCGACTGTTCGAGGGTGATGCTGCCGGGTTTGAGCGTCGCCCTCAGCCAGATATTGCCTTCTTCGAGGTGCGGCAAAAATTCACTGCCCAGATTCAAAAAAAGCGAGACGGCGACGACGAAGGCGGTTGCCGCCGCTGCCAGCACCAGCCAGGGAGCGGCGAGGGCTCCGCTGAGAGCCGGGGTGTAGAGCCGCCGGATAAAGCTCACCACCGGGCTCTCGCGCTCGGAGAGGGGCTTTTGCACCAGAAAAAACGAACACAGTACCGGAATGACGGTGAGGGCAGCGAGGCCAGCTCCGACCAGAGCCGAGACCATCGTCGTCGCCAGGGGACGAAAGAGCTTGCCCTCCACACCGGCGAACGTAAAGATCGGCAAGAACGTGACGATAATTACCCCGATCCCGAAGAGCACCGGACGGCCCACCTCGGTCGCCGCACGGGTCAGAAGGGCGAGCCTGCCTGCAACGTCGAAGCCCTTGCCCTCCTCGGAGAGCTTGCGCACGATGTTCTCGGTCATGATTACCGCCCCATCCACCAGGATGCCAAAGTCGATCGCCCCCAGCGAGAGCAGGTTGGCCGGTACCCCAAACAGGTTGAGACCGATAAAGGCAAACAACAGCGAGATCGGGATCACACAGGCGGCAATCAGGGCCGAGCGCAGGTCGAATAAAAAGATGGCAAGCACGGCGAGCACCAGGCCGATGCCGGTGGCGACGTTTTCGCCGACGGTGGTGAGGGTGCGGTTGATGAGCGTCGAGCGATCGTACAGCGGCACCAGTTGCACGCCGCCCGGCAGGCGCGAGCGGATCTCAGGCAATCTGGCGTACAGGTTTTCGAGCACCCGCGTCGGATTCTCGCCGCGCCGCAACAGCACGATCCCTTCGACGGTGTCGTCGGAGGTACCCAGGCCCACCTGGCCCCGGCGGGGGCGGGGACCGATGGTGACGGTGGCCACGTCGCGCACCCGCACGGGCGTACCGGCCTGGGTGGCGATCACCACCTCGCCGATATCGGCGGTGCCGCGCAAAAGACCCAGGCCACGGACGATGAACGCCTGGCCGTTTTTTTCGATAAAGCCGCCGCCGGTGGTGGCGTTGGCGGCAGCAAGGGCGTCGTAGAGCTGCTGGAGGGTCAGGTTGCGCGCCCGGAGCCGCTCAGGATCGACGTTGACCTGGTAGGTTCTGGTCGGTCCGCCCTGGCTCACCACATCGATCACCCCCGGTACCTGGCGGAAGGCTTTTTCGAGTTCCCACTCCTGGATCGCCCGCAGGCCCATCGGCGTGTAGTAGCGGCTCTGGAGGGTGTAGCGGTAGATTTCCCTGAGCGAACCCACGTCCGCCTCCAGACCTGGCCGGGCATCGTCGGGCAGATCCGCTCCGGCGATGCGCTCCAGCACCTGCTGGCGCACGACGTTGGTGGGCGTGCCGTCCTTGAAGACCGTGGTCACCACCGACAGGCCATAGAGCGAGATCGATCTTAGAGCCGTCTGGTTGGGGATGCCGTTCAGTTCTTTTTCGAGGGGCACCGTCACGAGCCGCTCAACTTCTTCGGCCCCCTTGCCCGGATAGAGCGTGATCACCCGCACCTGCGGGTCGGCCAGTTCCGGATAGGCTTCGAGGGGCAACAGCCGCCAGGCCACTACCCCAATTGCCAGCACGGCAGCAGCGATGGCGAGCGTCAGGTAGCGCGAGCGCAGGGCACCGGCGATCAGCTGATCGATCGGACTTTTCATGGCGATGCCGAAAGAATCAAATCAAAGACGTTGCGGCAGGTCGGCGCGGAATTCGCTCAAGCATATCTTTGCACGCACCGGTATACACGTTCGGTGGATGACAATCTGCCAGTACATCCGCTCGAATCTCGGATCCGGATAAATAAAGTAAGAAGAGCTGGGCGATGGCGATGCGGCTGGGGCGAGAAATTTGTCGAACGATCGAAAGCGCCAGCTGCCGCGAATGGCTGGTGACGGGGGGCACGGGCAGCTACGCCTCGGGCACGGTGGCCGGTGTGCTCACCCGCAGCTACCACGGCCTGCTGGTCGCCGCTCGGTCGCCGCCCCTGGGTCGGACAGTGCTTCTGGCCAAGCTGGATGCGACCTGCCGCTACGACGGGGCTGACTTTCCGCTCTTTGCCAACCGCTGGGCGGACGGCAGCCTCCAGCCGGAGGGCCAGATCTTTATCGAACAGTTCCGCCTCGAAGGGACGGTGCCGGTCTGGCAGTTCGCCCTTGCCGACGCGCTCATCGAAAAGCGAATCTGGATGCCGCCCGGCTCCGATACGACCTTCGTGCGCTACACGCTCCTGCGCGCCACCGCTGGTCCTCTCTCACTCTCGCTGCGGGCTCTGGTCAACTACCGCGACTTTCATAGCCGCACCCAGGCAAACAACTGGCAGATGGCGATCGAGCCCAGCCAGGGCGGGGTAAAGGTGACCGCTTTTGCGGCGGCCCAGCCCTTCTACCTGCGCTGCGACCGGGGCGAGGTAGACATTTCTGGAGTCTGGAACCGGGGATTTTATCTCGCTGCCGAAAAGGAGCGCGGCCTGGAGCCGCTCGACGATCACCTGCACGCCGCGAGCTTTGAAGCAACTCTGGCGGTGGGCGAATCCCTCACCTTCAGCGCCAGCCTCACAGCCGAACCCCACCCGTGCGGTACGGACGCGCTCCTGCAACGCCAGGCCCACGAGGCGCAGTTGCTCGCCGCCTTCGAGGCCGCCCATCCTGTTGGGAAGACTGCCCCGGTCTGGGTGCGCCAGCTCGTCCTCGCCGCCGATCAGTTCATCGTCGATCGGCCACTGCCGGACCAGCCTGAGGGAAAGACGATCCTGGCCGGTTACCACTGGTTTGGCGACTGGGGCCGCGACACGATGATTGCCCTGCCGGGCCTGACACTTTCGACCGGCAGGCCCGCCGTCGCCCGCTCGATCCTGCGCACTTTTGCCCGCTTCGTCGATCGGGGGATGTTGCCCAATCGCTTCTTAGACGACAGCTCACCGCCCGCCGAGGGCGAGTACAACACCGCCGATGCAACGCTCTGGTACTTCGAGGCACTGCAGCAGTACTTTGAGGCAACCGGCGATCTGCCGCTCCTTAGTGAACTGTTCCCGGTCCTCAAGCAGATCATCGACTGGCACGAGCGGGGCACCCGCTACGGCATCTGCCTCGATCCGACAGACGGCCTGCTCTTCGCCGGTGTACCCGGCGTGCAGCTCACCTGGATGGACGCAAAGGTGGGCGATTGGGTGGTGACGCCGCGCACCGGCAAGCCGGTGGAGATCAACGCCCTCTGGTACAGTGCGCTTCGCACGATGGCCGATTTTGCCAGACAATTGAGCCAACCCGGCGGCGGCTACGAGGCGCTGGCAGAACGGACTTTAGACGGCTTTCAGCGCTTCTGGAATGCGGAGCGGGGGTATTGCTTCGATGTGCTCGACGGACCGGACGGCAACGATCCGGCCCTGCGGCCCAACCAGCTTTTTGCCGTCTCGCTTTCCCAGGTTCTGCTCACCCCCGAGCAGCAGCGGCGGGTGGTCGATACCTGCGCTCGCGCTCTGCTGGCCTCCTCCGGGCTGCGCAGCCTCGCTCCGGATGAGCCGGGCTACATCGGCCATTACCGGGGCGATCAGCGTTCTCGAGACAGCGCCTACCACCAGGGCACCGCCTGGGCCTGGTTACTCGGCCCATTTGCCCTCGCCCACCGGCGCGTCTACGGCGACCCACTACTGGCGCTATCTTTTTTAGACCCGATTGCCCGGCACCTTTTGGACGCGGGGCTGGGCAGTGTGAGCGAGATCTTCGAGGGCAAACCGCCTTTTATTCCCCGTGGCTGCATCGCCCAAGCCTGGTCGGTAGCCGAAGTCCTGCGGGCCTGGTTGGCACTGCAAAGTTGATTCAGCCGCGCATCAGCTCGGGGTCAGCGCGCACCTGCACCCCCAGCGCCCGGATGAGCGCCAGGCTCTCCTCGGGGCCGTCGATGTGCTGATCCTCGCCGATCCAGTAGGTATGAATATTCACCTCGCGCAGAAAATCGACAAATTCGCCGAAGGGCGGGCGCTCGAAGACAGCGGCCATCGCGATCGGATAGCCCTCCTCGCGCCAGGGAGCCAGGGCAAAGCGCCGGTAATAGAGCAACTGGCCCACCGTCTCCTGGATGGCATCAGCCAGATCTTGCTGGCCGAGAATCTTGATTTCGGCGAGCAGCACCAGATTTTCGTCGATCGCCAGAAAGTCGAACGTATCGGTGTCCTCGCGCACCTCTTTGCCGGCCAGGCGGAACCAGCGGCGAAACTGGGTGAGCGTCTCGTCGTGGCGGGCGGTGCGCTCCAGCTGGCGTCGCCGCCGCCGCTCAGCGAGGAGCGGATCTTGGGAGATGCCGCTCGACTTGTTGCTGCGGGCGTAGCGGGGCTTTTCGTCGGGATCGACCACCAGCCGTCCACCCGTCGGTCGGCTGCGCTCGCGCTCCGGCGGCAAAACCGGCAGCATCAGTTGCGCCGCCGTCAGGGGTGTATCTGGCAGGGGAGCATCGATCGATTCGAGCAGGTGGCGGTTCAGGGGCTGGTCGCGATTGCCGTTAAAAAGGGCGGCAAAAACCTCCTCGTCGAAACCGAAGTCGGCGCGGAACTGCTCGGGGGTAATGCTGTGCCGCTCGTGGACCAGGTGGGGGGCTGCAAAATACAGACTGGCAATTACTGGATAGACCGGCAGCGCTGCCTCCGGCGGTACCAGCGCCTGCCACATCCGCACCGTCCAGGGAACGCGGCTCAGCTGCGCGTCGCGGCCCGGACCCAGCACCTGCAAAAATTTCGGCAGCCCCGGTTGCCAGCCGCAGGGATTGCCGTCGAAGCCGCACTTCTGGCGGCCCTGATCGATCATCAGGGGCGTCTGGCCGTCGTAGACCCGAAACGGGCAGAGATCGCGGTCGCTCTCGATAAAGCTGTTGTCCTGCCAGAAGTGCAGCGCCGCCGCGTGGCAGCCGATGCCGCGCTGGCCGTTGCACAGCTTGTGCCAGCGAAAATCGGACTGCTCGCTGGTCTGGGGCAACAGCGGCTGGGGCACCCCGTCGCGGTCGAGGTTGAGCAGGGGCCAGATCAGGTCTTCGCCCTGGGGTCCACGGGGCAACCGCCCGTCGCTCTTGCGGTACATGCCGTCGCAGATGCGGCCTGCCACCTCGTCGAGGCCGATGCCCCGTTCGCTGCCGACCACCGGCACCAGTTCCCGAAAATATTGCAGCGCGAGGGCCGTCTCGAACGCCCGCGCCTGAATCCCCCCGGCCCGTGCCAGGTGGTGCGACAGCAGGCGGCCTGCCTGCAAGAACAGATCGAAGCGTCCCAGTGGCAGTGCAACGTTCATCGCTTAAAGTCTCCCCTCATCGCCGTACAGTAACCAGTCCACCGACACCCCAAGGGCGCGGGCAAAGCCCACCAGCTCCCAGTCGATCACCCGGCGCTTGCCGTTTTCGATCTGGCCAATTTTGACGTAGTCCAGCTCCAGTCCGTAGCGGCTCAACCGCCCAGCCAGCTCATCTTGCGTCAGTCCCAGCCGCTCGCGCAGGTAGCGCACCTGGGGACCAATCAGATTGGTCGGTCGGACGGGCGTACCAAATTTTGTCACGTCTGCCTGAGCCATGATCGATAATCGATAAACCAGGAAAGGCTATGAGCGAAACTTGAGCAGGTTCTGACCAGACAGATCCCACTTGTAACCATAAAAAAATATTAGCTGATGATCGATTTTCGTTCACATCGATTTTGGGGTTTTCCGTAACCTTAAGACACAGACGCAAACGGGGAGAGCAAAGGTGAGAGGGAAGCACCAGCGAGAGGACTACCTGCTCGAGGGCGAAGCGGAGCGCGAGGAGACTGGCTCTGGGCGGCAGGCGCTCGAGCGCAGCGACGACTTGGTGGATCTCTATCTCAACGAAATTGGTCGCATTGCGCGAGTGAGCGCGGAGGATGAAATTCGCCTCTCCCGGCTCATTCAGGCCAAACTTGCCATCGACGCGGCGCGCGAGGAGTTGACCGTCCGTCTGATGCGGCCTCCCGCCGAGGAGGAGGTAGCCGAATTTATGGGCCGCAGGGGCGAGGAACTCATCGAAGCGGTCCGCCAGGGCCTGTGGGCCCAGCGGCGGCTGATCAACGCCAACCTGCGGCTGGTGGTCTCGATCGCCAAAAAATACATTGGCCGCAACCTGCCCTTTCTCGATTTGATCCAGGAGGGCAACATCGGCCTGATGCGGGCTACCGAAAAATACGATCCCGAAAAAGGCTTTCGCTTTTCGACTTACGCGACCTGGTGGATCCGCCAGAGCATCACCCGCGCCATCGCCAACCAGGCCCGCACGATCCGCCTGCCCATCCACATGGTCGAGAAGGTGCGCAAGGTGCGCCGCGAGATGCGCCTCGCCACCGTCGAACTGGGGCGGCGACCGAGCGACGAAGAACTGGCGGCCCGCCTTGAGATGAAGGTCAAAAAACTGCGCAGCATCCAGGAAATGGCCCGCCAGCCGGTCTCGCTGGACCTGACTGTCGGCGGCGAAGGTGACATTTCCCTGGGCGAGATGATTGAGGACGGCCAGGCGGAGCGGCCCTTCGACGAGATGGTGCAGAACGCTCTAGCCGAAGAATTGCAGAACGCCCTCAAGATGCTCCGGCCAATGGAGAGGCAGGTGCTCGCCCTGCGCTTCGGCCTCGAAGGGGGCGAGAGCCTTACCCTGCGCGAGGTCGGTCAGCGCTTCGACCTTACCCGCGAGCGCATCCGCCAGATCGAGGTCGAAGCCCTGCGCAAACTGCGCCGCTACAAACAAAAAGCCTTGCTTGAGCAGTACGTGGACTCTTAGAGAACCGGGCTGGATTGCCGCACTCAGCCGGGCAGCTGCCTGTCGAGCCAGCTTTGCAGATCTGCCGCCGAGCCGAAACCGAGCAAAGCTTCGGCCAGGGCATCGAGTTGGCTGTCCGAGAGCTTGTCGATGTGCTCACTGACCTCAGGTGCCAAAGCACCCACCTGTCGGGCAAGTTGACGGAGGATCAAAGACAACGCTTTTTCTCGCTCCGCTTTATGTCTGGCCTCTGCCTTCAGTCCCTGCACGTAGGGAGTGTTCTCCAATTCATCGAGGGTGAACATCGCTCGAAGCTCCTCTGGACCGTACCGCAGCTTGTACACAATGATAGTCTCGATCAATTCGAGCACCTGCCTTCTGGTTTCCCCTGCGGGCAATTGCCTGCAGGCGCGTTCCAGCAACCGTCCTGCCCGTCCGGGCAAAGTTCGCTCCTCCTCGACAACCAGCCCAACCAGCGACAGGCCCAGCGGACCGTCCTCCTCCACGGCAATCTCGTCGAGATACACTCGCACTAAACGCTCGTCCATTGCCAGAGTACTCAAGGCCATCGGTGCCTCCACATCCAGCGTGCGGTTGGGAAAAATCAGTACTGCCCGCCAGTCACCTTCTGGCGCAGACTGGCGCATATACATCAGCAGTTCGGTGAACAATCGCCAGTAGATGTCCTTATCCGCTTGAAACTGCACCTCAGCAAAGTAGTAGGGCTGATTGGTCGAGGAGGGCACCAGGACGCCATCGATGCGCAATGCCGTCTCTTTTACCTCCACGGAGTCGAAGCGGTATTCGCCCGCTGCTGGAGGTAACGTACCTGCCAGGACAAAGAGCGTTTCCGGAAAAGCCCGCAAGAGTTTGTAGAAAATGTGGTCGGTACGCACCGCTTCCCAGCCGATAATCCCCGGTAGTTTAACAGCTGCATCGTTGGCGCTACGGATTCATAGGTGGCGAGAGCCTCACCCTGCGCGAAGTCGGTCAGCACATCATTCGCGTTGATTGACAGCAGGTGGATATCCGGGTGGAGGAGCGCCCGGCATGTACCCGGCAGTTGGCGGAATGCTGGAGGGAAGTTCTGCAAACGGACGTTTAAGATCGACTTCACTCTGGAACTGAACGCTCAATGTCTGCAGTGCCGTCACGGAAGCGGACAGCTTTTGGGCCGATGCAGCAATCCGGGCGGCTTCGTTGTTGGCCTGGGCCTGCTGGGCAGAGCCGGCGAGCGAGCCTACCGCACCAAAGAGCGAACCGAGCCCAAAACCACCGACGGCATGGGCCATAGTCGTACCCGTCTGAATCAGCGCATTGGTTGTCTGTCCCTGGCTTTGGACTGCATTCGCTCTGGCTTGAGCTTGCTGAGCGGCTGCCCGGTCATAGACCATCTGAGCATCGAGCGGGGCACTGGTCGCCTGCACCGTGTAAATACGATTACCGACAAGCAGGCTCTCGAAGTGCAGAATTGCTTTGGAATCCTCTGCACGGGTCAGCTTGCCGACCAGAAACGTTCCCTGGGGCAACGCCACTTCCCCAATCTGACCACCTACAGCAATTGTCACCGGTCGATCTTCCATCAGCGGTAACGTACTTCCTGGGCTCAAAAGCACGATCAGGTTGGCCTGGGTACCTGCAGGAATCATCGTGATTTGGGGAGAAGCCTGGAGACTGGTTTTTAACTGGGGCGCGGGTGCCGAGCGCAACATCTGTGCCTGAACAGGCGTGACCAGAATCAACAGGACAGCAGGAGCTGCCATTCTCTGGAGAGTATTCATTGTTCTTCCTCGAATTTGCGAAAAAATGTTGCTTACCCGGACAAGAGTTTGAGTGCATCAATCTCGTCCAGATAGAGTTGAGCTGCTCACAAACTCACGCTCAGTGGTTGGGAAATGAGTGTGAAGTAGCCGCAGTAGCCTCACAGAAGACAGGAACTAAGGGGCTTTGTTCAAGTTTGCCTGACAATCAACGATGGTATTCGAACCAAAGTTTGTCAAAGTCAACGTGTTGCCAATCTGCCGCGCTCCAAAAAGATCTGGCGAATTGAAGCAGCCGAGAATAGTAGTGTTGTACTGGTTGACTCTACCCCACGAGTACTGGTCATTGCCAGACAATGTGTTGAGACCTGCCTGAGTCAATTCTGCTTCGTATGGATTGCCAGCGATAGGACCGGTGTACCACGTCGCTATCAGTTGAACCAGTCCAGAAGACTCTGTGCAAGTCATATCAAACTCTGTTCTACCACCGAAAGGCGAAGCGAGGACACTGCATGTATAGCTTGCGTTCGACCAAGTGTAGGTACCTGGTATGAACTCTGTGGTATCGACTATTGGTGAACGGACTGACTTGACAGTCGCTTTGTTTCCGAATGTACCACCACTCGTCAGGGGAAGGGTAACGGTTACATCAAAGTATTGCGTTTCACCATCAGCGCTGATAGTTGGTACACCAAAAAGTTGAATTGTTTTGCCAGTTGCCACAACTTCGGATCTTTCAGCGTAGGCTGTAGCAGTTGTCTGGGCAAAGGCTACCGTTGGCAAAAACAGGGTAGCAGTCAGGCAAGCTATGAGGGTACGCATGATTCTTCTCCTCTGATATTTCGAGTCGGTATTTTGCGGCAGGTAGGAAGGGAACGTATTTCAAGCGAATCTTTGAACAGACACAATGACTCCCGCTCGTTCAGTAGTATGCTGAACGAAAAGGAAAGAAGACTGGCTCCCTGCTGGCAAGGCCAATCGTCTTGTGTCTCTGTTTTTAGTTATCTACATTGGCAACGAAATTAACCTTCTTGCCCAATGATTTTTTGGCTGCTCCGTGAAAAGTGGACGCGGGCAGCGGTTGCCAGTCTCCCGATGGGATGAATCCAGCCCAGTAGTACGGGTGCAGTAGCGATCCGGAGGCTGATTGCAGCCACTGCAGCTGCACCTGACGCATCGCTTCGCTCCGTCCCGCTCCTGTTCGCAGCTTCTGGTAGTAGCCGCTCATCAGTTGGGCTGTGGCCTTGTCCGCTACCTGCCACAGACTCACCAGTTGGCTGCGCGCCCCTGCAAGGATTAATGCCCGCCGCAGGCCGTAGACACCCTCTCCGCTGCTCACCTCTCCCAGACCGGTTTGACAGGCTGACAGTACGACCAGTTGGGTACCGCGCAGGTCGAGGTCAGCCAGTTCAAGGGCGGAGATGATGCCATCCTCTCCACCACTGGCCCGGTTCTGGGCTCCTGCCAGGATGAGGCCCGAGCGCAAAAGCGGATTTTCGATCGGCTGGCCATCCACGCGGCGCGCATCGGGAAAGAAAAAGCCGTGGGTGGCAATGTGCAACAGCGCCGGTCCATGCACCTGTTTGAGCGCATTTTCAGTTGCCTGTTCACCGGTGAGCACCCGATCATCTGGTAAATTCAGGATCGACTGCACGGCCTTCGCTTCTGTGCTCGTCCAGGACAAAGGCTCGAAGCTCAACAACTTTGCTAGTTCAACGGAGCGCGGGTTGTCGTCACTGCCGCGCGAGCTATCACCTGCAGCAGCTCGGCTTGCCACCTGCCATCTGGCGCTCTGGAAACTCGGATTCGCCAGGATCAGCGGCTTTTGGGCAGTGGTCGAGCTTTCGGCTACGCGCAGAAGGTCGCGTCCAGAGTTGATGTAAGTAAGGGTGAACTTTTCGATCAGGTAGTGTCCTTGCCCATCGACTAAAGGAGCGAACGGCAGCAGATGCAGCGAGCTGTCAGGCGAGATGAGTAGATGGCGAGTTGAACCCAGAAACGGTTGCAGCGGTTGGACAATCTGCTCGTATAGCTGATGGGCCTGAGCGCGAACTGCCCTGATTGACTTGCTGGGTGAACTGAGGGACTGCCGCAGGTCGCTCACCATCTGATCAATCTTCTGTGCCTCCCCGAGGTCGGTTCCCTGAATGCTTCCGTCGGGCAGGAGCACATAGGCAGCGTAGTGCTCAGCCCCAAAGCGCTCAGTGAGTTTAATGGCAGCAAAGTTCAAGGGACGGTAGCGCACTAATTCGAGCAAGGCCGCATCAGCGGGTAGCTTTTCCTCGACAGCAGTAAGAGTTACAGGCTGTCGCTGGGAACGAAACTCAGCACTGCGAATGGCCAGTTGGTCTTCCAGTTGTTTGAGTTGTTGTTGTACCTGACTGACATCGGCCTGGTATTTTTGGGCATCGAGGTTTTCAGTAGCGGTTTGTTTGTAAATGAGCTTGGCTAGTTGAGCGCGATTGGCAACGATCTGATTGAGCAGAGTTTGCTGTGCCGGTTCTAAGCGTTGACGTAGAGCAGACAGAGCCAGAGTGTTACTCAGTTGATCGAGCAGACGACCTTTGCGACGCAGAATCGTTTCCAGGGCAAGCCGGGCAGCCGCAGGATCTTTGGGGGCCGATTGCAGATGAGCAGCAATGGCAATGTCGGTACTATCACGGAAAGTGCTTAGGTACTCGCGTTTTCGTTCTTCCACACCAAGACTAAGGTTGAGCGACAGGTTTTTCTCTTGAATTTCAAGGCTGCGCGTTAGAGACTCCAAAGGTACCTGGGAAGATGGGTCAGCTTGGTGAGCCTGCCTGTCAAGATAAAAAAGACCGATTTTCTGCAGGGAGGTAGCTACCTCGGGATTTTCTTGACCCAGCACTTTTTCCCGAATAGCGATGGCGCGCAGATAGAGTGACTCTGCTTGTTCATAGTTACCTATACTGACATAATTAGAAGCCAGGCTCATAAGTACAGTGGACAAAACGTAGTGCTCTGGACCAAGAGATTTTTCTTGGATAGCGATGGCACGCTTGAATAATGGCTCTGCCTTAGCGAAATCACCCTGGTCACTATACGCCTCTGCTAAATTTTCGAGAGCATAAGACACATCAGGACTCTCCGGTCCAAGGCTCTTTTCCAAAATGGTTAAGGAACGCTTGAACAATGGTTCTGCTTTATGGTAGTCGCCGGACGCACGAAGTTCAGTGCCCAGATTACCAAGAGCTATAGCGATCTCAGGATGTTCCATCCCAAGAAATTTTTCTCGAATTGCTAGAGCACGCCTGAACAATGATTCTGCTTGTTTATAGTTACCAAGATCTCGATACAGATTGGCTAAGTTGTTAATGATAGAAGCCACGGTGAGATGCTCAGGCCCAAAGGCTTTTTCATGAATAGCAAGAGCGCGCTTGTATAGAAGCTCTGCCTGGCCATAGTTACCGAAGGTATGGTACACAAGGGCTAAATTGCTAAGACTAGCAGCCGTCTCAGAATGTTCTGGTCCGAAAGCTTTTTCTCTAATCGCTAGTGCTCGCTTGAGGATCAATTCTGCTTGTTCATAGTTGCTAGAAGCATGGTATATACTTCCTAGAAGATTAAGACTTTTGGCGACTTCAGGATGCTCTGGGCCCAACACTTGCTCGTGCATTGTCACTGCCTGCTGGGCAAAGAGTTGTGCCTGACCAAAATCCTTTTGCACAAAATATAGGGCTGCTATCAACCGCAGGCTATCAGCGATCAGCTTGTGCGGTGATTTCAGTTGTTCCTGCCTCAATTTCAAAGCCCGCTGAGCCAGGGTCACAGCTTCCACATACTTGCCCTGCTTCACCAATTGTCCTGCTTGGTCTGACAGTTTGTCCGCCTCAGTTGGTGTAGGAGTAGTTTCTGCAGATGGGACAGTAGTAGATTGGGCCTGCACGGGATGACCTGCTGCTACCAAGAGGCAAAGAGCGCTCGACAGTGATAATCCTGCACAAAGAATCAGACGACAGTGATGTTGCATCACAAAGGCTCTCCGGGGCATGGCTGGCCCAGAAACTACACTCCGTCACTTGATATGAGCCGAGCGGACTGTTTATGCAAGATCCATCTAAGCTATCTGTATAGTTTCCTAAACCCGCTCAAAAGATTCTTGTAGTCTGAAGCTCATTTTCGGCTGCAGGCTGCTATTCAGCTTGGTACTCTAGAAGGTAGAAAGTAGAAAAATCAGTATGCAGCAGCTCAATATTAAAAGCGACAGAGCTTATCAGATGGCGACTGAACTGAGTCGCCTCACCGGGGAGAGTGTGACCCAGGCAGTCACCCAGGCTATCGAAGAGCGACTAGAAAGGATGCGTGGCCAGACTCGTAGACGCCGCCAGGGAATTGCAAGACGATTGCTTGCCCTCAGCACAAGGAGTACGGCGCTTCCTGTTTTAGATCCGCGCCCACCCGATGAGATTCTTTACGACGCACATGGTCTGCCGAGCAACCCTTTTTAGCCAGCTTAATGAGCCACTTGGGCTATTTATGCAAGCTCTGTCTAAGCTGCCTGTGGGGCTTTCTGGGGCCAGTCAGAAAATTCTTGTAGTCTGAGGTTAATTTTTGGCGGCAGGTCGCCACTGATAAAAACAGTGTCTGCCCCAGCAGGGGCGCTATTGCCATTGAGGGTTCCGCCTTGACTGCGACGCTCGATCCCCAGGCTATGAATCTATTCGCCAGATCTTCCCCCTCCCGCGCTCAGGTTTTGCAGGATCTCGCCCTGCGCCTGCAGCCGCTTGTGGCCCGCAGGCAGACTTTTGATCTTGCCTGTCAGAACCAGAAGGCTTCCGCTCGTCAGGAGCTAGAGCGCCAGATCAAGCGGGCTGGGCTGAGCACATTCGATAGTCTCCTGCGGGCTTCCTGCCGCCAGTACCTCCAGGGGCGCGACTACGCTTTCGACAAAGAGGATTTTTTGCAGCGAAGTTTAATCCTGGTCTACGAGCGGCTACCCCAGTTCGATCCCGGTAAAGCCGGCTTCTGCACCTGGCTGAGCGAATGCATCTTGCGGAGCGCTTATACCGATCTTCAACGCCAGGCCAGCGCCAACTATGGTCGCCGTCAGCTGAAGACGGACAAAGGCAAATTCTTGCGAATGCAGAAAGACTTTCTTACCTTTCCCTGGTCGCTGGACAAGCCCTTCGAGCAGGACGACGCTCCGGCTGAGAAAGTTCTCACCCTGGGCGATACGGTTCCGTCTCCTGATAGCGATCCACAGGCGGAACTGCTGAGCGAACAGTGCCGCGATTGGTTTTTGAAAGCTGTGGCCGCCCTGAGCGAGAAACAGCAGCGGTTGCTGGAGGAAGTCTACCTGCACGGCAAACCCCAGGTGAAAATTGCCCAAGAGCTAGGTGTCACGCAGCCCTCTATCACCAGATCGCTCCAAAGAATCGGGCAGAATCTGGCTACACGGCTCGGCCCTCACTTTCAAGACGAGTGCGGGGATTCGGGCTTTTGTCGGGGTCTATGGCGTTCTAAGCCAGGTCAAGCTCACGGGGGGACGGAGCCGAAATCGCAGTCCTTCGCTCATGCACAGCAGGAGAGCGAGGAACCGGAGGGCATCAGCGAACAGGTACTGGGCGAATGGTTGCGCCGCAGCAACTGGCAGGGCCGGGTGCGTTCTGCCACGAGCACAGCGGACCAGCGAGCCGATGCTGCCTGGGAGGAGTGGATGGCCCAGCCTGCTTCTTCGCCCAGCTCCAAAACGTTACTCGTCAGCGGAGCGGTTGCGGCGGGCTTGCTGGTAGCCGTGGCTATTTGGAAAATTCTCACTCCCGGACCCACCGATTCGCCTACGGTTGCGCAAAAGCTTCCATCTAGAACAGTTCCTGCTCCCCAGCCGCTGGTCAAGGAACCCGTTCCACCCGCTCCGTCACCTGCCGGTAAGTCTCTCGCTCCCCACCAGTCTGAGCCGCGCACGGTGAGCCGGAAGTTTCCTCCCGCCCGGACAAAGCTGCCATCTCCCCCCAGGCCAGTTCTCCAAAAATCTGCTCCGACGAGTCTACTGGCGATGGACCCCATGTCTTCTCAGGTACGCGGCGCGAGCACGGATTCTGGCATGGCTATCTACGGCCAGCAACTCTGCCGAAAGCTGGACGGGCTTCTCGAGTTGCCATCTGAAGCGCAGGACATCACCATGCTGGCGGTGCCGCTGAGCTGGAACCACGGCAAGGCCGAGATCGATTTTGCCTCTGTACGGACCATCCTCTCGGGCGGGCAGGCTCAAGATCGGGTGCTCCTCGAAGCGCTGCGGGCTTTGCAGGCTGCAGGATTGCCCGCGTCGCCGGAGCTGCAAAGTCAGGCGCTCAGCTTCGATATCACCCTCGATCCCAAAGAGCGGCCAGTAAATTGCCAGCCGCGTCAGGGGGTAGACGAGAGCACCCTTCCAGCACCGAAGTAGATCCGGCGCAGGAGCTGTTCGTACTCGCTGTTGCCGAGCAGATTGTTTTCGGCGATGCCGTTGTTGTGGCCGCTGGAGTGGATGAAGTGGCCGCCGCCGATGTAGATGCCGGTGTGGGTGGCCCGGTTACCCTTCTCGCTAAAAAAGAGCAGATCCCCCGGCTGCAGTTGCTGCCAGTCGCCCAGGGTCGGGGCGATGGGACGGCTTGCCGCCTGCTGCTGGTAGGAGTCGCGGGGCAGGGTGCCGCCTGCAAGGCGATAAACGGTCTGGTTGAAGCCGCTGCAGTCGAGGGCGCGACCGATCGTGCCGCCCCAGAGGTAGCGGGTGGGCTGGTCGGCGAGCAGGGCGCGGGCGTACTGCAGGATGCGCGCCGCACTCGGAGCGTCGGTGGGGCTGATGGGTCGCAGTGCGCGCTCCGGGAGGGTGTAGCTCTGGCCTTCGGCGGTGGCGACGACGAGGGCGGATTTTGCGGCGGCAGCCACCATCGGCGCTTCGGCTGGGGTGCGAGCGACGATACTGCCGCGCGGCAGTTCGGGGACGGCGGGCAGATTTTCGAGCACCATCAGGTGGGGCTGCTTTTGCCAGTTCTGCTGCTCCGATCGGCTCCAAAGGACAATCCGATCGGCGCGAATCCAACCCACGTAGCCGTCCCACTCGCGCAAGACCTTGAACCAGGAGCTGTCATCGGTGCGTCCCAGCACCTTGAGGGCGTCGCCCGGCAAGACCTGGGAGACCAGTTCGCTCTTGTCGTCGGGCGCAGCGCGCAGGTCGGCTCCGGACAATCGGACGGCGGCCCAGGCGTGCTCTCCGATCTCGGCGAACGGAAAAATTTCCATGCGGTTCTCCACCGGCCCGAGGCGGGCGAGGGCGCTCTTGAGGGCCTGGCGGTCGCGCTCAGTGAGGGCCTGACCAGTGAGGACAATTCGACCTCCCTGCCAGACAGCCTGGGCGGTGAGGACAGCGCGGGCACCGTAGCCTTTAGGAAGCGATTCGATGTAGCGGTCGATAACGGGTTGCAGCGGTTCGGCGGCGCGGGCGGACAAGGCGATAAGACCCCAGAACAGGGCAAGCAGGAGCAGGCAGCGGCTACTTGCGAAGCGGCGATTGATCACAGGCGGTGGTCTCTTCCCAATCGATGCAGCGCTCCTCCGCTTCGGACCAACCCTCAGGATGCAGCGCACAGACAATATAGCGGTTCGCTCCGTAGAAGCGGCAGTTTCTGCAATAGGGGTGGGTGCCCGGTGCCTGGCGCGTCTGGGCGATCGTGCGCTGGATGTCCTCCAGTTGCTGGTCCGTCTGCTTGAGCGTCTGCTGGATGACAAAAAATTGCACCCCCAGACAGATGACCATTACCAACAGTAGCAGTGTCAAGAGCACACCCACTTTCCCTGGCTGAAAGCCCGCTATGCGAACGGTCGGCTCCCCCCATTATTGCTCTGATTTCGGCAGATCAATTACAATGGCCCAGACTTTGCACAGGAGCATAAAGCGATGGTTGCTATCCTCCAGCAGGCTTTTGCGGCCAGACGAGCCGTCAAGATTATTGCCGGGCTCGATAACTTTGACAGCGGGCGCGTCGTGCAGATCGTGCGCGCCGCCGAGCAGGGAGGAGCCACCTTCGTCGATATCGCCTGTGACGCTGAGCTGATTCGCCTGGTGCGCCGCACAACCGAGCTGCCGGTGTGCGTCTCGGCGATCGAGCCAGAGGATCTGCTCATGGCGGTGCGCAGCGGAGCGGACTGCGTCGAGATCGGCAACTTCGACAGTTTTTATGCAAAGGGCATTCGTTTTGAGGCCCGGCAGGTGATCGACCTTACCCGCCGCAGCCGGGATCTGCTCGGCCCCAATGTGCTGCTCTCGGTAACTGTGCCCCACACCCTCAACCTCGACGAGCAGGTCAATCTGGCCGTGCAACTCGAAGCGCTGGGAGCGAGCTTGATCCAGACCGAGGGCGGGACGGCGAGCCGTCCCACCCACCCCGGCACCCTGGGCCTCATCGAAAAGGCGGCCCCGACCCTGGCCGCCGCCTACGAGATTGCCCGCGCCGTCTCGATTCCGGTGCTCTGCGCCTCGGGCCTCTCGGCGGTGACTGTCCCGATGGCGCTCGCCAGCGGCGCTGCCGGTGTCGGCATCGGCACGGCGGTTAATCGCCTGGGCGACGAAGTGGCGATGATCGCCCAGGTGCGCTCGATCGTCGAAGCGGTCGCTGCGGCCCACCGCCTCGTTCGTCTGTAGTCCGTGCAGACGATTCGCGGTGAAGGCAATCAGGGGCCGTACTCCCAGAGCGTCCTGTTTGGCGATCTGGTCTTCACCGCCGGTCAGATTCCCGTGATCCCCACTACCGGCGAAATCGTCGCCGGCGGCATCGAGGAGCAGGCGGCCCAGGCGTTCACCAACCTGCAGGCTGTGTTAAACGCGGCGGGGACCGACTTTGATCGCGTGCTCAAGGTGACGGTGTTTCTCACCGACATGGACGATTTTGCCGGGCTCAACCGCGTCTATCAGAGCTTCTTCACAGAACACCTGCCGGCCCGCTCCTGCGTCGCGGTGGCTGCCCTCCCTCGGGGGGTCAAAGTCGAAGTCGAAGCGATTGCCGCTAAGAGCGCGAATTGAGGCCGACCGCCTGCTCGCCCTGCTCCAGCAGCAAGGCTCCCAACTCCAGATGAATGTGGGGATCTTCGGGGGCCAGCCGCAGCGCCTCGTTGTACTGCGCGATCGCCTCTTGTGAACGGCCCTGGCGGACCAGGGCACGAGCCAGGTCCACCCGCGCCGCAACGCAGTCAGGATCGACGTTCAATACGTTGTACAGCTCCTGAATTGCTCCGTCGAGGTCGCCCGCCGCCAGCAGCGCCCGGCCCCGGTCGTAGTGGACCGACTGCAAAAGGCGCATACTGCGCACGACGCTGCGCTTCATCCGCTCGAAGGCCGCCGCCAGCGCCTTCATCTCGAAGCTGGCGGTGCTCTCCATTTCAAAGTCGAGCCTGCCCTTGCTGATCTGCTCGGCTGCCGCCGTCATCTGGCTCAGGGGCCGGAGGACCGTGCGCTTCAGCAGCAGGTTGATCGCCACTATCACCGCCGCCAGCACGACCGCCGCGATCCCGATGAACCAGAAAAAGGACTGGCGGGCCGTGGCGATCGGTACCCCAGCTGGAACCGAGACGATATGCACCCCGACTGTCTGGCCCAGCTTCCAGCCAAAGCCGTGCTCGCTGCCGTAGCGGTCGATCAGACTCGCCGGTGCCTTTTGCGGGTCGCCGTGGCAGGCAAGGCAGGACGGCTGGGTCACTACCAGGGGCCGGGCGACATAAAAAACTTCTGCGCCCTCGCGGGTATGAAAACCGCTCAGCTGCTTGTTCGCGGGCTCGGTGCGAAAGCGCTCAAGCAGATCCGCCTCAAAGCCGTCGGCCTGGTTGGCCGGGTTGAAGGGGTTGAGGGTCGCCTGCTTGTAGGTGAGGTCAGCGTACTCTTTTTTGGCGTGCAGACTCTCGAAGACCGAGCGGGCAGAGTAGGCAGCGATCGCCTGGGGCAAAAACTGCTCGCCCAGTTGCGGCTCCAGCAGGGGCTTGACCTGGTTGCTGGTGTAGTTGCGCACCGCGTTCATGCTGTCAAGAAACAACAGCGCCTTCGAGGCGAGTTCTGCCTCCGCGTTGCGCTGCAGCACCAGCGAGAAGATCGCAGCGCAGGCGACGATCGCCCCACCAAAGATGAGCAGCAAAATACGGTTGAAGATATTTCCCAGCCTGTGCGTTCTGGCCATCGTCTTACCTGCAAATACGTCGTTAGCGAACCCCGACAAAACCGGTTTTTTCGATCCATCGCTGTCCCTCGCTCGACAGCAGCAGATTGGCGTAGGCGATGCCCGCCTTCTCCGCGAGGCTGCCGTCCTTGCGGATGACGACGGACAGCAACCGGGTGAGGGGATAGGTACCGCTGCGCACGGCCTCGCGGTTAAGCCGACCCGGTGCTGCGGCATCAAAAGGCAGCACGTACTGCTGCGAGTGGGAGCGCCCCAGAGCAATCAGCCGCACGGAGCGCTGGGGGAGCACTTCGGCGGCACTGGCAAAGCCGATGGCACCTTTTTGGGTGGCAACCTGACGGATAAGTTCGGTGATGTCGCGGGTGAGGCGGACGCTGCGGCCCAGACGGCTATCGCCTTTTAGCAGCAACCGTTCTACTAGATCGGCGGCGCGGGGAGCCTGGCTGACGGGCACAATCGCCAGGTTCGGCCCGCCCACCTGGGACCAGTTGCGCAGGCGACCGGCGAAGATTGCCTGCAACTGATCGAGCGACAGACCGGCGATGGGCAGGTCCGGGTGGACAAAAAAAGCGATCGCGTCGATCGCCACCGGCACCTGCCTCAGGGCAAAACCAGCGGTCTCGGCACGGGCGCGCTCCTCGGGGGCGAGGGGCCGGGAAGCCTGAGCGAGACTGATCTGACCGGCAAGCAGCATCGCGATCCCCGCAGCGGAGCCGGGTTCATGGCCGCCGGGGGGCTCGCTGTAGCGCAGCGCAAAGCCAGGATGGGACCGCTCGATCGCCTGCATCAGGCCACCGCTGCGCAGTGGGGCGAAGGCGGTGGAGCCGCCGTAGCGAAACTGCCCCACCGGGACGTCTTCGACCGCCGCCACCGAAGCAACAAGGGCAATATCGGGCGTGCGCGCCGCCCGCGCCGCCGGGGCCGCCTCTACCGCCCCGCCCACCAGCCACCCGATGCCGACGACCAGAGCCAGGACCAGATTGAGCCGGCAACCGGAGGCAACAGCGAGCTGGATACAGCTTTTGAAAGCTGAGAGCACTTTTCCCCCTTACTCTCAAGACTTTGACGCTGAAAAGACTCTACAGATTATCTGTATAGAAGCAACTGGACACTCTCAACATAGATACGGGAAGAAGGCGAGTTCATTTTCTACTGTCAGTGCCGAAACTGGCAATCCCCATTGCCAGGAATGTGCGCCGCAATCCCCGCTATTGGCAGGGTATCCGTAGGCACATCTTCAGCACTTAAACTTTTGCAATCATACTCAGGTGCAGCAGATTCCTTTTTGCTCCTGGAGGAATCGCAGCTACTACTGCTGGAGATGTAGCGATGAACTGGATCCTCGACCGTTTTCGTCCGCACCTGCGGATCGCCCAGCTATGGGTCTTTGTACTGGCGCTGTGCGGCCTGATGCTTTTAAGCCTTGAACCACTGGCTGGCCCCTATGGCCGCTACTTTTCCCTTGTCCATCCTGAGCTTACGAATCGCTGGATGCCCCTTGCTCCTCTGGCAACCTGGATGGGGGTGTTCTCGATCGTGCTGTTTATTTTTGTAGGGGGCTATTATCCGTGGCGCAAACTCTGTCCGCTCGCCTGGTTCTCTGGCCTGCCGGGGCGGCTCGGGCTAAAAAGCACCCGCTCGCTACGGGAAAGCTGGCTGGAGCGCCACCGGCTGGATCTGCAACTGGCGCTGCTGGCGGCGGGCCTGCTGGTGCGCATTGTGTTCGTCAACGCCAACACCTATCTGTTGGCAACGGCGATCGTCGGTTTCTTTGTGGCCGCCTTTGCCGTCAATGCCCGCTACGGCGGCAGGACGTGGTGCCACTACTTTTGCCCGCTCGCCCCGGTCGAGACAGTCTTTGCGGCTCCGCAGGCAGAACCGGCAGTCCGCAGGCCGCCGGCCAAAAACCCCGACAACTCGATGTGCAACCGCTGCAGCGGTTGTGTGCTGCCCTGCACCGATATCGATGCGACAAGAGGGCTGGCTAAAACCAGTCAGCAACCGGCGGCTATTCGCTTTTACTACAGCTATCCGGGGCTGGTGGCGGGCTTTTACGCCTGGTACTACCTGCACCGGGGCAACTGGGAGTACTACTTTTCTGCCGCCTGGACCCGCGAACCGGACGTCCTGGCAAGGTTGGGCGGGCCAGGATTGTTCTTTTTACCCCAGCTGCCGCTGTTCGCCGCCGCTGCCCTGGTGCTGGTGGCATTTATGCTCGCAAGCTACGCTCTATTTGCCGCTATCGAGCGCGTTGCCAGTACCGGGCAGAGCGAACGCGCCACCGCCCTCCGTCCCCGCCTCATCGCCGTCGCCAACTGCCTTTCGATCAATACCTTCTTTGTCTTTGCCGGGGTGCCGGTCACCCGCCATCTGCCCTGGCTGCACTACGGCATCTGGCTGGTGGTGCTGGTGCTGACGAGCCGGCGGCTCTACCACAGCCTCAAGTCCCCCAGGCCAGGCAACACCTACACCTCCAGGCTGAGAACCCGCCTGATCTCCGCTTGAAAGGCAGCAGCGGCGCTCGAGTCCGCGACTTCGGCGGCCAGATCGCGGTAGACCTGCTGGAGGCGCTGCTGGGGATCGCTGAGCTGAGCGGCGCGGGTCACCGTCTGCCGGACGATCACCGCCGCCAGCGGTCCCAGGTGATCGGCCAGGGCAGTTGCCAGCCGCCCGCAAACTCCCATGTCCAGTGAGACTGTTGCCGGGCTGGAGTTTGGCCCGGCAAACAGGTGCAGCGCCTGGCGCTGTTGCAGCGCTTGCTGGAGCCCCTCGCGCTGCTGGGCGCTCACCGTTGTTCCTGGCCGCACCGGCGCATAGCTCCACAGATCGGGGGCCGGCAGGGCGGCGAGCACCGGCGGAGGCCGATGGCGATCGGGCAGTTGCACCGGTCCCCGGTGCAGGCAGGCGAGCACCGTATCCAGCCGCCCGGCATCGAAGGCACCCCGGTGGTAGTAGCAGCAAAAGTAGGGGACGCTGCCCCGGCCCAAATCGTCCTCGCCGTCGCTGTAGAGCCAGCCAAACAGACACTCCTCCGGGGCCAACTGGAGAATATAGACGCTGCACTCGCCCAGGGGCCGGGGCACATACGGATCCCAGTACCTGGGGACGATCTGCTCGCCAAACGCCTGCTTTGCGTGTTGGGGAACGTTGGGACTCACCAGCGTCTGAAAACCGACCGCAGCAAAGCTGGTGTAGACGAGCTGACCAAGCAGCGAAGCCATGGCGAAATTTAGCTATCCTGTGAGGCGGCAGTTGAGCCAAACAGATTCTGCAGCGGGCTTTCGGAGCGTCCCTGCAGACGCCGGGGCAATAGCCTGCGCACCAGCCGAAAAAGAGAGCCGAGCACGCCCGGATTGTGGGCTCTGTTCAATTCCAGCACAAGCCACAAAAGCGGTGCGGCGGCCCCCGACGGTGCCAGTCGTACCCCTTCGCCCTCGTGGACGAGGGGGACGCCCGTGCGGAAGATCTGATAGTTGCTGCCGATCGCATCGAGGCGGTTGGTGAGCGGCTGCAACTTCTGGCGGATCTGCGCTTCGCTGTCGGGTATCTCACCGAGCAGGTCGCTCTTGGTGAGCAACAGGGCAAAGGCGTACTTGAGGCCGTTGAGGTGGACCAGTGAAGCGATCGACAGCACCTGGACGAGCACGTCGCGCAACTCGTCGAGGTAGGTGTCGCTGTGGATGAGAGCGTAACCGTCGATGCACACGCAGCAGCCGTGCGAGCCAAGCACGATCTGCCGAAAAGCGGGATTGGCGATGTGGCAGCTCTCGCCGGGCAGATCCTGCAGCCGAAAATCGCACAGGGTCACCGGGCGCATCAGCCCCCGGCGCTTTAAGCGAAAGTCAAAGTCTGTGATCTTCATCGTGCCGGGCGGGTAGGCACCCGTGCGCTCGATATAACCCAGGATCTTTTCGATATTTTGCTGCGACTGGCTGTCCTTGCAATCGAACCAGAGCGGCAATCTGGAATCGGTTATACCGCTCGTACGCAGTTCGGTGTAGCTACCAGCCAGAAAAACAGTCTTACCAACACCGCGCTGACCGATGCTGAGGAGGTTGAACACCTCCGTAGTCTCCCTCAAAAGCATATCGTTCTCTTTTTTTCAGAAGCGCTGGGACAGATGGGAGCCTGGACGGGGGGGAAGACGCTCTTCATGAAGATACCATCCTGCCTCTGGGGGCGGCAGTATACAGCATATACGGGTGCAAAAACTCGTGCATCTGACCATCCAGGTTAATCGTTTCATCTGGGTCCAGACAATCGGCTTAAGCGCAAAGTTCAGCGCAGCAGTTGCTGCTCCTGCGCCAGCAGAGGCCGTTCCTCCGGCAGGGCGGCCACCGGTTCTGTCAGTAAAAAGCGGCCCGCCGCAATCCACTGCTTGAGAGTCTGGGCCACCTGCTGCGAGAGCGCCAGGCTCGCGAGGGGTGCGGTGCGCACTTTTTGACCGGCGATCGTGATCTGGCCACTTTTAAGTTGGGCGTAGCTGACCAGACCAAAGGTGGGCCGCACGCGGCGGGGAATGGCAAAGTCGATGACCGGGGCGACGATCTCGCTGTCGTCGATACCGGCAGCGGCGACGACGGCCACATCAAAGACCGGCAGGGGAATACCGACACCCAGCATCAGCGAAGGGCCGTACTGGTAAAAGCGGCAACCGCGCACCCAGGCCGGATCCATCTGCTTGAGATCGCCGATGAGGGCGAGGGTGGCGGCAGGACCGACCGGCGTACCGTTGGGCAAACGCTTTTGCAGCGGAAAGTGCTGGGTTCCTTCCCAGGCGATGTAGCCGGTGCCGCCTCCCAAGAAGATGCGGGTGCCGATGCCCACCGAGCGCAAGAGCGGATCGTTGAGCAGCGGGCTGAGGGCACCGGGGCAGGCGTAGACGGCGTTGCCGAGCCTGGGCTGGAGGGTGCCCAGGTAGGTGTGCAGGGGCCGATCGCCGCCGTTGACGCCGACGATAAAATTCTGATAGACGTTGCGCGGATTAAAAAGATACGCCTGGTTGATCGTATCCAGGCGGATCAGGCTCTCGAAGTCGCGGCGCGGGTAGCAGTCGGCGGGCCAGCCCGTCGCCCGCAGCCGCACTGTCCGTTCTGCCACCAGATCGGCGATGACGTGGCCGCCGCCGTAGTCGAGGCTTTCTCCCGGCTGGGCCGCCCCCAGGTACAGATCGACTGCTCCAAAGCCGCAGTAGGCTTCGACGCCGTTCAAGGTGGCCCGCGCCAGGCGAATCGGCGGATCGGTGTGGCCCAGGTTGAGGATGGCCCCGGAAGATTCCATCGGCTCGAAGGTGCCGGCAGTGATCACATCGACTTCGGCGGCCACCGCCTCGACGTCGGCGCTTTTGAGCGCTGCTTTGATTTCAGCCGCCGTCATCACCCGCACCGTACCGGCGCGGATGCGGTCGTTAATTTGGGCGATCGAGCGCGTGATGGCCACAGGCTGAAGGCAACAGGTTTAACAGCAACAGGCTCCCCAAGATAAGCTTGACATATGGCCAGAGCTTCCTTTGCCCACCTCTACAGTTATCTGCGCCCGCACCGGGGCCGACTTTTTCTTGGTATCTTCTCGCTCTTTGTCACCAACGGCCTCGGGGTGGTGATCCCGTGGCTCATCAAAGGCGCGATCGACGATCTGGGCCACAACCTGCGCTACCAGGGGGTGCTCTTCTACGCCCTTGCGATCCTGGCGCTTGCCACGGTCATGGGTTTGATTCGAGTCTGGTCTCGGGTGCTGCTTTTTAGTATCGGCAGGCGGGTCGAGTTCGACCTCAAAGAAAAGATCTTCTCCCACCTGCTGCGCATGTCGCCCACCTACTTTGCCCAAAATCCAGTGGGTGACCTCATCAACCGCGCCACCAGCGACGTCGAGAATGTCCGGCGTCTGTTGGGCTTTGCGATCTTGAGCATCATCAACACCCTGTTTGCCTACCTGCTCACCCTGCCGGTGATGCTGAGCCTCGACTGGTCGCTCACGTTGCTGTGTCTTCTGGTCTATCCGCTGATGTTCGGGGCGGTCTGGCTTTTTTCTGACCGGCTGCGCAACGAGCAGATCGCTGTCCAGCAGGGTCTGGACCGGCTCAGTTCTCTGATTCAAGAGGACATGGGCGGTATCTCGCTCATCAAGGTCTACGCCCAAGAAGACAACGAGCGCCGCGCCTTCGACACCAAAAACGACGAATTGCTCAGAGCCAACCTCAGCCTCGCCCTCAGCCGCAACATCATCTTTCCGCTGTTGGGCGGCCTGGCAAGCGGCAGTCTGCTGGTGCTGCTCTGGGCCGGTGGCCCTCGCCTCGCGGAGGGCAGCCTCAGCCTCGGTGCCTTTGCCGCCCTCGCCATCTACATCGAGCGCTTGGTCTTTCCGACTGCTCTGCTCGGCTTTACGATCACCACCTACCAGCGCGGTCAGGTGAGCATCGACCGGGTAGAAAGCATCCTCTCGGTGCCGCCCACGATCGTGGAAGCTCCCGATGCCGTGCCCCTGGGCCATAGTGAGGGTGCAATCGCCGTGCGCAACTTGAGCTACAGGTTTACCGGCAGCGAGCGGCCCGCCCTCGACCGCGTCACCTTCGAGGTGGCAGCAGGCGAGTCGGTCGCCATCGTCGGCACGATCGGCTCCGGCAAATCGACCCTCGCCAACGCCCTGCCCCGGCTGCTCGAGATCGAGCCCGGCCAGGTGTTCCTCGACGGCATCGACGTGGTGAGCCTCAAGCTGAACGACCTGCGTCAGGCGATCGCCTACGTGCCCCAGGAGAGCTTTCTATTTAGCACCAGCGTCGCCGAAAATATCCGCTACGGTCGTCCCACCGCTACCGACGCCGAGGTGGTGGCAGCTGCCCGTCAGGCGCGCATCCACGAGGAGATCGACATTTTTCCAAGGGGCTACCAGACCCTGGTGGGCGAGCGGGGGATTACCCTCTCCGGCGGCCAGCGCCAGCGCGTCGCCCTCGCCCGCGCCTTCTTGATGGACGCGCCGGTCCTGGTGCTCGACGACGCGCTCTCAAGCGTCGATAACCAGACCGCCGAAGAGATCTTGGACCGCCTCGAAGACCAGCAGCGCACGCTCATCTTGATCACCCACCGGCTGAGCGCCGCCGCCGCCTGCGACCGCGTTCTGGTCATGGAAAGAGGCCAGATCGTCGAGGGCGGCTCCCACACTGAACTGTTGCGCCGGGGCGGCGCGTACCGCCAACTGTGGGACCAGCAGGAACTGGAAAAGGCCGTAAGCTAGGGGCCCTTTTCGATGCGCACAATCTGCAGGCTGCCACCGGCGATCAGGCGCTTCTGGGGAGCTCGCCAGTTTCCGGCAGCAGAGAGCAGAGCCGGTAGATCTGCTCTTAACCACCGCCAGGCGGTATGGGTCTCAAAGAGCCACAAAAAAATCGCCAGCGGCGGCCAAAAAAGCGGGTTGGTCGGCTGGTGGTAGTCGATGAACACAAAGGAGCCGCCGGGCCTGAGAACCCGATACACCTGCTGAAAAATCGCCTCCAGTTGCCCTGGCTCCATCTCGTGGAGGGCGACGCTGGTGTGTACCAGGTCGAAGCTGGCCGGGGCGAAGGGCAGCCTCTCCGCCTGGCCCCAGACAAATTGAACGGTTTTGAGGCGCGATTGGGCGTAGCGGAGGCTCGTCCTTGAAGCGTCCAGGGCCGTCACCTGCGCTCCGGTGGCGGCCAGATAGCGCGTCGCACTGCCGGGGCCGCAGCACAGATCGAGCACCTGCCAGCGCTCGTCGAGGGGCAGATCCTGCCAGGCGGCCCGTCGAAAATACGCCTGCCCGCCCGCCAAAGTCGCCGCAAGCCAGGTGATCGCCTCGTACAGCGGGGCGTAGCGAAAGCTCCAGTCGCGCAGGATCGTTGCCAGGGTCCTATCTGCAGAGTGCTTCTTCTCTATTAAGGCTGTTTTTAAGCGCCGGGCGTCGATCGACATTGACCGGGCGAAGGCGTAAAATACGCAAGCGACTTTACCGTAGCGAGTTCAATGAAGCTCAACATCAAGCGCAACGTGACCATCAAGGCGATCGTGACCGCTCGCTTGAAAGACGAAATGATGGCACAGTTGCAGAGTTTTCTTTCTCAGGCAGACCGCCAGCTTGAGCAGCTCGACTTTCAGGGCAAACGGGCGATAGCTGAGATTGAGCGCACCAGCCTCAAGCCCCTCGGTCCCGAGGCCAAAAGTCAGATCGACAACGTTCGCCTGCAGGTCAACGAACAAAAAAACCAGCTCCTGCAGCAAAAAAACCAGTTCCTGCAGCAACTCTCGCAGGTCACTGCCTGGGAGATGGATCAAGAAGTGGTCCAGGGGCAGGTCGAGAGTTACTTCGATGTCCAGCCCGGAGACAATCTCGTCGCCAAGATGAACGTCGAGATTCTCCTCGAAGATGGCATCGTCAAGGAGATCCGGGGCGAGGAGTAGGCCCGTCCTATACTGAATGGAGCGAGAGGGAGAAACGAGCGATGCCCCACACGATCGTCACCGATGTTTGCGAAGGGGTTGCAGACTGCGTCGATGCCTGTCCGGTTTCCTGCATCGATCAAGGACCAGGCAAAAACGCCAAGGGTACCAACTGGTACTGGATCGATTTTTCGACCTGCATCGACTGCGGCATCTGCCTGCAGGTCTGCCCGGTCACTGGCGCAATCCTGCCCGAAGAAAAGCCGGAGTTACAAAAAACACCGTCTTGAAGTGGTTGTCCTCTTACAAGCCGCCCTATGGAACTGAAACTGCCCTGGAACAGCTGGTTCAGCTCGGCTCAAAAGTTTCTGCGCAGCTTCGACGGTTGGCTGTTACTGTTCGCGGTGCTGCTTCTGGCGACGGGGGTGCTCACGATCTTCAGCACCCGCCCGGAGGGCAGCGAGTGGAAGGCGCAGCTGGCGACGGGTGCGGTGGGCATCGGCTGGACGCTTTTTTTGTCGCGCTTTGGCTATAGCTGGCTGTTGCGCTGGTACTGGGGGATCTACGCTGCTGCCTGCACCATGCTGCTCGGGGTGCTCTTCGTCGGTAGCTCCGCCAAAGGAGCCCAGCGCTGGATCGAGTTGGGCGGCATCCAGTTGCAGCCCAGCGAGTTTGCCAAGCTCGGGGTGATCGTGACCCTGGCGGCATTGCTCCATCGCTATCCCATTCGCCGCTTCCGCCAGATCTGGCTGGTGCTGGCGGTGCTGGCGGTGCCCTTTTTACTTGTCTTCAAGCAACCGGATCTGGGAACGGCTCTGGTCTTTGGCGCGATTGCCCTGGGGATGCTCTACTGGGGCGGGGCGCGGGCGAGCTGGCTCATCGTCCTCGCCTCGCCGCTGGTTGCCGCCGTTCTCTACGCCCTGTCGCTGCCAGTCTGGCTGGGCTGGGGGTTGGCGATGGCTCTGCTTGCCTGGCGCTCCCTCAGCTGGGGCTGGTGGAGTGCGCTTGCGGTGGGAGCAGCCAATCTGCTCGCAGGCGGCCTCGGCCAGATGTTCTGGCACCTGCTCAAACCCTACCAGCAGCAGCGGCTGGTCGTCTTTCTCGATCCAAGCGGCGATCCGCTCGGCTCCGGCTACCACATCCTCCAGTCGGAGATCGCAATTGGAGCGGGCGGTGTCCTGGGGCGCGGATTTTTTCAGGGCACCCAGACCCAGCTCAACTTTATCCCCGAGCAGCACACCGACTTTATCTTTTCGGCCCTCGGCGAGGAGTGGGGCTTTGTCGGGGCGCTGGTGTTGCTGGGATTATTTTTGTGCTTGTTTTTCCGGCTCATCGTGATCGCCCGCAACGCCTCCGACGACTTTGGTTCGCTGCTTACGGTCGGTGTGTTCACGATGCTTTTGTTCCAGACGGTGATCAACATCAGCATGACGATCGGGCTTGCTCCGGTTACAGGCATTCCGCTGCCCTTTGTCACCTTTGGCCGGTCGTTCTTGATCACCTGTTTTACGGCCCTGGGCTTAGTCGAGTCGGTGGCAAGTCACCACCGCAACAAACTCGTCTTTCCGAGCTAGGCGATGGCCGACTGCATCCGCGTGCGCGGCATTACCGCCTACGGCCACAGCGGCGTCTTTGCCGAGGAGCGCCAGTTGGGCCAGCGCTTCATCGTCGATCTCGACTTGCAGATGGATCTTAAAGAGGCCAGTACCAGCGACAACTTAGATGACACCCTCGACTACGCCGCAGCGATCGCCCTGGTGCGCTCGATCGTCGAGCAGGAGCAGTTCGCCTTGATCGAGGCGATGGCCGAGCGGATTGCCTGCCGCCTGCGCCAGCTCGATAAACGGCTCAGCGCCGTGCGCGTCGAGGTCCACAAGCCCCAGCCCCCTCTGGCGGGATTTACAGGCACGGTCGCCGTCGAGGTCTGGCGCTGAGGGTTCTTCTCGGTCGGAGGTGTTTTGCGATCTCGATCAAGATTTTTTAGGACGTGTGATGCAGCTCACTTGCGCTGGCTGGATGTACTCTCTATAATCCCGATGCCACGATCAAGGTCTCCCTCATGAAAAGCCTCCTGCTTCCGTCCAAGCCTGCACAGCACGTCAGAGGGTTCTGTGCCTCGCTCTCGACTCTGATGCTCACTGGCCTGCTGCTGGTTGCCGGGGAGAGCGCCAGTATTGCCCAGACTCTGAGCATTTCCTACACCTTCTGCAGTCAGACCTCGGGCGCGTTCTGCAGCGACGGAGCGCTGCCTTACGCCGGTCTTGCCCGCGACGGGGCGGGTAACTTTTATGGCACGACCAGCGTCGGGGGCAGCAAGAACCTCGGCACTGTCTACAAGCTTTCTGCTGCGGGTCAGTATACGCTTTTGCACTCCTTCAGTACCAGCGACGGTGCCGTTCCCTACGGCGGTGTGTTCATCGATAGCTCGGGCAACCTCTACGGCACGGCCACCAGCGGCGGCCCCAAGGCCAACGGCGTCCTCTACAAGATCGATGGGGCCGGCAATTTTAAGGTCGTCCATGTTTTCCAGGGTTCCGACGGCAGTCAGCCCAGTTCTGTTCTCATCCGCGACAAGGTCGGCAACTTTTATGGCACGACCTACAGCGGCGGAGCCTTTGGCCTCGGGACGATCTTCAAGCTGACGCTCAAGGGCAAGCTGACGACGCTGTATTCTTTTGATGGACCGACTGGAGCCAACCCCTACGCGGGGCTGTTGCTCGACAGCAACGGCAACCTCTTCGGCACCACCACCGCTGGAGGCGGTCCCGGTTACGGCACGATCTTCAAGCTCGATCCAAGCGGAGTGCTCTCGGTGCTCTATGCCTTCGACGGCAGCGACGGGTCCAAACCCTACGGCGGGGTGGTGCGCGATCCGAAGGGCAATCTCTACGGCACGACGATCAGCGGTGGGGCCGGTGGCGTCGGCATCCTCTACAAGCTCTCGCTGCTGGGCAAACTGACGCCCCTCTATACCTTCGACGGTGTGAGCGGAGCCAACCCCTACGCCACCTTGATCGCAGACAGCACTGGCAATCTCTACGGCACTACCCTCAGGGGCGGTGTGAGTGGCCTGGGCACCGCCTTCAAATTCAATACCAGTAGCCAGTCCTTGACGACGATCGAAAATTTTCAGCTGCAGGGCGCTTATCCAGTGGCCCCCCTGCTGCTCGACGCAGAGGGCAACCTCTACGGCACGACCCTGGGCACCTCAGATCTTCCGAGCCTCGGAACAATCTTCAAGATTGCCCCCCAGTAGCCTACTGGCGAACGAGCCAACTGCCCCTCAGGCTCGTTTCGATCGGTGCTGGTTGCCAGACGCCCTACTTTCCCTGGATCGTTCTTGATGGCCCTAAAGGGTGAGATCGAGGCTGATGTCGAGCCAGGGGGCACGGGTGATCGTGGCGCTGGTGGAAATATAATCGACGCCAGTCTCAGCGACGGCAGCGATCGTCTCGAGGGTGATGTTGCCCGACGCTTCGGTGAGGGCGCGGCGATGGATGAGCAGGACCGCCCGCCGCATCAATTCAAGGGGCATGTTGTCGAGCATAATCACCTGCACACCGCAGGCGAGGGCTTCCTCCACCTGGATAAGCGATTCGGTCTCGACCTCGATGGGCGTCAAAAAAGGAATCCGGCCCCGCAGCCGCTCGATTGCCGGGCGGATGCCACCGGCGGCAAGAATGTGGTTGTCCTTGATCATCGCCGCATCGTCGAGGCCAAAGCGGTGGTTGAGCGCCCCGCCGACGCGCACGGCGTACTTTTCAAGGAGCCTGAGTCCCGGCGTCGTCTTGCGCGTATCGACCAGTTGGGCGGTGGAACCGACCAGCCGCTCGACGTAGCGGCGCGTCTGAGTCGCGATGCCGCTCAGCCGCTGGAGCAGATTCAGCGCGACCCGCTCGCCCATCAGCACCGAGCGCACCGGCCCTTCGAGCACAGCGACGATCGTGCCGGGTTCTATGGCCGCTCCTTCGCTCACCACCGGCGCAATCCGCACCCGTTCATCGACGATGGCAAAGAGCCGCTGGACGATGGGCAGCCCGGCGATGACGCCGGTGTCCTTGAGGAGAATCTGGCCGGTGACGAGCGGGTTGTGCTCGTTAAAGAGCGTCTCGGAGGTAAGGTCGCCCCGGCCCCAGTCCTCGGCGAGCCAGCTGCGCAGCAGGGGATCGATGACGAGCGGCTGGGGTGGATTAAAAGGATTCGCTATCATAATTTGATCGTAAGTCCCGGTCGGTGCGATGCGAATCGATGTCGTGACCCTGTTTCCGGAATTTTTTGAGACGCCCCTCACCACCAGCCTGCTCGCCCGGGCGGTTGCCCAGCAGATCGTAAGCGTTGCGCTCACCAATCCCCGCGACTTTGCCGGCGATCGCTACCGCACCGTCGATGACACGCCCTACGGCGGCGGAGCGGGAATGGTGCTCAAACCGGAGCCGCTATTTGCGGCGGTCGAGTCGCTGCCGGTCGAATCGCCCCGTGCGGTGATCCTGCTGACTCCCCAGGGCGTGCCCCTCCGCCAGCCGCTCCTCAAGTCGCTGGTCGAATTTCAACAACTGGTACTCGTCTGCGGCCACTACGAAGGCGTGGACGAGCGGGTACGGGAGCACCTGGCGACCCACGAGATTTCCCTGGGAGACTTTGTGCTTACCGGCGGCGAGATCCCGGCCCTCGCCCTCATCGACGGCGTGGTGCGCCTGCTCCCTGGTACCGTCGGCAACCAGCGCTCCCTCGCCGCCGAAAGTTTTGAAGACAATCTGCTCGAATACCCCCAGTACACCCGCCCGGCTAGTTTTCGAGGCTGGTCCGTGCCGCCGGTGCTCCTGAGCGGTCACCATGCCCAGATCGAGCGCTGGCGGCGCGAGCAGCAACTGGCTCGCACCCGCGAGCGCCGCCCCGACCTGCTGCCACCGGACGGTTGATCTGTGCGCACCCTGCGGCTCGTCTGGTTGTTCTTGCTCGTCCTCCAGCCCCTTGCCTGGGCCGAAGGTCCGTTAAAAGTGGGCTCCAAGCGCTTCACCGAGTCCTATATTCTGGCGGAGATCGTCCGTGCCCAGGCCGAAGGTCCGGGCAGGACCCAGGCCATTCACCGCCAGGGGCTGGGCAATACGGGCATTCTTTATGCTGCCCTGCGGGCCGGAGAAATCGACCTCTACCCGGAGTACACCGGCACGATCGACCGCGAGATCCTCAAAAACACGGCTCCGGCAAGTCTGGCCACCCTCAACCGCCAGCTTGCCCCCCTGGGCCTGGGCGCAGCGGTGCCCTTTGGCTTTGACGACACCTACGCCCTCGCGATGCGCGAGGAGCAGGCCCAAAAGCTCGGCATCCGTACTCTCACAGACTTGAGCCGCCATCTCGAACTGCAATTCGGCCTGTCGCAGGAATTTTTGAACCGGGCGGACGGCTGGCCCGGTGTGCGGCGGGTCTACGGCCTGAACGCCCAGCCCCGCGCCATCGAGCACGGCCTCGCCTACGAGGCGATTGCCACCGGCCAGATCGATGTAATCGACATCTACTCGACCGACGCCAAGATCGAGCGCTATCACCTGCGGGTGCTCGAAGACGACCGCCACTTCTTTCCGGCCTACGGGGCGGTGCTCCTTTACCGGCTGGATCTCCCCCGGCGGTTACCGGCAGCCTGGGCAGCCATCGGCCAGCTCGAAGGCAAGATCAGCGCCCGACAGATGATCCAGATGAACGCCGACGCCGAACTGCGCGGCGAATCTTTTGCTGCGATTGCCTCTCAGTTTCTTGGAAACGGTGCCCCCGACCCGGCTGCGACCGGCTTTATCGCTCAATTATTTGGGCCGGATTTTGGCCGCCTCACCTTCCAGCACCTGTTGCTCGTCTTTGTCTCGCTTTTATTTGGCGTCATCGCCGGTGTGCCCATCGGTATCCTGGCCGCCTCCCGCCCCGCCCTCTCCCAGACGATCCTGGCTGGGGTCGGGCTTATCCAGACCATTCCTTCGCTCGCCCTGCTCGCCTTCTTGATCCCGGTGCTGCAGCAAATCGGCACCCTTCCCGCCCTGGTCGCCCTGTTTCTTTACTCGCTCTTACCTATCGTGCGCAACACCTACGCGGGGCTCACCGATATTCCGCCCAACCTGCGCGAGTCGGGCATGGCCCTGGGCCTGCCGGCTCTTGCGCGCCTGCGGCTCATCGAATTGCCCCTCGCCTCCCGGACGATCCTGGCTGGGATCAAGACAGCGGCGGTGATCAACGTCGGCACCGCCACGATCGCCGCCTTTATCGGCGCGGGGGGCTTTGGCGAGCGCATCGCTACCGGCCTCGCCCTCAACGACAATGCCACCCTCCTCAGTGGAGCGATCCCGGCGGCAGCTCTCGCCCTCGTCGTCCAGTTCGGCTTCGATCTGGCCGAGCACTGGATCGTGCCTGCCGGGCTGCGCAACCAGTAGCGCGCCAAAGCCAGAAAAGCTATACTACACGGGTACTACAGTCGTTTCCGCGAGCCAAGGAGTCTTACCATGCAAGCACTACCGCGCACCTCCACCACCGAAATGGAAGTGACCAGCATTCGTCTGGAGCGCGAGTTAAAAGAAAAGCTCAAGCAGTTCTCCGGCGATCAGGGCTACCAGGCTCTGGTCAGAGAAATCCTCTGGAATTACGTGCGCGAAAAATCTGGTGACTATCACATTCGCATCAGCGCCGCCGACATTCGCACGACGATCGTGGCCACCGCCCATCAAGACCAGCGCTGCGCCCTCACCGGCAACAATATCCGCACCAACGAATCGATCTTGCTTGGCCTTACCCAGCACGGCAATCTGGTGCCCCTCAAGACCAGCAGCCTTTCCAGTCCCCTCGCCTGAAGGCCGTCAGATCCCAACAAAAAGCCCCCGGCAAAAACCAGGGGCTTTTTTAGTCGCTGACCTGCGCCTTTACCTCGGGTAGAGGGAGGCTGTCGAAGCGATCAAGAAGGCAGCGTAGGTCAGGATATACCCCACGGTGAAGTGGGCGAGACCGACCAGGCGGCCCTGAACGATCGACATCGCTACCGGCTTGTCCTTCCAGCGGACGAGGTTGGCGAGCGGGGTGCGCTCGTGGGCCCAGACCAGGGTCTCGATCAACTCCTGCCAGTAGCCGCGCCAGGAGATGAGGAACATGAAGCCGGTCGCCCAGACCAGATGGCCGAACAGGAACATCCAGGCCCAGACCGAGATGGCGTTGGTGCCCGCCGCCGGGGTGTAACCGCCGATGAGCGGGGCAGAGTTGGCCCAGAGATAATCTCGCAACCAACCCATCAGGTACGTCGAGCTGTTGTTGAACTGGGAGATGTTGTCTCCCCAGATCGAGATCCACTTCCAGTGCCAGTAGAACGTCACCCAACCGATCGTGTTGAGCATCCAGAACATGGCGAGATAGAAGGAATCCCAGGCGGAGATGTCGCAGGTGCCGCCCCGGCCAGGACCGTCGCAGGGGAAGGCAAAGCCGAAGTCCTTTTTGTCGGGCATCAGCTTGGAACCGCGTGCGTCGAGGGCACCTTTGACCAGAATCAGGGTCGTCGTGTGCAGGCCCAGGGCGATGGCGTGATGCACCAAAAAGTCACCGGGGCCGATGGGCAGGAAGATGGGCGAGCCGTTGGCGTTGAGCGACTGCAACCAGCCTGCGTTGGCTACCAGGTTGGGAGCGGTGACGCCGATACCGCCAAAGAGGGCGGGGATGCCCTCGATGATCTTGCCCGACTGCACCTGGACGAACTGGGCGAAGACCGGCTCGATGAGGATCTGATCTTCGGGGCGACCGAACGCCTGCATCACGTCGTTGTGGACGTAAAGACCCAGGGTGTGGAAGCCCAAAAACAGGCTCACCCAGCTCAGGTGCGAAATTAACGCTTCCTTGTGCTCGAGCATCCGGGCCAGGACGTTGTTTTCGTTGGCCTTCGGATCGTAGTCGCGCACAAAGAAGATCGCCCCGTGGGCAAAGGCCCCGACCATCAAGAAACCAGCGATGTACTGGTGGTGGGTGTACAGGGCCGCCATCGTCGTGTGGTCCTGCGGCATATAGAGATAGGCCGGCAGGGCGTAGGTGTGCTGAGCGACCAGCGAGGTGATGACACCCAGAGAGGCGAGGGCCAGACCGAGCTGGAAGTGCAGCGAGTTGTTGATCGTGTCGTAGAGGCCCCGGTGCCCCTCACCCGTAAGCGGTCCCTTGTGGGCATCGAGGATCTCTTTGATCGAGTGGCCGATGCCGAAGTTGGTCCGGTACATGTGGCCCGCAATGATAAAGATCACGGCGATAGCCAGGTGGTGGTGGGCGATGTCGGTGAGCCAGAGCGTATGGGTGGCCGGGTTGAGCCCACCGATAAAGGTGAGAATCGGCGGACCATACTGCGGGTCGGAGTAGTGCCCCCACTGGCCGGTAAAGAAGGGGGCGAGCCCCTCAGGGTGCGGCTTGACAGAGAGGAAGTTGCTCCAATCGACCCGCACACCGCGCGCGGCGGGGATGGCGACGTGGATCATGTGACCGGCGAAGGCGAGGCTCGAGACGCCAAACAGGCCCGCCAGGTGGTGGTTGAGGCGCGACTCGGCGTTTTTGAACCAGGCCAGCGACGGGCGGAAGCGCGGCTGCAGGTGCAGCCAGCCCGCGAGCAAGAAGATCGTCGCCAGGATCATCAAGAAGATCGAACCTTCGTAGAGGTCCGAATTGAAGCGCATCCCGAGGGTGTAGTAGAGGTAGTACAGCCCCGAGTAGGCGGCGTTGACCGGTCCGGCCCCCCCGTCGGGGGTAAAGGCTTTGACCGCACCGGCACCGAAGTGCGGATCCCAGATCGCGTGGGCGATCGGAATGACGGTGGTGGGGTTGGCTACCCACTGCTCGAAGTTGCCCTGCCAGGCGATGTGGAACAGGTTGCCCGAGGACCACAAGAAGATGATCGCCAGGTGTCCAAAGTGGGTGGCGAACAGCTTCTGGTAGAGCGCCTCCTCCGTCATCCCATCGTGACTTTCAAAGTCGTGGGCGGTGGCGATGCCGTACCAGATGCGACGTGTGGTCGGGTCCTGTGCAAGGTCCTGGCTGAATTTTGGAAAACGTGTTGCCATTGATGTCACTCCCTATGGCAAGGCCAGGAATCGCGCCAGGAAGAACGCCCACGTGGTGACGATCCCTCCCAGCAGGTAGTGGGCCACACCGACCGCCCGGCCCTGGGTGATGCTCAGAGCGCGAGGCTGAATGGCGGGGGCTACCTTGAGCTTGTTGTGCGCCCAGACAATCGACTCGATGAGTTCCTGCCAGTAGCCGCGACCACTGAACAAGAACATCAGCGAGAAGGCCCAGATAAAGTGCGCACCCAAAAACAGCAGGCCGTAGGCTGAGAGCGGTCCCCCGTAGGAGTTGATTACCGCCGAAGCCTGCGCCCACAAAAAGTCGCGCAGCCAGCCGTTGATGTTGACCGCACTCGCCGCAAACTGCGACAGGGTGATCGTCTGGTCGGCACCGAGCAACACGTCGGTATTGCCGATGATGTGGGAGACCTTACCGTCGGCGACCGTCCCCCAGACATCCGACTGCATCTTCCAGCTGAAGTAGAAGATCACCACCGAGATGGTGTTGTACATCCAGAAGAGCCCAAGGAAGACGTGGTCCCAGGCGGAGGACTGGCAGGTGCCGCCCCGGCCAGGGCCGTCACAGGGAAAGCGGAAACCGAGGTTGGCCTTGTCGGGGATGAGGCGCGAGGAGCGGGCAAAGAGCACGCCCTTGAGCAAGATGAGCACCGTGACGTGGATGCACAGGGCAAAGATGTGGTGGACGATAAAGTCCGCCGTGCCCAGGTGAATCGGAGATGCGGCGATCTTGCCGTTGGCGAGGGCCAGCACCTGATTGGCCTGGATCGCCGCTGCACCGGCGGTGGGCAGCAGGCTGCCGTACCAGGTGTAGCTGGTATCTGTGACCCAGGGAGCAGTGACACCGCCCGGCGCGCCGGTGAGGCCATTGACTGCCGCCGTGTGGATGCCCTGCACCCACTGGGCGAAGACCGGCTGCAGGGGAATGGCAAAGTCGGCGAACATGTCTTTTGGACGGCCCAGCGCCTGCATCGTGTCGTTGTGGACGTAGAGTCCGAACGAGTGGAAGCCCAGGAACAGGCAGACCCAGTTGAGGTGCGAGATGATCGCATCGCGGTGGCGCAGGGTGCGATCGAGCAGGTTGTTCTGGTTCTGCACCGGGTCGTAGTCGCGGACCATGAAGATCGCCGCGTGCGCCCCCGCCCCCACGATCAAGAAGCCGCCAATCCACATGTGGTGGGTAAACAGCGAGATCTGGGTGGCGTAATCGACGCCCATGTACGGATAGGGATTCATCGCGTACATGTGGTGGGCGACGATGATCGTGATCGAACCGACGATCGCCAGGTTGATCGCCAGCTGGGCGTGCCAGGAAGTGGTCAAGATCTCGTAGAGACCTTTGTGCCCTTCGCCGGTGAGCGGACCCTTGTGGGCTTCGAGCATCTCTTTAATTGAGTGGCCGATGCCCCAGTTGGTCCGGTACATGTGCCCGGCGACGATAAACAGCACCGCCAGCGCCAGATGGTGGTGGGCGATGTCGGTGAGCCAGAGGGCACCGGTTGCCGGTTCAAGGCCGCCCTTGAAGGTCAAAAAGTCCTTGAACTGGCCCCAGTTGAGGGTAAAGAACGCCCCTAAGCCGCCGTTGGGTCCAAAGCCGCTCGGGAAGTACTTGCCCATCGCCGCGTAGTCGAGCCCCAAAAAGGGATTGACCTGATCCGGGGCGATACCGGCGTCGAGTTGGGCCTTGACCGGCAGCGCGACATGGATCAAGTGGCCGGTCCAAAAGAGCGAACCAAGACCGATGAGCCCCGCCAGATGGTGGTTGAGCATCGACTCGACGTTCTGGAACCACTCGAGCTTGGGGGCGCGCTTGTGGTAGTGGAACCAACCGGCAAACAGGAAAATCGCCGCAAGGGCCAGAAGGCCAAAAGACATGACCTGCAACTGGCCGGTGGTCGTAAAGCCGACCGCCCGCCACAGGTGAAACAGCCCCGAGGTCAACACCAGACCGCCGTGCTCGAAGCCTTTTGCCGCCGTGCCCGGATCGTTGAGGATCTCCTGACCGAAGACCGGCCAGGCAAACTGGGCACTGGGCTTGAGCTTGAGCGGATCGAGCATCCAGGCGTTGAAGTTGGAGAAGTTCGCACCGTGGAAGAACATGCCGCTCAGCCACACAGTGACCACCGCCAGGTGGCCAAAGTGAGCCGAGAAGATCTTGCGGGAAATTTCCTCCTTGTCGGAGGTGTGGGTTTCAAAGTCGTGAGCAAGAGCATGCAGATCCCAGATCCAGGTGGTTGTCTTGGGTCCGCGAGCCAGGTTCCGCTCGAACCAACCCGGCTTGCCCCACTTTTCGGTGGAGGTAGGTACCGGGTCGTTGTCTACGAGAACCCTTACGGGCTTCTCTCGCTCCTGCGGCGTTGTAGACATTGAGGATCTCCTTGCTTGAGGCACTACCGGTAAGACCGGCACTGCCCGGTTTCGGAATGAGAACCCCGACGTTTGCTCTTTCGGATCTGTTGATGACAGATGATGATGGCCAAAATCGACCAAAGAGCATACGCAGTTACGCTGCATTATAGGCCAGCCCAAAAACATACAGGCTTCGCTTAACATTATTTAAGATGCCTGTAATTGCCGCCAGCACTAGATTTGAGCCCTGCAAGGCCCAGAGGAGTCATCACAATCTATTGCCAAAATTTGCAGGACTGTTGCCTCTGGCGGCTCCTTGCTGGGGGAGATGGCCAGGGGGCGATCGGGTGGGGTGGTAAGATACAGAAGTTTCAAGGAATCACCCCATGCGAACATTCTCCCAGGTGGGGACTTTCTTTTTCGCCCTGGCCCTGTTGGGGGCGACGGCAGCCGGAGCCCAACAGGCGGGCGGCCTCAAGCAAAATCCCGGTACGACCACGGCCTCCGAACCTGCGACGGCCCCTTCGATTCCTGACGGCAGCAAGTACCGCCAGCTCGAACAGACCAGCAGCGTTCTCAGTCTTTCTGGGGCCGATCAGCTTCTTAAAAATGCCCAGCAGGCCGCTCAAGATGGCCGCTTTACCGAGGCGATCTCCCGCAACCAGGAGGCGCTCACCATGCTCAACCAGATCTCGACTTTTCATCAGCAACTGTCCAAGTCCTTTGCCGGGATCGACAACCGCATCGCCGACGAAGAAAAGCAACTGGCGCTGCAGGCAGCGATTCGCCGCGACGAGGCGACCTACCAGCTCGCCTTGATCCACCGCGCCCAGGGCAAGCCCGAGCTGGCGGTGCCTCTGCTGGTGCGGATCACCACCAGCCAGAACCCGACCCGCGAGTTGGGTCAAAAAGCCTACCAGCAGCTCTACGAAATTGGCTTTGTCAAGACCCAGTATCCGCGCCAGTAGCAGCCGCTACGGATTGTCCAGCCTGGCCCAGACGCGGGTGGGCAGTCCCCAGACGTAGATAAAGCCCTCGGCAGCCCGGTGATCGAAGCTGTCACCCTCGGAGTAGGTGGCCAGGTCCGGGTCGTAGAGCGAGTAGGTGCTCCTGCGACCGACGACGGTGGCGGTCCCCCGGTGCAGCCGCACCCGGATCGTGCCGCTCACCCGCTTCTGGGTAAAGTCGATGAAGCTGTCGAGGGCACCGCGCAGCGGACTGTACCAGAGGCCGTTGTAGACCAGTTGGGCGTAGGTGTCCTCGATGCCGCGCTTGTAGTTTGTCACCTCCCGAGGCAGGGTGAGTGCTTCCAGCGCCTGGTGGGCGAGGACGAGCACGACGCCCGCCGGGCACTCGTAGATCTCGCGGGATTTGATCCCTACCAGCCGATTTTCGACCATGTCGATGCGACCGACGCCGTTATCGCCCGCCAGGCGGTTGAGTTCGCTCACCAGCTTCACCGGCTCCAGCGGGTTGGCATCGAGGCTGACCGGGATGCCGCGCTCGAAGTCGATCTCTACGTAGGTGGGTTCCTCCGGCGTCTGGTTGATGGGCCGGGTCATCGCGTAGACTTCCTCCGGCGGCTCAGCCCACGGATCTTCGAGGATGCCGCACTCGATCGAGCGCCCGAGCAGGTTGAAGTCGATCGAGTAGGGCGATTTTTTCTTGACCGGGGCCGGAATGCCGTAGCGCTCGCCGTAGGCGATCGTCTCCTCCCGCGACATGCCCCACTCCCGCGCTGGAGCGAGCACCTTGAGCCTGGGATCGAGGGCGGCGATCGACACGTCGAAGCGCACCTGGTCGTTGCCCTTGCCGGTGCAGCCGTGGGCGACGCCGTCCGCGCCGACGGCGTGGGCGCACTGCACGAGCAGGCGGGCAATCAATGGCCGGGCGAGGGCCGTGGCCAGCGGATAGCGCCCCTCGTAGAGGGCGTTGGCCTGCAGGGCGGCAAAGGCGTAGTCGAAGACGAACTGATCGCGGGCGTCCTGAACGATCGCCTGATCCGCGCCGGAGGCGAGCGCTTTTTGGCGCACCGCCTCGAGATCTTCGCCCTGGCCCAGATCCGCCGCCAGAGCCACCACCTGCTCGACGCCCCACTCGTGCTTGAGATAAGGAATACACACGCTCGTATCCACACCGCCCGAGTAGGCAAGCACCACTTTTTTCGCCCGCATTGCGCCCCGCTGTCTTGAGACTTTCCGAGGCTATCTTAACTGCTCGTTCAAGAAGATCTGGCTGAAAAAGTACTCGTCCGTACTGCCGCGAGCGACGCCAATGCCGGTAATGGCAAACGTCCCTTCGAGATTCTCGCGGCACTCGCGGTTGGCCAGCCAGATCATAACAGGGGCTGTGCCGACCGGATGTCTGCCTTTGTTGACGCGCTCCTTCAGCTTGCCAGGGCCGGAGGGTAGCGCTCCTCGGCTCCAAAGTGCTCGATCAGTAGACCCTTGAGGACACTGGCCAGCTCGTCGCAGGGCACGTTCTCCTGTACCACCTCCCCCAGGCGGGCATCAGCCCCGACCCGGCCCCCCATCAGGATGTGTACCGCATCGACGCTCTGGCCACCGACTTTTGTCCTGGTGCCAATCAGGCCAATGTCGCCAATCTGCGGCTGGCCGCAGGAATTGGGACACCCTGACCAGTGGATGCGCACGGGCCGGGGCAGTTCCAGTTCGCTTGCAAGCACATGGGCCAGCTTCAGCGCCCGCTCCTTGGTCTCGATAATCGCCAGATTGCAGAACTGGGCACCGGTGCAGGAAACGAGGCCCCTCAGGAGCGGGTCCGGCTCGGGGGAGAAAACTTGTAGCAGTGGCTCGGCCAGCAGCGATTCCAGTTGCTCCGCCCGGACGTGGGGGATGAGCAGGCTCTGCTCGACGGTGAGGCGCACTTCCTGCTCGCCATACTGCTCGGCGAGGCGGGCCAGCTCGGCAAGCTGGGGAGCGTAGAGCCGCCCGATCGGCACGTGCAGGCCGACAAAGAAGAACCCCGGTTGCTTCTGGGGCCAGACGCCGATGTGATCGCGCCTGGCAAAGTCGATAAATTCTTCGCTGGCCGCCGGAGTGAGCAAGAAACCTGCCGCCGCCTCCACCTCGGCGCGAAATTTTTCGATTCCCCAATCTTCGATGAGATAGATCATCCGGGCGCGGGTGCGCGCCTCGCGGGGACCGTAGTCGCTGTAGACCCTGAGAATCGCCAGACACAGCGGCACCACCTGATCGGGCAGCACGAAGCAGTCGAGGGGCAAGGCCGGGGTGGCGCGCTGGGAGTTGAGCACGCCCCCTACCAGCACGTTGAAGCCCAACTGGCCCTCCCGGCAGGCCGGTAGAAAACCGATGTCGTTGATCTCGGCGTGGGCCGAATTTTCGCGATCGCCGGTGATCGAGATGTTGAACTTGCGCGGCAGGTTGCTGAACTCGAAGCTGCCCTCGCCGCCAGCTGTGATCGCATCTTGAATCTGCTGCACCAGGGGCCGCACGTCGATAAGTTCGTGGGGATCGAGCCCGGCTACGGGTGAGCCGACGACGTTGCGCACGTTGTCCATGCCCGACTGCACCGTGCTCAGCCCCACCGCCTCCAGCCGCCGCTGGATCTCAGGGCTATCCTCCAGGCACAGGCCGCGCAACTCGATATTCTGGCGGGTGGTGATGTCGCACTGCTGTACGTCCGAAAATGCGGCGAGAATCCCTGCTACTACCCGAATCTGAGAAGTAGTGAGAATTCCCCCCGGCACCCGCAGGCGCACCATCCAGCGGCCAGGGGTCTTCTTGCGAAAAAACCAGCCGATCCACTTGAGCCGTTCGAGATCCCCCTTGCTCACCGCTTCCCAACCGAGGCGGGCCAACTCGTCCAGCTCTGCCCTGACCGCCAGCCCCGGCTTTTCTTCTTTGATCTTTTCGATCGGGTTTGCCACGATTCCTTCCCGTTCAATCCGGCTTTGTTCCAAAAAACCGCTCCCCTTCCCCAGAAAGTGTGTGCAAACGCACAAAATTGTGCCGACGAAAGCGAACCGCTATCGCTTCGATAACCGGCAGCAATCAAGCCTTCGACAGGCATCTACAGCTGAGTAATATTACGTAACCTCAGATACATTCGCCCTCCCGACAGCCGGGTATCGTCTGATGCACAGGGGACCGCGTGTTGGGGTAACAGGGTGTGGATTCAAAGCAGTTGCAGTATTTTCTGACTCTTAATGGCTGTGGCAGTTTCAGGCTCGCCGCCGAGCAGTGCGGCGTCTCGCAGCCGGGACTGAGCAAGCAGATCATGGCCCTCGAAAGCGAGCTGGGCGGTCCTTTGTTTAACCGCACCGGGCGTCGGGCCACCCTCACCCCCCTGGGCGAGTGCTTTTTGCCCTACGCCCGCCGCGCCCACCGCGACCTGGAGCAGGCCCGCGAGGCGATCGGCGAATTGCTGCGCCCCGATCGGGGCGAAATCTGCATCGCCGGGCTGCACTCGGTCAACACCTATTTATTGCCGTCGATTCTGGCCGTCTTCCGCGAGCGCTATCCCGACACGCAGCTCCGGCTCACCTCCCTCGGCTCGGAGCGGATCACCAAGGTGCTCCTGGACCGGCTGGTGGACATGGCCGTTTTGATGGGTCCCATCCACTCGCCGGAACTGGTGAGCACACCTCTTTATGAGGAGGAACTGGTAGCACTGCTGCCGGGCCGCCATCCCCTTGCCCGCCGCGCCCGCGTCCGCTTGCAGGAGGTGGCCGCCTATCCCCAGGTGGTCTTCCGCGAAGGCTACGCGATGCGCACTGCCCTGATACAACACTTTCGTGCCATTGGCGTCTCGATCGAGGTCGCCGTCGAACTGAACACGCTCGAAGCCTTTAAGGAGATGGTCCGCCAGGGGGTAGGAGTAGCGATTCTGCCCCTGTGTGCCGTGCAGAACCTGAACAGTGATCTGGCCATCGCCCGGATCGAGGAACCGCGCCTGAGCCGCACCGTCGAGCTGGTCTGCCGCAAGGACAACTACCAGGTGCCGGTGGTCGCCGCTTTCCGGCAACTGGTGGCCGAGCACCTGCCCGCCGCCTTCGAGCGCTGGGTGCGCGCCGGGGCCGAAAGCTGGCTTGCCGAGCGCTCTGCCCTCGCCGGCTGATGAGCGCCGTCTTTCGCGAGTTCGTCAAAAAAATTGGCTCCGGTCGTCTGACGGGCCGCGACCTGAGCCGCGAGGAATCCTGCCGGGCGATGCGGCTTTTGTTAGACCGCGAACCGACTCCCGCCCAGGCCGGTGCCTTTCTGATTGCCCACCGGATCAAGCGCCCGACGCCGGAGGAACTGGCGGGCATCCTCGATGCCTTCGACGCGGTGGCCCGGCCCTTGAGCGTTGCCCCCGGTGCTCCCGGCCCGGTGATCTTGAGCAGCCCCTACGACGGTCAGGACCGCCTCGCCAACATCACCCCCCTCACCGCCTTGATCGTAAGCAGCCTCGGTCTGGGCGTCGTCCTGCACGGCAGCACCGACATGCCCCCCAAGCACGGCCTCACCAGCTTCGATCTGCTCGCTGCGTTGGGGATCGATCTGTTTCGTGATAGTCAGGAGCTAAGCGAACAGTACAAAGAAACCGCGATCGGCTGGGTGTACCTGCCCGCCCACTTTCCGGAAGCTTTTGAGCTGCAGACCTACCGCGACGAGATTGGCAAGCGCCCGCCCCTTGCCACCGCCGAACTGTTCTGGAACCCGGTGGGCCTGGGCCTGCCTGTGATTGGCTACACCCACCGCGAGACGATCACCCTCGCTGTCGCCACCGCCCAACTGCGCGCTCAGAGTGCGCTTACCCTGATTCGGGGCGTCCAGGGTTCGATGAACTGCACCCTCTTTCACCCCAACCTGGGCGTGCGCTGGCGTTCGGATCTGGCTGCCCCGGAAACCTTTCGCCTGGTGGCGGGTGACTTTGATCTGGCAGACGACGATCTGGCTCTCACCGGCGACGGCCACGACCTGGAGCGCCTGCGCGGCCTCATGATGGCGACGCTCAAAGGCGAGGATACCCCCCTGCGTCGCGCTGCGATATTCAATAGCACCTTTTTACTCGCCGAAGCCGGCTTCAGCCCGTCCCTAAGAGAAGCGATCCCCACCGCCAGCCGTGCCATAGACGACGGCCTTGCCTTTGCTCAGCTGCAAAAACTGATGGGCTGAAGCCGCAGGGTAAGGATCAGAGGGGACCATCGTAGCGGGGCAGGATCACCGTAAACGTGCTGCCCAGATTTTCGCCGTCGCTCTCGGCCCTTACCGAACCGTCGTGGACCTCTACGATGTGGCGCACCAGAAATAGCCCCAATCCCAGCCCTTCGTAGCGGCGGGTCGTGGAGGTGTCGGCCCGGCGGAAGCGCTCGAAGACCTGGGGCAGAAATTCAGGCTGAATACCGATGCCCGTGTCGCGCACCAGTAGCTGCACCTGCCGATCGTCCTGCGTGAGGCGAATGGTGATCCGCCCCGAGGCTGGGGTGAACTTGATCGCGTTGGTGAGCAGGTTCCAGACTATCTGCTGCATCCGCAGCGGATCGGCAAAGAGTGGGCATTCGCGTTCAAGTTCGGTCTCGATGGTGAGGTCCTTGGCGGTTGCGCTCGCCTGCAATCCTTCGACGACAGTCCTGACGATGGCGGCCATCTCGATCGCTCGCCGCTCGATGCGCAATCGTCCTGATTCGATGCGGGCGACATCGAGCATGTCATCGATGAGTTGCGCCTGCAGTCTGCCGTTGCGCTCGATCGCCTGCAGCGCCTGGCTCATCTCCGCTGGGAGATCCGGCCTGCGCAGCAGCAACTGGGCAAAGCCGATGATCGGGTTGAGGGGAGTGCGCAGTTCGTGGCTGAGGGTGGCAAGAAAGTTGTCCTTTGCCTGGTTGGCTTGCTCCGCATCGCGGCGGGCGGTCTCGCTGATATCGAGCAGTTGGGCGCGTTCGGCCTCCAGGCGCTTGCGCACGGTGATATCGCTAAAAGCGAGCAAGATCTGCGACCCTTCGCCCTGGGACCTGGACGTGCGCCGGGCGTTGAGCACGAGCACCCGATGCCCGACGCCCTGAAAATCACCCTCGATCTCCAGATCCACCATCTGGCCTTCGTTCTGGACCAGGCTCTCAAGCCCGGCGCGCAGCTCAGGCAGATCCCACTGGCCGTCGCCGATCTCAAAGAGCAGGCGGCCTTCGATCAATTGGGGCACACAAAATAGTTCGTCGTAGAAGGCCCGGTTCGCCCTGAGCACCCGCAAGTCGGTGTCGAGGGCCAGAAGCGGCTCGGGCACCGTATCGACGAGAGCCTCGGCGTAGTCGCGGGCGGTGGCCAGCTCTTCGGCACTGCGCTTGAGCCCGTCGATGTCCATCAGCACCAGCACTGCCCCTTCGATCTTGTTGTCGAGGGTGCGGTAGGGCCGGACGCGCAGCTCGTACCAGTGGCCCTGCTGGTCGCGCACCTCCTGCGAGAGCGGGCTCAAGCTAGAGATCACACTGGCGATCTGCTCGGTAAGATCGCTGATATTGAGCTGGTGGTTGATGTCGCGCAGCGGGCGGCCCAGATCCGTCGGGATCAAGTTAAACAGGACACCTGCCGGTGGTGTGAAGCGGCGGATGCGCAGGCCGCCGTCGAGCATCAAGATCGGAATCTGGGTGCTCACAAGCAGGTTCTGCAGGTCGTTGCTCGCCAGGGACAATTCGTGGTTGCGGCGCTGCAATTCGTCGTTGACCGTGTTCAGCTCTTCGTTGGCCGCCTGGATCTCTTCTTTGGCGGTCTGCAGTTCTTCGTTGGTGCTCTGCAACTCCTCGTTGCTCGACAGAATCTCCTCGTTGGCGACCCTGAGGCTCTGGTTGCTCGCTTCCAGTTCTTCGACCGTCGAGCGCAGGTACTCTTCTTTGGCCAGAAGTTGCTGTTGCAACTCCAAGATCCGCTGCTCCTGCTGATTCTGGCGTCGCGGCCTCGAAACGGGCGGCTCGGGAGCCTCGATGAGCGGCTCATCGACGAAGAGCACCAGAAAATAGTTCTCGCGGGTAGCGGACTTGAAGGGAATGACCTCGATGCGGATGTTGCGGCTGCGGTTCTCGTCGCGCAGCGTCACCCCCTCGCGCCGAATCGGCAGCAACTGCTTTTTTGCCTGGTGCAGGGCGGTGCGCAGTTCGGGCCGCAACTCGGAGCGCACCAGCTTGAGCAGGCTGAGGCTGGCCCGGCCCGCTGCCGGTTTGATAAAAGGACCGATCTCGCCCCGGTAGTGCAGGATGTCGAGGTCTGTGTTGATGACTACCCCGGCGGGCGAGTAGCGATCGAGGATGAGCCGGTCCGCCTCCTGCTGGAGGTTAAAGTCGCTTGCAACCTCGTCACTTATTCGCCGCTCGCTGCTCGGCACGGTGGCCAGGGCGGTGTTGGGTATGATCTCGACCGGCAGCCGCGAGGGGACGAGCTTGCGGGCGTAGAGTTTTTGTTTGCGGTCGATCTGGGTAAATAGACCCGAAGAATCGCCCGGCGTCTCAGTGCTGCCGAGCAACAAAAAACCGTCCGGTTTGAGGCTGTAGTGAAAGGTAAGAAGAGCCTTGCGCTGCAGGGCAGGCGAAAAATAAATCAGCACGTTGCGGCAGCTAATCAGATCCAGCCGCGAGAAGGGCGGGTCTGCAATCAGGTTCTGGCGGGCAAAGACACACATCTCCCGCAGGTGCTGGGCGACCTGATAGGCACCTTCGTGCTGGATAAAAAAGCGCTGCATCCGTTCAGGAGACAACCCCTTTACCTGACCGGGCTGATAGACTCCGGAGCGGGCCTGCTCGATGGACAACTCGCTGATATCGGTGCCAAAGATCTGCACGGTGGACTTGACTTTGTTGTCCTCGAGATATTCGTACAGGCAGATAGCGATCGAGTAGACCTCCTCGCCGGTGGCGCACCCCGGCACCCAGATGCGAATCGGTATATCGAGCGGTTTGCGCTCGATAATGGTCGGAAACACCGAGCTTTTGAGGCCATCGAACGCTTCCCAGTCGCGAAAGAAGCTGGTGACGTTGATGAGCACGTCGCGGTAGAGGGCGAGCACCTCCTCCGGGTGTTGCTCAAGAAAGCGCACGTAATCGTCGAGGTTCTCGAGTCGGTGCAGCACCATGCGCCGCAGGACGCGCCGCAGGAAGGTGGGCCGCTTGTATTCGCTAAAATCGACAGCGGTGGCATTGTGCAAAAGCCGGACGATTGCGCTGAGGGACTGCTCGTCGCTGCTCGCCCTCGTCCGGTTGAGAACCGGACGGTGCAGGTAGGGATGGTGACCGATCCTGGCCAGTTCGGCGGCGATGGCCGCCGGCGGCAAGATGAAATCGACGTGGCCCGTCGCTGCCGCTGATAGTGGCATTCCTGTAAATTGGGAGGACTGTTCGTCCTGAGCAAAGGCCATGCCCCCGGCGGCCTTGATCGCTTCAAGTCCCACCGAGCCGTCCCCGTCAGTGCCGGAAAGTACGACCCCGATTGCCTTGCGGCCCCGCTCTTTGGCCAGGGAGATAAAAAAGGCATCGATGGGCATAAACCGGCCCCGCGTGCGCTGGCGCGGAAATAGCCGCAGGGTATTCTCAGCGATCGTCATCTGGCGGTTCGGGGGCAGCACGTAGATGTGGTCCGGCTCGACGGCCATCCCGTCCGTTACTTCCAGAACCGGAATCTCCGTCGTCCGCGCCAGAATGTCCCGCAGCAAACTGGGCTGATCCGGCGACAGGTGCTGGACCAGAACAAAGGCCATACCGGTGGCAGCAGGCAGCGCCCCGACCAGTTCCGTAAACGCTTCCAGGCCGCCTGCCGAAGCGCCAATCCCGGCGACCGGAAACGGAGAATCGTCCTGCTCTTCTACAAAGAGAGTATCCTGGGCATCGATTGGCTCAGAAGGTGAATCAGAGGTCATAAGTAACTACTAAAAGTTAAAACAATGCGTATGGATTTTTTTACGCACTGTAGTTATAGCATCCTGAATTTAAATAACCGGTGTAAATCGCATCTTTCGCAAAGATTACCGTCACTATCAACAAAATAGAAACAGGCATAGTCCTGTCCCAGAGGTTGTTCCCTCAACAAAATCGAAGACGCTGCAGGACATGCAGCGTCTTCGATTTTGCTAAATGCCAGCAAAAAAGCTTGAGGAACGGGACGCCAACTGCCTAAATCCTGACAGTTTGAGTACATGCTTTATGGCGAGGACCGTAGCAGAAAAGCCGGGCCGTTCACCTAAAGATTGAAGCGCAGTCCGAGTTCGACGTTGTGAATGGCCTGGCCCCCAACATCGATCGCTGTACCGAAACCTGTGGCAGCTGCCGGGAAGGTGATCGAGGTGGTGCCAAAGAAGCGGTAGCCCAAAAGCAGTTCGAGTTCGGGGGAGAGGCCAAAATTCACTCCGGCGCGGGCCTGGTAGGCAAATAGCCCCTGGCTGAAGCTGCCGCTGCCCGTGTAGTTAAAGCTGCTGTAGCCGATGCCCACACCCAGGTAGGGCCGAATCGCAGAACCGGTGTCGAAGTCATAGTAGAGGTTCACCAGACCAGCAAAATTTTCGGCTTTGCTATTGGTCGTAATCGGGGACAGCGGTGCGAACACCGGCGGTCCGGATGTAAACCCCAGCGAGCCAAAAACAAATCCCCGAGTGCCGGGCACGTTCGAGTTAAAGTACGAAAATTCCAGATCGGCGCGGAGGTTGTTGGAGAAGCGATAACCGACCGCCAGGCCGACGTTGAAGCCTGTATCTGGGGCGAAACGGAACCCACTGCTGCTCTGGGCGGTGGGAAAGGCGGCACCCCCTTTAATGTCGATGTAGAGTGGGCGTCCCAGTTGGTAGGCGGAGGGCGGCGCGCTCTGGGCCAGCGCTGCCATCGGGATGCTCACAGTCAGGATGCCAGCCAAAACGAGCGCCTGGCCCGAAAGGCCAGCCTTAGGCACAAACATGTATTACTCCTCACAGTTTTGAAGGGCAGCCCCGGAGGGCCACAGAAGAGTGTATCAGAAAGATCGAAATTCCATACAGTTCTTCTGCCCGAAAGTGCCAATCTACCAGGCGTGTCCGCTAGCGGTCCGGGTGGGCCAGCCGCAAGATTGTCACCCGCTCCGGCGATTCGGCGACGCTCACTGCCAATAGCTGAACGTGGCTTTCGAGGGGCAGCGAGGCAAAGTAGTGGCACAGCTCCTCGGTGGTGCCGTGGGGGCAGAGCGGGCAATCGTTGAGCACAGGCGGTATTGCGGCTGTCCAGCGCTTGAGCTGCTCTTCGAGGGCAACCATGTCGAGGCCGTAAAGACCGGTGGGCGGACGGAAGGCAGCCAGTTCGAGGGTGACGGTAAATTCGTGCTCGTGCCGGTCGTGCCAGAGGGGCGGGTTGGCGTGGCGGCGACGAAAACCGGCGGCGATCCGGTACTCATAGCGAATCGTACCGGGATATACCTGCCGGTCGGGGGCGACTACCGTCAGGTAGGGCGCTTCCATCAGGGCACCTGAATGTACTTGTGCAGCTGGACCGAGAGCCGGTAGCGGGGATAGTTCCTGAGCAGCGAGAGCGTTAGAGGCAGGGTGCGCTCGCGCTCCTCCCATTCCGGCTGCAGCGAGACGGGCACACCGGGCAGCAGGTAGGGGCGGTAGTACTCGACTTCTTCGCCCGTGGAAATCACGATCTTGACCTCATTCGCCCGCTGCCAGATTTCAGGCCGCACCGGGTAGCGCGGCGAGAGGTGCTGCTTGGGACTGAGGGTCACCCAGGCCCAATCGGCCACCGGCTGATAGAACGCGCCGGAAGTCTCGATCGAGACGGCCCGGCCACTTTTGCCGATCGCTTCTACGAGGGCGACGATGCCCGCGTGGAGAAAAGGCTCACCCCCCGAGATCACCGTGCGGGGCGATTGCAGGGCGGCAACCAGTTCGCCTATCGTTCGCCGCTCGCAGGGCAGGTGGGAGCCACCGCCCGCGTAACCGGTGTCGCACCAGGGGCAGCCCACCGGGCAACCATAAAGACGAATAAAATCGACCAGCGTCCCCGCCCAGTAGCCCTCGCCCTGGATCGTCGGGCCAAAGCACTCCTGGACAAGCAGGCTCTGGGTGGCAGTGCTCAAAATCGGTGTGGTGGATGTATTCACAGTTTTATCGGCTCTTTTCGATATTTCCAGATCGGATCGGCAATCTTCGCTTCTCGAAAACCCCGGTCGCGGAGAATGCAGGCGTGGCATCGGCCACAGCCGCCTCTTATTCCTTGATAGCAAGTATGGGTCTGCTCCAGCACCTCCTCGAAGCGCTCGCCCAACACTTCGGCGCTGAGGCGGACGGTTTGAGCCTTGCTCAGATGCATCAGGGGCGCATGGATGCGCAGGGCCGCCGGATCGCCGTAGATGCCCTCTCCCAGCGCCTTTGCCATCGCATCGATAAAAAGCTGGCGGCAGTCCCAGTAACCGGCAAAATCTGCCTCGCAGACGCCGATAAAAATGTCGCGGCAGCCCAGGCAGTAGGCGCGGTTGGCGGCGATGGTGAGAAACAAAATATTGCGCCCAGGAATAAACGTCGGCTCCACACCGCCGGGCAACTGCTCGGGCGAATCGTACTCGCCAACGGGGGCGTCGCTCACGAGGGGACTGGTACCCTTGAGCACCGGGCCCAGTCGGATCACCTCCTGTCCCGCTAGAGCCAGCGCTTCGCTCACGGCTTGGGCACTTTCAAGCTCGATGGCGTGGCGCTGGTTGTACTCGAAGGTAACGGCGTACACCGCGTCGAACTGCCGGCAGGCCAGAGCCGCGCAGGTCGTCGAATCCTGCCCGCCGGATAGAACCACCAGTGCCTTTTTCACCGCCCACCCGCCGGTCGCTACTCTGCAATCTTAACCTCGCAGGCCCGCTCCCCTGGCCGCACCGGCCCGCCATGAGTGCTCATGCAAAGAAATGTTAATCTCTGTTAAGCAATTGTTCGCAATCTCGGGGATCAGTCGTTAATATCTTTTCAAGTCCTTTTGTTACAGCACACTCCTTAAAGGGAGAACCATGAGCGAATCTGCAGCACAAGAGATCTCGATGGGCCGCCGCCAGCTGCTCTCGTACGTGACGGGCGGGGCGATCGCGGCTACGACCCTTGCCGCCCTTTATCCAGTTGTTCAGTATTTTCTGCCGCCTTCCAGTTCGGGCGGCGGCGGTGGGGCGACAGCCAAAGATCGCGCCGGCAAAGACATCGCCGTCGATAAGCTCCTCGCCGATTCTGCTCCCATCGACCGGGTGATCAGTCTCGGCATCGATGTCAACGGCGGCGATGCGACCTACATCGTCATCAACGACAAGCAGATCGCCAACTACGGCATCAACGCCGTCTGCACCCACCTTGGCTGTGTCGTACCCTGGGACACTGGCGCGCAGCTATTCAAGTGCCCCTGCCACGGTTCACAGTACAATGCCGACGGTAGCCTGCACCGTGGTCCGGCCCCGATGCCCCTTGCCCTGGTCAAGGCAGCGGTCCAGGATAACCATGTCGTCTTTTCGCCCTGGACCGAGCAGGATTTTCGCTGCTCGGATCTCTGGTGCAACAAAGATCCGTACTGGAAGAAGTAAGCGACGCAGATTCGGGTGGAGAATGCAATGAAAAAGCAATGGATGGCCTGGGCCCTGGTTGCGGCGGCGGGCCTGTGGAGTGTGCCTCAAAAGGCTTCAGCCTGGCCGGCGTTCGCCGCCGCCTACCCGGAGGCGCGCGACGCCTCGGGCAAAATTGTCTGCTCGAACTGTCACCTCGGCCTGAAACAGACCGAGGTCGAGTTTCCGCAGTCGGTCGAGCCGGGGCAGGTGTTTAATCTCAAAGTCAAGGTGCCCTGGGATCCCAAAGTCCAGGAAGTCGGCGCAGACGGCAGCCCGGCAGTCGTGCAGTTGGGCGCTTATATTCAGCTGCCGAAGGGCTTTAACCTCGCCCCCGAAAAAGAGTGGGACAAAGAAGCGAAGGAGGCGATGGAGAAGTACCCCGCCGTACAGCTCTACGCCGACAAGCCCGAAAAGCTCAAGGAGCACCCGACCACCTACATCATCAATCAGATCGGCTCCGACCAGGTCAAAGACCAGGAATTTATCGTCCCGATCAAAGCGCCCGATCCGAACGCTAAGGGCGTGAGCAAAGAGGAGCGGGTAAATTTTGGCAAGTACTCGCTCTACGTCGGGGCGAACCGGGGCAGAGGCCAGGTCTACTCCAACGGCACTGCGAGCAACAATGCCCAGTACACGAGCCCCGTCGCCGGTACCGTGGCCAACATCGAAAAGGGCGTCAAGGTTACAGCCAAGCTCCAGTACGGCCTCGGCACCGAACCGGTCGATTTTGAGTACGAGAACGGCGAGCGGGTGACGATCACCGACGAGAAGGGAAAGCCGACCGTCGTCAATATTCCCCCCGGACCGAAGCTGCTGGAGACGCTCAAAGTCGGAGCCAAGCTCAAGGCGGGCGACCCCCTCACCAACGACCCGAACGTCGGTGGCTTTGGTCAGGAGGAGGGCGACATCGTGCTTCAAGATCCGCAGCGGGTGACCTGGCTCATCGCCTTTTTGGCGGCGGCCTTCGTCTGCCAGTTGCTGCTCGTTCTCAAGAAAAAGCAGGTCGAAAAAGTCCAGGAGTACGAGGCGGAGAAGCAGGGACTCTAACTAGCTCGGAAACTGCTCGGCGTAGATCTCGACGGTAAGATCGATTTCACCCCGGCGCACTTCGAGCGTCTGGAGGCGCAGGGACATCCCGTCCAGCTCGAAGTTGCTGATGTTGCCCAGTTCGTTCGCCTTGACCTGCAGTCCAGCCGTCAGCTCGGGCGAAAGATCGCCGCCTTCGGGGTACTGAATGTCTTCGAGGGCGATCCGATTGCCCGAGCGCACCAGACGGGCGGTGAAGGTGACTTCTTGGGTCTCGCCTGTCTGGTGGATGGAGAGGCGCGAGCGCATCCAGAGGCGCTCCTCGCCCGGCAGCTTCGCTTCGACCTGCTGGACATCGACGCTGAGCGCTCTGCCCTCGGCTTCGATCTGCAAATTCTGCAGCATCCCCCGGATGTACTCGGAGTTGAGCGAGCGGTTCAAATCGGCCTCGGTAAGCAGGACGCGGGCGGTCGCTTCGGTGGGCTGCTCCAGTTCGATCTTGCCCAGGGCGGCGGCGAGGGGGTTAATCGAGATGCGGCCCGCCTGCACTTCGAGCTTTTCGACGCGCAGATCCTTTTGCATCAGCAGCCCTTCGCCCTCGACGCTCACCGCCTCGACTTCTCCCTGGATGAGCTTGAGGGGATTGGTCTTGATCGCCACGTCCATCTTCTCGACGTCGCGCAACTGGCTCGTCAGGCCCATTTCTGCCGCCTTGTTGAGTGCCTGCTCCGCCAGACCGGGCTGCTTATCGTTCTCGGGCATCGGTGCCGCCTTTTTATCACTACGCCCAACACTGTAGAGTCCTCCCAACTCGCCCCGGAGCTACATTCCGATAGAGACCGCGCCGCCTGCTTGTCTGTCGGTGGTAGGAACCGGGCACGAATCTCTCCTTGGACACATCCGCTTCGCCAGATTGTCATCGGACACTGAGGGCACTGTCTGAGCCCAAGGCGGACCTTTTATGCACTACCTGGCTCTGGCCTGCGATTACGACGGCACCCTCGCTGCCGATGGCCGCGTGGACGAAGCTACCCTCCAGGCGCTGCGAAAATTGCGCAATTCTGGTCGCAAGTTGCTCTTGGTGACCGGGCGCGAACTGGAGGATCTCGAACGCGCCTTTCCGCACCTCGAACTTTTTGAGCGGGTGGTAGCCGAAAATGGGGCGCTTCTGTATCGGCCTGCCAGCCGCGAGGCGGTGCCGCTGGCCGCTGCGCCGCCGGAAGCCTTTGTCGAGCGGCTCAAAGAACAGAACGTCTCGCCGCTGTCGGTGGGCCATGTGATTGTGGCCACCTGGGAGCCCAACGAGACGGCGGTGCTCGCTGCGATCCGCGACCTGGGCCTTGAGCTGCAGGTGATCTTCAACAAGGGGGCGGTGATGGTCCTGCCCGCCGGGATCAACAAGGCAAGCGGCCTCGCGGCGGCTCTAGCAGAACTGGGCCTTTCTCCTCACAACGTCGCAGGTGTCGGAGACGCCGAAAACGACCACGCTTTTTTGAGCGCCTGCGAGTGCGCCGTCGCCGTCGCCAACGCCCTGCCGGCCCTCAAGGATCTGGCAGATTTTGTCACCGGGGGCGCGCGGGGGGCAGGGGTGATCGAACTTATCGAGCGGCTGGTAGAAAGCGATCTGGCCGATATCGAGCCTTCGATCAGCCGCCACGACATCCTGCTCGGCAACCGCGAGGACGGCTCAGAAGTGTATCTCAGACCCTACGGCACGAGCGTGCTGCTCGCCGGCACCTCCGGCGGCGGCAAGACGACTTTTACGACCGGGATGCTCGAACGACTGGTCGAGCGCGGTTACCAGTTCTGCATCATCGACCCGGAGGGCGACTACGCCGAATTCGAGGGGGCACTCGTGATCGGCGACAGCCACCAGCCGCCGGTACCAGAAAAGGTCCTCGAATTGCTTGAGCGGCCCGATCACAACGTCGTCGTCAACCTCCTCGGTATTCCACTCGCGGATCGGCCCGCCTTCTTTGCGGACCTGCTGCCGCAACTGCAGCAGTTGCGCGTCCAGACCGCCCGGCCCCACTGGATCGTCGTCGATGAGGCGCACCACCTGCTTCCTTCCACCTGGGATCCGGCGACCCTGACCCTGCCCCAGGCGCTCAAGGGCATGATCCTGGTCACCGTCCATCCGGAGAGCGTCTCACCGGCGGCCCTGCTGCCGGTCGATAGCGTCTTTGCCGTCGGTCAGACGCCTGAACGGACGATCGGCGCTTTTTGTGAGGCGATTGGCCGCGTCCCCCCCGATCTAGAGCCCCAAAAACTGGAGCCGGGGCAGGTATTCGCCTGGCACCGCACCGGCGACGGCCAAACCGAGCGCTTCGAGATCAAGCCGCCCCAGATGGAGCGCCGCCGCCACCTGCGCAAGTACGCGGAGGGGGAATTGGGCACCGACAAGAGCTTTTATTTTCGCGGCCCCGACAATCGCCTCAACCTGCGCGCCCAGAATCTGGTCCTCTTTGGCCAGCTTGCCCAGGGCATCGACGATGAGACCTGGCTGTTTCACCTCCAGGCTCACGATTACTCCCGCTGGTTTGGCGAGGCGATCAAGGACCGGGATCTGGCCGACGAGGTGGCCCAAGTCGAATCGGAACCCGGCCTCGATGCCGCTCAAAGCCGCGAGCGGATCTTAGAGGCGATCCAGAGGCGCTACACCGCTCCAGCATAATCAGGCCGGGTGCGCCGGTACGGCCACCTTGACCATCGCCGGGCGCAACACGCGCTCGCCCAGGCTGTAGCCTTTTTGCAATTCGGCGACGACCGTTTCCTGGCTCACTTCACTCGACTCCTCCCGCAGGATCGCCTCGTGCAGAGCCGGGTTGAAGGGCTGGCCCACCACCTCAAGGAGCTGGACGCCCTGTTTTTCGAGGATGGCAAGAAACTGGCGGTAGACCTGCTGGTAGCTGTTGTGTAGCTTTTCTTCGCGCTCGTTTTCGGGCTGGACGTGGGTGCGGGCCCGATCGAAGTTGTCGAGTACCGGCAGAATCTCCTGCAGTAGCCTTGCGGAGACGAACGCGCCGAGTTCGTCCTTCTCGCGCTGGGTGCGCTTGCGGAAGTTGTCGAAGTCGGCCAGCAGCCTGAGATATTTCTGCTCCTGCTCGCCCAGCTTTTCTTGCAGCTGGGTGTTTGTGGCGGCAAGTTGTTCGAGTTGGGCAGCCTGGTCGATGTCGCTGCCTGCTGTTCCCGCCGGATCGCCGGTGGGCGGGGCCGCCGCTGCCGCCGTTACGGGCGGCTGGGAGTTCTCGGTTACACTCTCGTTCTCTGCCATTGCTCTTGTGCTTAAAATGCTTTGCTGTCGATCTTAACCTCGTCTTGCTGCAGCTTCGTCCCCGTCTGCGCAGTCGGCAGCGCGGCAATGGAGCGTGTACAATGGGCCTCTGTCTGGCCTGCTGGCCGCCGTCCTTCATATTTTTTGAGTCGATGAAAGTTACGCAAGAAAAACTCCCGCGCTCCCAGATGGGCCTGCTCGTCGAAGTCGAAGGCGACAAGTCCAAACAAGCCTACGAAAAACTGGTGAGCGACTACGTGCGCAAGGCGCGCATTCCTGGCTTTCGCCCCGGCAAAGCGCCGCGCCAGTTGGTGCTGCAGTTTTATGGCAAGGAGCGCCTCAAAGCCCTTGCCCTCGAAAATCTCATCGACTCCTCGATCAAAGAAGCGATCGAACAAGAATCGATCGCCTCGCTGGGGAACCTGCAACTGCGCGACTCGTTCGAGGAATTGCTGGGCCGCTACCAGCCGGGCGAACCCTTGAGCTTTAACGCCGCCGTCGATGTCCAGCCGGAGGTGACGCTGGGCACCTACACCGGCCTCACCATCCAGTACAAAGAGGTGCCCTACGACCCGGCCAGTGTCGATGCCACCCTCGAACGCTACCGCGAGCAGCGCTCGGTGCTGGTGCCGGTCGAAAACCGCCCGGCGGAGGCGGGTGACACGGCGATCATCGACTTTAGCGGCAGCCGCAGAGACGACGGCAGCGAGATTAGCGGAGCTAAAGCCAGCGATTTTGAAGTCGAGCTGGTGCCGGGCCGCCTCATCGCGGGCTTTACCGAGGGCATCGTCGGCATGAATATCGGCGAGAGCAAGTCCCTCGATCTCACCTTCCCGGCGGACTATCCCCAGACAGAACTGGCGGGAGTCGAGGCGCGCTTTGAGGTGACGCTTAAAGACCTCAAGATCAAAGACCTGCCTGCCCTCGACGACGATTTTGCCAGCGACATCAGCGAATTTGATTCGCTTGAGGCGTTAAGAGAATTTCTCGAAAAGCAGCAGCAGGAGCAGGCCACCGAGCAGACCCGCGCCAACCGCGACGCGGCGATCATCAAGGCGATCGTCGAGCAGACGACCGTCGATCTGCCCGATACGCTCGTCAACCGCGAAGTGCAGTTTCTCGCCGAGCAGAGCATCCGCGACCTGCAGCAGCGCGGCATCGATCCGAGCCGGATCTTCACCGAAGAGAACATGCCCCGGCTGCGGGAGACTTTAAGAGGCGACGCTGAAAATCGCCTCAAGCGCACCCTCGCCCTCGCCCAGGTGGCCCGCCTCGAAAACCTCCAGGTCGATGAATCCCAGGTAAGTGAGCGCGTCGAGCAACTGCGCGCCGATCTCGATGAGCCGGTCTCCGAGCAGGCGCTCGCCGATTTTGCCCGTGAGGAAATGCTCACAGAGAAGATTTTGGACTGGCTCGCCGGGCATTCTACAATAGAGGTGCTTTCGCCGGAGACGGCAGAAGCGGCCCCCAGCGATGATCCCTCCCTCTCCTCCGAGGCTGTCTCTTCGCCCGGCGAAGCAGACAACAGCGATGTGGAGTCACCCGCACCCGGCGAATCGCCTCCCGTTCAGTAAACCCTTGCAACCAAGGCGGCCCCATGCCCAAGTACGACTCCCATCTCAAGTGCTCCTTCTGCGGCAAGTCCCAGGAGCAAGTCCGCAAGCTGATTGCCGGGCCTGGGGTCTATATCTGCGATGAGTGCGTCGAACTGTGTAACGAGATTCTCGACGAAGAACTCTTTGAAGGGGCGACCCAGCCACAGCCGCAACCAGCCAAGGTCAAAGCCGGTTCCCGCGAGCGCCGCCGCGAGCCGTCCCTTAAAAAAATTCCCAAGCCCCAGGAGATCAAGTCCTTCCTCGATCAGCACGTGATTGGCCAGCAGGAAGCCAAAAAGATCCTCTCGGTGGCCGTCTACAACCACTACAAGCGCCTCAGTTCCAAGCTCGAAGAAAACGGCGACGAAGTCGAAATTTCCAAGTCCAACATTCTGCTCATCGGTCCCACTGGCTGCGGCAAGACGCTCCTGGCCCAGACGCTCGCCGATCTGCTCGATGTGCCCTTTGCGATCGCCGATGCGACCACCCTCACCGAGGCGGGTTACGTGGGCGAGGACGTCGAGAACATCCTGCTCAGGCTCCTGCAGGTGGCCGACGGCGACGTCGAGCGCGCCCAGCGCGGCATCATCTACATCGACGAAATCGACAAGATTGCCCGCAAGTCCGAGAACCCCTCGATCACCCGCGACGTGTCGGGCGAGGGTGTCCAGCAGGCGCTCCTCAAGATGCTCGAAGGCACGATCGCCAACGTGCCTCCCCAGGGTGGGCGCAAGCACCCCTACCAGGAATACATCCAGATCGACACGACGAATATCTTGTTTATCTGCGGCGGTGCCTTCGTCGGCCTGGAGCGGGTGGTCGAGCAGCGCAGCGGCAAGCGCGCCATGGGCTTTGTTCAGGCGGGCGGCGAACCCCAAAACCGTGAAAAGCGCCTGGTCGAATCGCTCAAGGCGCTCGAACCCGACGATCTGGTCAAATTTGGCCTCATCCCCGAATTTATCGGTCGCATCCCGACCATCGCCGTGCTCGAACCCCTCGACGAGGAGGCGCTCATCGCTATCCTCACCGAGCCCAAAAACGCCCTGCTCAAGCAATACCAGCGCCTGTTGCGCATGGACGCGGTCAAGCTCACCTTCGAGCCCGAGGCGATCAAGACCATCGCCCAAGAGGCTTTCCGGCGCAAGACCGGGGCGCGTGCCCTGCGCGGCATCGTCGAGGAGTTGATGCTCGAGGTGATGTACGAGATCCCCTCGCGCTCCGATATCCGCGAATGCATCATCACCCGCGAGATGGTCGAGAAGCGCTCGACCTCCGAGTTGCTCATCCTGCCCAGTTCCCTGCCCAAGCCCGAATCGGCGTAGCATCACAGGTGTTCGCCCAAGACGCTCACCGCTGGGGTGGGTGGCCTATCGCTGCGCGGGACGTCAGGAGTTACAAGGAGCGCTTGATAAGCCGAAAATCATATCGCAGATTATAGAGCCAGGAAGGCTGCAAAAAGCCTGGAAATTTCTGCTTTGAGCGCTGCGATAGCTGTTTCAAGAGAATCACACAATTCTGTGTTCAGTAAGTAGGAGTCTCCCTCTTCCGTGCTGGACCAGAAGTAAGCATGTTGGCCTACCGTCAGGCTTCCACGCCATTGGACTTGGTAGATATAGAATGTGATGAAGAAGTCTTTAGTCCAGGGCCCATCAGGCTTGAGGACGAACTGGCCCCACAGGGAGAATCCAGGGCACTCGCTGCTCACTGTGTTCTGGTACTGCCAATTGCTGAGGTTGGGAAATGCAGCTTTTACTGTCTCTATTGCAGCATTAATTTCGTTCTCAGTCAGAAGCATCGACGTTTAACCTTCACTGCTAAGGAGACGAAGCGAAAAAAGCATCAGGTTTTGGGCTGGATGGGGGAAGCGGGCTTTTTGGGAGTTGGTTGTTCTTTTGCGCTTTTGGGTATTGCTAAAACCGTCCCCCACCCCTCCACACCCCCCCTGCCCCCCCTCTCCTCCCCTGCCCCCCGAATGGGGGGCTGCCCCGCCGGGCAGAGGAGAAGAGATACGGTATTGAGAGTCAAGCAGCCTCCTCCTTTCTTCTCTTCCTCCGCCCTACTGCAAGCAAACCAACCTGCCGTGCTCTGCATCGAAAGGCGTGTCTGTTTTCACAACCGCCCAGGCAATGTGTAAGAGTTTGCGAGCCGCAGCGCAAAGCGCTACCTTTGCCGGTTTACCGGCTGCTCGTAGCCGCTGGTAAAAGCTTTTAATCTGCTGATTGCAGCGGATCGCACTCAAGCTCGCCATATACAGCGCCGTGCGTAAGCGGGCATTGCCTGCATGGCCGATGCGCTCTGGTCTATGAAGGCTGGTGCCGCTACGGTGGGAGCGGGGAGCGAGACCCGCGTAGGCCACCGCCGCTTCCACCGTTGCACAGCAGCCGAAGTTGAGGGTACTCACCAACACCCACCCAGCGGTGACAGACCCAATGCCTTTGATAGTGCGCAGCTTGGTTGCAGCTTGATGCCAAAGCGAGTCTTGGGCGAGCAGCGCTTCTAGCTGAGCTTCCATCTGCGCAATCTGCTCATCGAAGGTGTGGCTCAACTGCTCCAGACTCGCTTGTACCGCCGCCACCACCAACGGAAATTGCCGCAGAGCGTGCAACTGGTTGTGCAGTTGTTGGCGTTGCTGCAGCAAGGCATCGCGATGCTGCAGGCGCTGTTGGAGTTGGTAATAAATCTCAGGCGGCGGCTGCCAAAGACCAGGTTGCAGGGCGGCAGCGAGTTGGGCAAGCGTCTGGGCATCAAGCGCATCGCTTTTGGAACGCTTGAGCAGTGCCCTGGCAAAGTAATGAGACTGAGCGGGGTTGACCACACTGACGGCAAAACCTTTGAGCGCCAGAAATGTGGCCAGTCGCATCCAGTAGGAGCCTGTGGCTTCGATGACCACTAACACCTCAGCGGCGGTGGGACAGACGGCGAGTAAGCGTTCGGCCAATTGGCAGTGTCCTTCGGGGGTTTGGGGCAGTGTGATGGCAGCGGTAGGCTTTGCGTGGGTGAGCAGCCAGGCGGCAGTGACAGTGAGTGCCGCCACATCAATACCGACAAATAGCTGATAGTCGTTTTGTGAACCGTCTCGCTGCATGAGTGTCTCCAGTTGAAGCTTCAGAGGAGGTAGGCAAGTTCCGCAGGACGGCAAAAGTCTAGCCTCGTGATACGTGGTCAGTGCCACTCGATACGGTTCAGCTTTGCCGGTCCTTGATAGCGGGGGACAATCTCTTCCACGCGGTCAAAGCCGCAAGGGGGGGCACAGTCCTCACCGCTACCTTGGAACCAATAGCAATATACGAGGGGGGGTTCACTGTAACTGGGCTGCGGGGGGGATGGGTGGAGTCAGTGGCAGGCTCGTCTTGTTTTTCTTCTGCTGCAAGGGACGCAGTGCTGCCGCTCCTATCGCTGCTGTCTATCCAGATGCAGAGCCCACCCGCCGCTGTGCTAACAATAGACGACGATCCTGCCTGTAGATCGCTTGTGAGAAAGTTTTCGGTGTTTCTGGCACCACTTCTCGTCTGTGCTGCCGCCGTCTCGGCCCAAGTGGCATCGCCGGGTACTCAGCGGACCGAAACCTACTGCAACAGCCGTTTTGGTTTCTGTCTAAGCTACCCAGGAGGGTTGTTCGTGCCTCTGGGCGAGGCAGAAAATGGCACTGGCCAACGCTTTGTGACTCGCGACGGTCAAGCGGAGTTGCGCGTCTGGGGCTTTACGAGCGCCATGCTCGATACGACGCTCAAAATCGAGTACCGCGAGGCGGGCCGCAGCGACACCGCTTCCCACCGGGTCGTCACCGCCAAAGAACTCAAGGACAATGCCTTCGTCGTCTCCGGTTTCGAGGGCCATTGGTGCTTTCATCGCAAGATGATTTATAAAGACGGCGTCTTCAAAAATCTTTTTTTGCAGTACCCCCGCGAACAAGCAGCATTCTTCGACCCGGTGGCCGCCCGGCTCCTCGCCGCCTTCAAAGACTAGCACCCGCCAGGTACCAGGCGGCGATCGTCATCCCGCACCAGATATCCCCGCCGCGAATGCGCTCGGGAATGCTCGCCATCGTCACCACCTCAGCAGCAGTGATCTCGAAAGGATCGCTATTGGCGAGGGGAGCAGCGTGCAAATCCCGGCACAGGTACACCGAGCACCACTCGTCGGTGAGCCCCTTGCAGGGGTTGAAGCCGCCCAGTTCCTGCCAGTGAGCGGCCCGATAGCCGGTTTCCTCCTGCAATTCGTCTTGAGCACAGGCGAGCGGTGTGCGCCCCGCCTTACAGCCGCCTCCCGGAAATTCGAGACTGGTGCGCCCGTTCAAATAGCGGTACTGGCGCACCATCAGCACCGTCTGCGCGTCGAAGAGCGGCACAGCGAGGACCGAACCCGGCGTATGGACGTAGTAATAGTCGCTCGCCTCGCCATTTGGAGCCAGGTAGCGATCGCAGCAGTAGCTCCAGTAAGGGTTGGCCGCCAGCGTCCGGCGCTCGAGGGTCCGCCACAAACTTTGCATTTCCGACTCCATCGCCATGCCCATGAAAACAGCGCGGGAATGAGATTAGCACTCCTCGCGCTGCTAGCCAACAGTGCATGCGCAATGCGCTCAGTATAGCAAGAAAAATCTTTACTGCCGTGGCTCCCTTGACGGGAAGAGGCGATTGCCGCGACAATGGCCTGTCCAGCAGTGTTTTGTCTATCTATGAAGCGTATTCCACCGAAGGCCGCGCCTGCTAAAACCGAACGGCCCTATATTCCCCAGCCGCTCTACGATCAGATCCTGTCCAACCTGCCCATCGCCTGCGTGGACGTGGCGATCGTCGCCCAGGGCGCGGTCCTGCTCGTCAGGCGCAAGGTGCCCCCAGCGATGGGCCAGTGGTGGGTACCCGGCGGACGGGTGCTCAAGGACGAGATGATGAAGGACGCCGCCCGGCGCAAGGCGCTCGAAGAAGTCGGCATCGATTGCCACGTCGGACCCATCATCCACACAGCCGAGACCATCTTCCCGGATGGTCCTTCTGGGATTGCGATCCACAGCATCAATAGCTGCTTTTTTCTCTATCCGGTGGAGGCGAACGCGGTGCCGGTGCTGGACGGCTTTCACCTGGAATATCGGTGGGTGCAGGCGATCCCAGAGGGACTGCACCCCTACGTGATTAAATGCCTGATGGCGGCAGGACTGGAGTAGCAAAACCGCCCGGAAGATTGACCTGTCCTCCGGGCGGCAGCTCCAGAGGCGGTCAGCTCTGCTGGCGATGGCCAGCTGCTTCGTCCTCGCGCGGGTCGAGTTCTTCGCTCGTCCGCTCATGCATGGCCGCCTCGCGCAGGACCTGCTCCTCGCTCTTGGCAGGCTGCTCGGCGATGCGCGCCCCCGGCACGCCCCCGGCAAATTTGGGCGAGACCTTCTCCTGACTCATCTCACTCTCGCTGCCACCGACAATCGGGTTGTCGTTGACACTCGGAGCGGCGGTGACGCGCTCCAGATAGTCCGAGCGCTCCGGCAGGCCCTTGCTCGGGATCTGGCCGGTGGTCTGGGTCTCGATCGGTCCGTGGGTGGAGCGCCAGGCTTCAAAACCGTCTACGTAGTCGAAGACGCGGCTGTAGCCGATGGCACGCAACCGCTCGGCGGCCAGAGCGCTCAAGCCGTCGCCGCGATTGGAGTAGACGATGATCTGGCGGTCCCAGCCGGAAGTTTCGGGGGCTGTAATCTGCTGGATGCGCTCTTCGAGCGACTCCAGCGGCGCAGCGGAAGCGCCCTGGATGTGGGCCTGTTGGTAGTACTCGAGGGGCCGCACATCGAGGATCGTAAAGGCGACTTCGCCCCAGGCAAGCCGGTTGCCGAGCTCGGTCGTCGTGATCACCCCCGGATACGGAATGTGGTTCATCTCGTACTCGCCCCGCTCGATCTTGCTGGGCAAAGCCTGCTCGGGGATGCCTTCGTCGATCAACGTCGCCTGCATCGCCGCGTCGAGCGAGTCGCCCTCGCCGCGTCTGGCGAGGATGCGCGCATAAAGTGCCTCGCAGAGATCTTTGAAGCGCGAAAGGTCTTCTTCTAGTGCTTCATCGAAGCGCTGCTTGTACCAGACGGCCTCCGCCACATCGCCTAGAAAGCCCAGGGGCGGGTTGTAGCCAATCTGGAGGGTCAGCGTCGTCGTGCCCTCACCGGCGGGCTCGGTCGCCTCGTTGCGCTCGAAGGTGAGCGAGCCGCTGTTCTCGAAACCGTCTACCGAGCGCCAGGCAATGATCCGGTTGGGGGTGAGGTTGGTAATTTCGGCGTTCCAGGTCTGGCTGGTGCCAAGAAACTTGCCGGTCCACTGCTGGAGCAGACGGTTGCTCGGATCCACTCTTACCGCCTCTATATGACGGAAATAGCGGGGGAATTTTTCAAACTGCGTCCAGAGTGCGTAGGCAAGCTCTGGAGGCGCGGCAATCTCGATACTGACTCGATGATTGCCATGGGCTGCAACGGTATCGCTTGTACCGATTGCCATAAGAACCTCCTGGCTTTGGGAGCAAAATTCGTTCTCTTTCCAGCTTCACGAGAAGTTGTTGCGCTTACATCCGTCGATAGTGTGAGATAATTCTCTGTCCGCCAGGACTGCTGCCGCCTCAGTATTTGGTAGTACGCATTCCGGTAGAAACAGCTCCAGAATTTGAGGCATAGATAAAGTTTTTGCCATACGTTCTCAACCACTGTCCAGGCTGATGAATCTTTTAAAACCCTGGTCCAGAGCAAACAGTCTTCATCTGCCAACTTCGGATTTTCCAAAAAGTCGGATTCTATAAGAACCAGGCAGTCTCAGAAACCGATAAATCATCGTCCGCTCCCTCCCTTTGCCCCTTCGTCCCAGGGCAAGGGGTGGCCAAACTCACCAACTTCAGCCGGTCGTTGCGCCTGATTTCGGTTGGGTCAGGGCAAGGATCAGGGGATTTCCTAGACAGCCGGATTCGAGACAAACAGAATCTGGATCAAAAGCCAGGCGTTCAGCCCGGCGATGGCGAATCCGGCCATCCAGGCGAACGCCTGTATCCAGGCGGGGCTGGTGAAGCGGCCCATCAAAGCCGGGTTCGCCGTAAAAAGCAACAGCGGAAAGACAGCGAAGGGCAACTGCAGGCTCAAGATCACCTGGCTGAGCACGAGCATCTTGCCGATGCTGCCCTCGCCAAAGATCAAGATGCCGCACAGGCCGGGAATGATCGCGAGGGCACGGGTCAACAGCCGCCGCAGCCAGCAGGGAATGCGCAGATCGAGAAATCCTTCCATGACGATCTGGCCTGCGAGGGTACCGGTAAAAGTCGAACTCTGGCCAGAGGCGAGCAGGGCAAGGCCAAACAAAAAGCTCGCTGCCCCGGTGCCCAGTAGCGGTGCCAGGAGGCGATAGGCATCTTGAATTTCGGCCACCTGCTGGTAGCCCCGAAAGTGAAAGCTGGCCGCCGCCACGATCAAGATCGCCGAGTTGACGAGCAGGGCAGCGAAGAGGGCGATGGTAGAATCGACCGTCGCAAAGCGCACCGCCTCGCGCTTGTCCTTGTCCCAGGCACGGGTCTGGACGATGGCGGAGTGCAGGTAGAGGTTGTGGGGCATCACCGTCGCCCCCAGGATACCGATGGCGAGGTAGAGCTTGCCGGGATTTTCGACGATGCTGAGTTGGGGAAGATAACCCGCCGCCACCGCTCCCCAGTCCGGCTTTGCAAGGACGATCTCAGCAATAAAGCACAGGCCAATCGTGGCGATGAGGCCGATAATCATCGCCTCCAGCCAGCGAAATCCCCGGCTCTGCAGAGCGAGAACGACGACGATATCGAGGGCAGTAAGGCAGACTCCCCAGGCAAGCGGCAGGCCAAAGAGCAATTTGAGCGCAAGGGCGCTTCCCAGCAACTCCGCCAGGTCCGTAGCGACAATCGCGATCTCAGCGAAGACCCAGAGCACAAAGTTGAGGCGGGCCGGAAACTGGGCCCGGCACATCTGGGCCAGATCGAGGCCGGTGGCCAGTCCCAGGCGGACGCTGAGGGTCTGGAGCAGCACCGCAATAAAGTTTGAAATCAAGATTACCGACAATAGCCCATAGCCGAACTGCGATCCGGCGGCAATGTCGGTGGCCCAGTTGCCGGGGTCCATGTAGCCCACCGCCACCAGATAGCCCGGCCCCAGAAAGGCCAAAAAGCGCTGCCAGGTATTCGCCCCTTCCGGCACAGAAACCGTCCCCTCGATCTCGGAGGGACAAAAAGGCGCAGTTGGAATTTTAGGCAGTTGCCAGCGGCCCATCGCACAAACCCTACGTCCCTCCAGGCTAACGGCATTGCCAGATTGGGCGGTACAACGAAACGGCAGATCTGGTCTGCTCCTCAGACCCGTGGCAAGATAACAGTGCGCTGAGAATAAGCCCATGAACCTGCGTCCGATGCACTTTGACGGAGCCTTTGTCCTGGAGCCGGAAGCAAAAGAGACCCTCTTTGCCCTGCTCACAGGTGAGGCTTTCTCTGCTCAGATCTGTGCTGCGACCGGCTTACCGGCGGTGCAGTTTACGGAGTTACTTTTTCAGCCGGTGCCCTACAGCCCCCAGACACCCTACGGCATGGCCCGCGAGTTCGAGCCCTACTACAAGTCCAGCGAGTACGTCGTGATCAACGTTCCGGCAAACTTTCTATTCAAGGCGCAGATCAGCAAACCGAATCGCCTGTGCGCCATCTACCGCAAGGGTTAATCGGACGCAGCGTGAGCAAATTTTTTGTGAACTTTAATAATGTTTAGATGCTGTTGAGGAAAATTTTGCAGAACGGCTGAGAATAAGACATACTTTATATATCGTTGTCGTCTTCCCGACTGCGATCGAGGTGAAATCGGGGCATTCTGAGAGCATGAGCGCTCCGGTGCGTTTATCGATCTGGCCCTACCTGCTGGGGGTCTTCGGCTACACGGTGGCCGACGCTTTTTTGCAGACGTGGCTGACAATCTTCTTCGTGCCGCCGGTGGAGCGGGGCGCGGGGCTCGTCGATCCCCAGAGTTTTGGCAATGCCTTTTTGGCCGCACGGGTATTGGAGGCGGTGGCCAATCCGCTGGTCGGTTTTTGGGCAGCGCGATCAGGGCGGCCCTGGCTTTTTCTGGCGCTCGGGGCGATTGTCTTCGGCGGTGTGGGTATGGGTTTATTCTGGCTTCCCGAATTTATTCAGACAGGCGGGGGGATCGGCGTCTGGCTTTTTGGTCTGCTGCCTTTGATGACCGTGGGCCAGGCGTGCTTTATCGTGCCCTACCTGGGCCTCATCCCGACTATGGCCGAGAGCCCCGGCAAGCAGGTCAGCCTCACCAACACCCAGGCGCTGTTGATTCTGGTGGCGGTACTGGTGGGTCAGGTGCTCTCCGGCATCGCCCTCAAGTACCTGGGAGGCCGCCTGCCGGTGACGGCCCTGTTCTTTGTCGGTGGCGCAGTCGCTGTCATGGTGCTCTGTGCCCTTTCGGTGCGGCAATTGCCGACGGTGGCAGCGGGGGGACTGGCCTTAAAAGAAATGGGGACGATCCTGCTGGGCAACCGGGGCTTCCGGGCTCTGGTGGCGATGTTGTTTGTTTTCTGGCTGGGCTTTTCGATGGTGCGCACGGGAGCGACGTACTTTGTCACCGTTCTACTGGGCCAGCCGAAGGAGGCGGCAGCAACCTATCTGGGCATCTTGTTTGCGACGACGCTCCTCTCTGTGCTCGCTGCCCGCGTCCTCACGCCGAAGCTGGGCAAACGGCAGATCATGCTCGTGGCGCTCGTCCTGTTTGCCTGTCTATTGCCGCTGCTGGCGACGATTGGCCAGTCGGTGGGCGGGCTTTCTCCCACGGGCTGGGCCTCGCTCATCTTTGCCGCCCTCGGTTTACCCCTGGGCATCTTGAGTGCCGTTCAAAATCCGCTGGTGGCCGAGCAGGCCGAGCAGGACAGCCTGCCCAGCGGCCAGGGGCGGGCCGCTCTGTTCTTTGGCCTGCAGGGTTTTTTGATCAAGGTGAGCTACGGCCTGGCGGCAGCCCAGTTCGGCTGGCTGCAGGCCACCTTCGGCTATACCCCGGCCCATCCCCTCGGCATCCAGTTGGTCGGGCCCGTGGCAGGAATGCTGGCCCTGGCCGCTGCCGGAGCCTTTGCCTTTTACCCCAGCGGTCTGGATACGCTTCAACCAGCAAAAAAGTAGCGCCGTCGGTTGAGCCGCCAGCGCCGCAGTTGCCTCAGCCAGAGGCGAGCGGGAGCGTCAAAGAAGGTAAAGATGTCGCCGTAGGCCGTATAGCTGTTGCAGTGGTGCTGCCAGTGCTGCTCGGGTGTGGTGATCCCAAGCCAGCCGCACAGCTTTGCAATTGCTCTGGGCGTCTGCCAGCCCAGGGCCGTCGTATGCCGCCACCAGACGTGAAATTGCCCGAAGGCCAGACCCAGAAGCACCCCCGGCCCGCTCAGCGGCCAGAACACTGCCGCCACCAGCAGGTAGGGCAATGCCCCGAGAATGCCGTCGAGCATTACCACCGGTTTTCCAGATAGCACCGCGTAGTGGCGAAAGTTTTTGCGCGGGGCGTGGTGGACCTGGACGTGCAATCGACCGAGGACGTGTTCAGGAACGTGATAGCAGAAAGTAGAAACGCCATCACCGATAACCAGCAACAACCAGGCCAACGCGATCGCTTGGAGCATCTCTTCTCCTCGCACACTACTGCTAGCGTAATAGCTAAAGGTAATGATTCGTTGAAGGGAAGATTAAGACAAGGTTGCGGTGGGGCTGCAGGGGTCCTCTACGCCGATCTGGAGTGGGGCTGGGGGGAGGGCCACAGTGAGAGAAGCTGAGAGGCGAGCCCGGCCAGAGTCGGCATCAGCTGGGGGCGCAACAGCCGCCTGTCGAAGGCTGTCATCCGCAGCTCCTGCTCCTGGAGGCAGGTGCGGATGAATTTTTCGGGAGTCAGGTCGATTGCAAAAGATGAGATGCCGTGGGCGGTAAATCCGGGTGAATTGGCAGTCCCGCTTGCAAAGCCGCTGACCAGCCGGGTCAGCGCCTGGCCGTAGTACCAGAGCGAGCGCAACGAACGGATGATTTCTGCTCCCTGGCCCGTGCGAATCTGGTGGTAGGCAGCCCAGTTGATGAAGTAGAGGTTGTGGCGCGTTTCTTCGTCGATGAGCTGGTTGAAGATAGCGAAGATCTTTTCAGGAAAGATATGGGCGTCGGCGGCCAGACGGTACATGCCGAAGGCAAAGAACGAGTCGAGGCACTCCTCGTAGCCGAGGGCCATAAAAGCGTCTTCGAGGTCGGCAGGCAGTGGCTCGACCGGGCGCAGGCGAACTTTGATGTCGTAGGTGCGCATCAGCCCCTCGATCAAGCGGGCGTGGCGGGTCTCCTCGACGCCCTGCATGGCGATCGCCTCGCGCACGAGCGGATCGTCTACAGTCTCGGCATAGGCGCTCACCAGGCGGCCCGCCTGAATTTCGCGGTAGAGTGCTTCCTCCCAAAAAGGAATGCTGCGCACCAGTTCAAGGGCCGGCTCGTCCAGTTCCGGCCAGGGCATCTCCAGTGGATCGTATTGCTTGTGCGTATCGATGATGCTGCGACAGAACAATTCCTTATGAGTGACAGATCCGAGTTCCATTGGCCCTCCTGTAGCCGGTAGACACGCACCGTGAATCTGAAAGCTCCGCCCCCTGGGCGACAAGCATCCAAGATCCAAGCATACCAAGCTAACCGGACAAAATTGAGGCTCCAGATCAGCTCCAGGCGGGCCGGGGATTCAATTTTTGATGAAGCACTGGGAGTAGGAGTCGCTGCGCACCACCAGCAGCCTGCGACCGTTCTCGCGCCTCCAGATCTGGTAGTGCAGCACACCGCCGCCGCAGCCGCCCTTGAACTCGCTGCTGGTCCAGTCATCGATCGGCGCTTGCTCGCTCAGGTACATCGGCCCGTCATCGTAGTGAATGCCGATGAGCGAAGCCGCCTGGGACACCTCCTCGTCGAGCATCGCCGGCCTGACATCGCCCGCCAGGAAGGGCCGGGGCAGCATCGGGTCGTTGCCGTTGCCGTTGCCGTTGTTGCTTATCTGGGTGGGCAGGATGATCGCCGGTTTGTCATCCTCGATCGCCCCGATCTTGACCGGTTCCGATTCGAGGGTGCCTTCGCGGTAGACGGTGATCCCCTTGAGGCCGTTGCGCTCAGCAAAGCGGTACATCTCCTTGATCTCTTCGACGGTGGTCTCGCCGCTGCAGTTGATCGTCTTTGAGATCGACGAATCGACCCACTGCTGCCAGCGGCCCTGGGCCAGTACGTGCCACTGCCAGGGAATCTCGCGCGAGATCTTGAAGGCCGCTGCTTCCTCCGGCTGGGCAAGAGCAAAGGCTGTCCCCTGCAGGGAGCCGGTCTTGAGCACCAGATCGCGATCGGCTTCGCTCAGATGCAAATCCTCGACGTAGGGGCTGAGAATCTGTACCCAATTTTGCTGGGAGCGCGAAGCATCGACGTAGACCTGCTTCCAGATGGTGAGGCCAAAGTCGGGCTCGAAGGCCCAGGAGCAGGCCGCCAGTTGGGCAATCGAACCGGTAGGAGCGATCGACAGAACCGTCGAGTTGCGCCGGGGCATTTGGGTGAGCGGCAGGTTTACCCTTGCTGCCTCATCGCCGCTGTAAAAGTTGCCCGCAGCGTCGGTCCAGCGCTCGAAGGGATTGCCGGTGCGCACGTCCTTGATCGCATCCCAGATGCCGCAGGTACCCTTCTCGGCTGCCAGTGCCTCGGAGGCGCGGTAGGCCCGCTCGGCAATAAATCGGCCCACACGGTCGATCTCCTGCAGGTGCAGCTGCGAGTCGTAGGGAATGCGGCGCACCTTCAGCCAGTCCGCCCAACCCATGATCCCCAGGCCCAGCTGGCGAAAGACCTGACGGACGTTGTGCTTCTGGGCCGGGGTGGCAAATTCGGCGACATCGAGCACGTCGTCGAGAAAGCGCGTCGAAATCTCGATCGTCCGGCCCAGATCGTCCCAGTCGAGCTGTGCGCCCTGCTCGGTGTGATACACAAATCGAGAGATCACAATCGAACCGAGGTTGCAGGCAGAGTTCGGAGGGAGCCAAATTTCGCCGCAAGGATTGGTAGTTGTAATGAAATTTCTTAGCGGCGAGCGCCGCCTGGCGTTGTCACTTAGCAGGAGACCCGGATCGGCGGTGTCGTGGGCAAATTCGGCAATTTTGTCCCACAGTTCGACGACCGCTGGATCGCCCGCATCGAGCCGCTCAAAAAATTCGTCGTCCACCTGCACGGAGATATTGGCGTTGTGCCAGCGCCGGTCCCGCGTGCCCTGGGGCGAGAGGTGGGTTTCTTTCCAGGCGGTGCCGAGTTCGGATCGAATCTGAGCGAGCCGGGCATTTTTTTGCTCGTCGCTCAGGCTCCTATCGACCACCAGCTCCGCCATCTGTTCGAGTAACTGGCGGGCGGCCTGGGCGTCCATTACCGACTGGGTCTTTGCCTGAACAAATTCCTGCACGTCCGGATGCTTCCAGTGCATTGAGAACATAAATGCACCTCTGCGACTTTTATTTCCGGTAGTGATCTTCTTGGAAGTCTCGGAAATCATGTCCAGAACGGCGCACGGCCCGAGCGCCTTGCCATCGGCGAAGGGGAAGCCCTTGGGACGAATATAGCCTTTTTGGCCTTCTGCACCGATGTTGATGCCGACGCCGCCCCTGAACTTGGTGGTGAGGATGGCGTCGGTGACCAGTTTGGCGATGTCTTGAATGTTGTCCTCGGCGGAGAGCACGAAGCAGTTGAGCAGGCCGTGGGTGCCATGATCGGAGTTGGCCAGGATCGAGCCGCCCGGAATCATCTTCATCGGTGCCAGGACCGAGTAAAACTTTTGCTCCCACTCGCGCTGCAGCTCAGGCGTTTTCTCTGCACTGGCCACAAAGCGCGAGACGCGCCGACAGACCTCTTCCCAGCTGTGCTCGTCCGCGACGAGATACTTTTGAAGCACCGCCTTCTGGGCTTCCGAAAGCACCATCTGCTGCTCCAGGCTTCCTGCCCCATCCATCGCCATAGCGTGTGCTCCTCAAATGCTGCCTATCCGAAATATCGAAAATCCGCATCTAGTGCCCGAAGCTGCGGATATCGGATATGGAACACTTTATTTGGCCTGCCCACCGGCGTCAACCGCCTGCAAGAGGAACACCGGGTGGCGGGCGGGCAGAATCCGCCTACAACCGCTCTTCAGCCCGCCGATGTTTTTGGCAATTTTTATGTCTTTGGCGTCTTGCTCTCTATTTTAGGGCTTTTGAGGACGTTTGTCATCAGGACGGAGGCGGGGGCGCACCGGGTCCGGTTTCGAGAATGTAACAGGGGTTTAGAATGAAGGAACACAGGAGGGCTAAGACGTGCATCCTGAATTGTTCGAAGAGAAAAATGTAGGGGGGATGGACGAGCTGCGCTGGACGCCGCAGGCACTTGTCAAGCTGCGGAACATTCCTTTTTTCGTCCGCTCCCAGGCCCGTCTGCGCATCGAGGAATTGGCCCGTGCCAGCGGGGCGGACCTCGTCACCGTCGAACTGGTCCAGCAAGCCCGTTTGGAGTTTGGTCAGTAATGAGTCTTTCATTCTCACTCGCCGTCCAGGAGCTGCCGCTATTTCCTTTGCCAGATGTTGTGCTGTTTCCAGGACGCCCCCTGCCGCTGCATATCTTCGAGCCGCGCTACCGGATGATGATGAACACGGTGCTCGACACCGATTGCCGCTTCGGGGTGCTCTTGTGGGATGGAGAGGCCAGGCAGCCGGCGCGGGTGGGTTGCTGTGCTGAGATCACCCAGGTCGATCGCCTGCCGGATCACCGCATGAACGTGATGACCGTGGGTGTCAAGCGTTTCAGAGTGCTCGAATATACCCGCCAGAAGCCCTATCGGGTCGGACTTGTACAGTGGTTAGAAGATGAGCCCCTGGAGTCGGATCTCTCGGCGCTGAGTTTCGAGGCAAAGAAACTTCTCGCCGATGTGGTGCGCCTGTCCAGTAAGCTGATGGAGAAGCCCATCCCGCTGCCGACACTGCCGGAGGATCCTCTGGAACTTTCCTACTGGATCGGGGGAAGTTTCTACGGTGCCGCAGAAGAGCAACAGGCTCTATTGGAACTGCAGAACACTTCCCAGCGCCTCCAGCGCGAGATCGACATTCTGCAGACGACCCTCAAGCATCTGGCAGCCCGGACGGTTCTCAAAGATACCTTGAGTTAACGGTCCCTCCATGCACATTGGTGTTCCAAAAGAGATCAAAGATCAAGAATTTCGCATCGGCCTCACGCCAGCAGCGGTGCGCGCCCTTACAGATCATGGCCACAGGGTTGCCATCGAGACGCAGGCGGGGATCGGTTCTGGCTTTAGCGATCAAGACTACATCGAAGCGGGAGCCCAGATTGCCCCCGACGCTGCCGCCGTTTACGAGCAGCCGATGGTCGTCAAGGTCAAAGAGCCCCTGCTAGCCGAGTACCCTCTGCTGCGCAAGGACCAGATTCTTTTTACCTACCTGCACCTGGCAGCCAGCCGCGAATTGACCGAAGCGCTGCTTCAGTCAGGCACCACCTGCATCGCCTACGAGACGGTGGCTCTGGCCGACGGACGGCTGCCCTTGCTTACGCCGATGAGTGCCATCGCTGGCCGTCTGGCCGTTCAGTTCGGTGCGCGCTTTCTCGAAAAGCAGCAGGGAGGCCGGGGCGTGCTCCTGGGTGGCGTGCCGGGGGTGGCCTCTGGTCACGTCGTTATCTTAGGCGGCGGCATCGTCGGCACCGAGGCGGCCCGCATCGCCGTCGGGATGGGAGCACGGGTAACGATCCTCGATGTCAGCCTCGATCGGCTGGCCTACCTTGAGGATCTCTTCGGCTCGCGCGTCGAATTGCTCTTCAGCACCCGCCAGACGATCGAGCAGGTCGTGCCGGGGGCAGACCTGCTCATCGGGGCAGTGCTCGTCACCGGGCGGCGCGCCCCCAAGCTGGTGAGCCGCGAGGTGGTGCGTCGGATGCGCAGTGGCTCTGTGATCGTCGATGTCGCCGTCGATCAAGGCGGCTGCGTGGAGACGCTGCGGCCTACTTCCCACTCCGCGCCGGTCTATATCGACGAGGGTGTCCTGCACTACGGCGTGCCGAATATGCCGGGGGCGGTGCCCTGGACAGCCACCCAGGCGCTCACCAACGCCACGCTGCCCTACGTTGTCAAGCTGGCAGAACTCGGCTTTCCAGCCGCCACCGACCACGATCCGGCCCTGGCGCTGGGCATCAATATTGCCCATGGCCGGCTGGTACATCCGGCTGTCCAGCAGGTCTTCCCCGACCTCATTCATGCCTGAGGGACCAGCCGTGCCAGTCGCTTGCGATGTCCATGACCGGATTGATGGGTAATGGTCAGGGCGCATCTTTGCATCAACCTGGCCTTTTTGCCCGAGAAACCGACAGGTCTTGGCACCTACGCCCTCAATCTGCTCGCTCACCTCGACTGGGGCGATCTGGTGACGCTGTTTTCGCCCCGAGCGGTCGAGCCATATCCCTGCTGTGCCGTACCGGCCTTTCTCGCCTCCGATGGCGGGCGCTGGGGGCATCTGGCGCGCCTGGGCTGGCAGCAGACCCGCCTGCCGGCGCTCTACCGGGCTCTCAAAGCCGATCTGCTCTTCTCACCGCTGCCAGAAAGTCCCCTCAGTGCCCAGTGCCGCTCGGTGGTCACCGTCCACGATCTCATCCCGCTGCGTTTTCCAGGGCCGTTCCCGTCTCTGCTGACGCGCTACTTCCAGTACTACGTGCCACGCGTGCTGGAGCGCGCCGAGCATATCCTGTGCGACTCAAAGGCGACTGCCAGCGACATCATCCGCTTCTACGGCATCTCTGCCCACAAGATCACGCCGATCGCACTGGCCCACGACGCGGCGCACTTTTATCCCCGTGGGCTGGATCAGGGCAACTATTTTCTTTACGTGGGCCGCCAGGACCGCCACAAAAATCTGGCGCGCATGATCGAGGCGTTCGCCCGTCTGCGGGCAGACGACTACGAATTCTGGATCGCAGGCCCCCAGGATCTGCGCCAAAGACCGCCCCTGGTGGCCCAGATCGATCGATTGGGCCTCCAGAGGCGCGTTCGCTTTCTCGATTACGTTCCTTACGCCCAGCTGCCGGCCCTGGTCGAATCCGCCCAGGCGCTGCTTTTCCCGACCCTCTGGGAAGGGTTCGGGCTACCGGTCCTGGAGGCGATGGCCTGCGGCACACCGGTGATCACCTCGAATCTTGCTTCGCTGACCGAGATTGCCACCGGTGCCGCCCTGCTGGTCGATCCCTACCGGGTGGAGGCGATTGCCGACGCGATGCAGCGCATTTTGACTGAACCCGGCCTGCGCACCGAACTGCGCGAGCGGGGTCTGGTGCGCGCTACTCAGTTTAGCTGGGAGCACACCGCCTGGCAGACCGGCGAATTGCTCGCCCGCTTTGTCTAAAAGTGGCGCTGCTGAAACTGGCTGAGACGCTCAAGTTCGTCGTAGCCGCCTTTGAGGGTGCGCAAGAGTTTGATCCGGTTCTCGACCACCCGGCGGGCCTGCTCGCGGCCCACAGGTTCAAAGGAAGGGGCTGCGCCCGTGACGACCAGAAAAAACATCTGCTGGGTGTAGAGCGTCGAATACAGCGCCGCTCCCTCCCCTGCCGGGCAGATGAGATAGAGTAATCCGAACATCGGATGATTGAGGTACTGTTCGCCGTTCATCCTGCAAGAAGGGTGTCTCGTCCCAGTACACCCGTGTCCGGGTTGGATATGCTGTGTTAAGGGCTACCTAATGCAGCAACTGAGGCCAACTCTGCATGTCTTTTTTTGATCAGGTGGTGATCGCTTACCGGGGCGACGATGCGCGCAGCAAAGCCCAGGCTGAGCAGTGCGAGGCGCTACTCAGGCGGGCGGGCTGTCAGGTGTACACCGGGCCTGCCGGTCCGCGCTGCAACCCTTATCCTGATTTTCTCGACGCCACCGATGGCCAGATCGATCTGGCCATCGTGCTGGGAGGCGATGGTTCGGCTCTGGCTGCCGCTCGGCACCTCTCGACGGTCGATGTGCCGATCTTGGCGGTCAACGTCGGCGGCCACCTGGGCTTTTTGACCCAGCCGCCGGAGGTGCTGACGCCGCCTTTTTGGGAGCGGTTGCTCGCAGGTGACTACGAGATCGAAAAGCGAATGATGTTGCAGTCGCAGCTCACCGGTGCGGCTCCACTGCCGGAGTGGCAACCGTTTTTTTGCCTCAACGAATTTTGCCTCAAGATCGCAGGCGAGAGTCGTCTCACCAGCATCATCCTTGAGCTTGCGATCAACGGCGAAGTGGTCGATCAGGTCCACGGCGACGGCCTGCTCATCTCAACCCCGACTGGCACCACCTCCTACACCGTGGCGGCAAACGGCCCGATCGTCGCTCCTTCGCTGGAGGCGATTACGATCACGGCCATCTGCCCGCTCTCGTTGTCGAGCCGCCCGGTCGTCCTACCGGCTACCGGGATCATCGAAGTTGCCCCCCTCTACGACCCGGACCTTAACATCAAGCTCTGGAGCGACGGCACCCTCGCTGCAGCCATCCATCCCTGCCAGACGGTGCGCATCGAAGCGGCCCGCCATCCGGCGCGTCTTGTCATCCTTGAGGAGCGCCACTCCTACTTCCGCACCCTGCGCGAAAAGCTCAAGTGGGCCGGTACGCGCATTCAGGCTGAGCGCGATCCTGGTTGCCGTATTGCACAAAGCTCGTACAACCAGAATCATCAGCTCGACAGTGAGCCACCCCGATCAGGAAGTTTTTGATAGTAGTCCTGAGAGCCTGTGCTCCGACAAATACCACGCCAGTGTCTTTTGAATGCCTTCACGGAGGCTCGTTCTGGCCTGCCAACCGATCGCTGTCAGCCGTGAGACGTCCATCAACTTGCGCGGTGTGCCGTCCGGCTTGCTGCTGTCAAAGACCAGCTCACCGCCGTAGTCGGCGATCTCGCAGATCAGTTCAGCAAGATTCCTGATGCTCAGATCGACCCCGGTACCCACGTTGATTGGCCCAGGATCGTCGAAGTGTTTCATCAAAAAGATGCAAGCATCCGCAAGATCATCGACGTACAGAAACTCCCGCAGGGGTTGGCCTGTTCCCCAAATTTCCACTGCCGCTGCGCCAGCGTGTTTAGCAGCAACGATCTTACTCATCAACGCGGGCAGAACGTGGGAGGACTGGAGATCAAAGTTGTCGCCGGGGCCGTAAAGGTTGGTGGGCATTGCCGAGATAAAATTACAGCCATACTGGGTGCGGTAGTGATCGCAAAGCTCGATGGCTGCAATCTTGGCCAGGGCATAGGCGCGGTTGGTCGGTTCCAGTGGTCCTGTCAGCAGGTATTCCTCTTTGAGCGGCTGCGGTGCCAGTTTTGGATAGATGCAGCTACTGCCAAGATTCAGCAGCTTGCGAGCTTTGTAGACGCAGGCTGCATGAATGACATTGGTCGCAATCATCAAATTGTCATAGATGAACTGGGCCGGATACGTGCTATTTGCAAGAATGCCGCCGACGCGAGCCGCTGCCAAAAAAATATAATCTGGTCGCTCCGCCTCAAAAAAAGTGTTGACCGCAGCCTGATCGCGCAGATCCAGTTCGTGGCTGGTGCGGGTCGCAATATTTGAAAATCCAAGTTTGTTCAATTGGCGCAAAATTGCACTGCCTACCAGACCCTGGTGGCCAGCAACATAAATTTTGGCTCGCTGATCTTGAAGCTCGCTCATCGCTTAGACCCCTCATTAAGCATCGCTCACCGGCATTTCCTCCTTAGAACATATAAGCAGAACCAGTCGCAGAGCCGAGCACACCTGCTTCTTTTAGTACTTTCTCGCGCTGGGCAAGCATCAGGTCGCTGGTGACCATCCGCTCTACTAGCTGATCGATGCTGACGTGGTGATGCCAGTTCAGACGCTGCTGGGCTTTGGCCGGGTCGCCCCACAAAAACTCCACCTCTGCCGGTCGAAAGTAGCGCGGATCTACCCGCACATGCTCCTGCCAGTCGAGTTCCAGGCGCGCAAATACCCGCTCAACAAAGTCCGACACTGCGTAGGACTCACCGGTGGCGACGACATAGTCGTCCGGGGCATCCTGCTGCAGCATCAGCCACATGGCCCGTACATAATCTTGGGCGTGGCCCCAATCGCGCCGTGCACCGAGATTGCCCAGGTACAGATGCTCCTGCAGACCGAGTTTGATGCGCGTGGCAGCCCGAGTAATCTTACGCGTGACGAACGTTTCGCCGCGCCGCTCCGACTCGTGGTTGAACAGGATACCGTTGCAGGCAAACAGGCCGTAGGCTTCGCGGTGGTTGACCGTTTGCCAGTAAGCTGCCACCTTCGAGACGGCGTAGGGTGAGCGGGGGTGAAAGGGTGTTATCTCCGACTGGGGAGGCGCGCTAGAACCGAACATCTCCGAGGTACCCGCCTGATAAAAGCGCACCTGCCTGCCACTGCGATCACACAGATCGCGCACCGCCTCCAGCAATCGCAGGGTGCCGGTGGCATTTACCTCGATCGTGTACTCAGGCTGCAAGAAGGAGACAGCGACGTGGGACTGGGCGGCCAGGTTATAGACCTCGTCCGGCTGGATCTGCTCAACAAGATGCCGCAGGCCAGTGCCGTCGCATAGATCGCCGTAGTGCAGATAAAGGCGTGCCTCCGGTTGGTGGGGATCGAGATAGAGATGGTCGATGCGGCCAGTGTTGAAACTACTGGAGCGGCGGCGCAGTCCGTGTACCTCGTAGCCTTTTTCAAGCAAGAACTCGGCGAGGTACGAGCCGTCCTGGCCGGTTATGCCTGTGATCAAAGCCTTTCTCACGTATCCATCTCCTTCCTTTTGAGCCACTGTTCCGGAGTCGCTGTGACTGAGTGAGCAATTCTCACCAGGATAATACGGACGCTGGACGGATGGAACGGTAGAAGCCAGAACTGCCACCTGAGAGATTCACCCGAGATGCCGACCCATTGCTGATGGTTGGCCAGGTGGCTGTCCTATTTGGGCTGTATCGGTACCCTTCTGCAGCAGAGTTTGGGCTTGCAGGAGCTAACCAGGCGGATAGCTGCCAGGAATTTTATGAGTCCCTAAAGTTAGTCGGATGACGGTAGTGTCTATCATGTTTCAGATTGCAGAATACGAATAACAAAAGAACCGAGACGAAAGCCCATCAATTAACCGATGGCCAGAGCAACTATTAGCTTTGCCCAATCCTGCTGAATGAACTCACTGAATACCAGAAGGTTCATCAGAACAACGCGGTTTTCGTGTGTCTATTTGCATCTACCTTCGTGTTAGAGGTCATCCATGTCTGTACTTCATCGAGTTTCCGTCTGTGCTGCTGCTTTGCTCGCTTTGAATGCAACGGCTGCCTCCATCCAGACTTTCTCCTTCAATCTTCCTCCGTCTTCTGCCCTCGCTCAGACTGCTGCCACGATCAGCAGCTTCTCTCCAACGAATGGTTCGACGGGTACACAGGTTGCGATCAAAGGCTCCGGTTTTTATAACGGCGTCAGCTCCGTCAAGTTTGGCAATGGCTATGCCACCTATACTGTTGATTCTGATAGCCAGATTACGGCCACTGTGCCCAGCAGTGCTACAACTGGCAACATCGTTGCCAACATTGGTGGCTCTTATATAAGTAGCAGCAGTGGCTTCACGGTCTCTGCCAATATCAGCAGCTTTTCACCCACCAGTGGTTTGCCAGGAACCCAGGTCGTCATCAAGGGCGCAGGCTTTTATAGCGGCACCAACTCTGTCAAGTTTGGCAACGGCTATGCCACTTACACTGTTAACTCTGATAGCCAGATTACGGCCACTGTGCCCAGTAACGCTACAACCGGCAACATCGTCGTCAAAACCAGCATCGCTCAAGCCTCCAGTTCCACGCCTTTTACCTTCATCACGCCTACACCATCGATTACGAGTGTTTCACCCACCAGCGGCCCTCCCGGTACCCAACTCATCGTCACAGGCTCCAACCTCAACGGTGCCAGTTCCGTCAAAGTCGGCAACACCTACCTCACCTACGCCATCAACTCCACCAACCAGATCACAGCCACCACACCCACCGGCAACTTCAGTGGACCCGTCACTGTCAAAACCAGCACCGGCACCGCCACCAGCAGTTCCTCCTTCAGCAGTGCCCCTGCCAGCATCAGCAGTTTCTCACCCACTAACGGCACCATCTACACCCAGGTCGTCATCAAAGGCACTAACCTCATCAACGTTACCAGCGTTGCCTTTCAAGGAGCAGACGGCAACCCGGCCTATGGCGAGTACACCTGGGACTCCTCCAGCCAGGTGACAGCAACTGTTCCTACTACCGCCAGAAGTGGACCTATCACCCTCTCAATGGGCGATAGCCAGGTGAGCACCAGCCAGAACTTTACCCTGCCGGACGCCGGGGTACCAGCGGATGTGCCGAGCGGTTCGGCTTATGTCGATAGCCCGACATCTGCCCCGTCCGGCTGGACGTCTGCGACCTACTGGGGCCAGTCGATCGTCGATACCAACCAGCCGAGCAGTCCAGGCAGTGTGGAGATCGACTACATGGAGCTGTGGTGCGTCGTGAGCGGCAAGAATACCTTGATGCAGCACGACGAGGGAACAATGGCAGGTGGTCTTTACGTGCGCGACCCCTGGTACGGCAACAACGACGCCCACGACCCGATGCCCTGGAGCTACAACGCCGCCAACAACTCGACGACATTTACACCGACCACGGCAGCGGACAAAGTCTGGCATTTTTATGGAACGGCCTATCCGCGTCCATCCTTTGCGGCGAACACGGTGAGCAGTTGCTCGGTGAAGGGCCGCTTGAAGATTACCGGTCCGGTGCTGGTGCAGATTGGCGCAGACTACTGGATCAACCCGACCGCTCCTCATGCCGGACTGGATGTGAACAACCACCAGATGGGAGTGAGCAACTGGTACTTTGCTTCTCCAGACTGGCAGGATGTCTCCTTCCCCTAAAATCGAGAAAAAACACATCCCATAAAGCGGCTACAGAGCAAAATTCTGTGGCCGCTTTCTATCAGGACGGGAGCGGTTCTGCTTTTGATGGATGACCCACCTGCCAGGGAGTCCCTCGTCGCCAGCCAGGGTACCAGCGGTCCATCTCCCCAGCGCACTGGCGTTCAAAAGCAGCGATCTGATCTGCCTGCCAACTCTGCCAGCCCGGAGCACCAGTGCCCTGGGTTGGTGCGATCAAAGATAGATCCTGCTGTTGCTGAAGTCCCAAAAAAGTGAGCCAATTACCGAGCTGTGTCTGCAGTTCCTCTAGCCGAAAGAACGCCTTTCGCGAAGCAGGAAGTGAAGAAAGTTGCCTCTCGATTTCTCGGTTGCTGTAGGACCAATACCAGCAGTTGCGCTCAAAAGTAGACAGCCGATTCCACTCTTCTTCACTGAAACAACCACACTTTGCCCCATCCAGACGATAGCTGATCCACCGTAGCTTTGGATTGCCAGAATTATAGTTAACTGGAACGATCTGCTCGGCTTCTTCGCAGGAAAACCAACCCTCTGTCCAGGTTGAAGCTACAGCGTTCCTACCATCTCTAATCAACCAGATAATCTTACCCGCCGGAAGCAATTCCGCCAAAACGCCGATTAGCTGACACAACTTGTGATCGATCTCGCCGTGCAAGTAACCCGAAAAAACACTGCTATTACAGTAGAGAGCCCTCAATTCTTCTTTAACCTGCTCTTTTTGCTTCAAACCGTGGGCCAACTCTGTTGCAAGCCGCACAAGCTGAGGTCTTCCTTCGTGTATACAGGTAACATCAGGCAGCTGAGTAAGCAGATTATGTATCATCTTGCTACTCGTCCCTTCGGCAGTAGCAACAAAAAACATCTGTGCATCCGCAGCACTAGGCTCAAACTGTTGCACATTCGTTCTTGCTAAAGGTTTGCCGTTGACACCACCGTATTCGCGCGCCTGCTCTAGCTGTTCGTAGTGCTCCGCATCTCTATGCTTGAGAACACGGATCGGCTGATTGCCAACGATAGCGAGAGCAGGAACATTCCGTGTCACCACGGCTCCCATGCCGATGATCGCACCATCGCCAATCTGGACACCCGATACAATTGACACATTCATGCCGATCCAGACATTTTTGCCAATAGTGACCGGCTTTAGCAAGTCAGTATTGTCGTAAGGCAGGACAGCACCTGTGAAGTTGTGATTAGTTGTATATATAGTGACGTTGCGGCTCATATGAACGTTGTCGCCGATCGT